>JAJCZF010000037.1 GCA_029262535.1 Deltaproteobacteria bacterium
TTATTGCCTCAAGTGCTACCTTGGCCTTAAACTCTGCTGAATAACGCTTACGTGGTCCCTTGCTCATCGGTATTCCTCCTTCGTTAGTGTGCGACGTTCAACCTTAACACACTGTCCGAATTTTGGGGACCACCTCTCTTCTTAATCATCTGCCAATATGGAACGTAGCATGCCGTATTCTTTTTAACTCTGCTACTTCACTGATGAGCTCCTTGAAGAGAAAGGGTCTCATTAAATACTTGCAGTCGTTATCTTTAAAGAAACGTATTGCGTCCCGGTTTGGATAAGCGGCTATGATGATAAACATTCCCCGCAGGTTGGGTTCAATATCCAGCGCTCTTTTATAAAGATGGAACCTATTGCTGGCAGCCAAATTTATATCGGATATAATCACGTTAAAGGTGTAATTATTAAGCTTGTCCACAGCGCTCTCCGCGCTCTTGGCCATATCAACCGTATAACCTGCCTTGGACAATGCCTCATGGCAAAGAGTCCTTATCGTCTTCTCGCTATCAACAATCAGAATGTTAAAATCATCACTCATCTCAGAATACTCCTTCTTCTCCTGTTCAATCTGAAGAAGGACCTCTCTCAATCATCGTAGCCGTCACTATTATTTCGGCCCAGCAGGGCCTTTCTCCTGCCAAGGATGTGATCCCATGAGGGTCTTGGTATATCGTGTTCCAGCATACGGATACTGTTAATATGATTCCAGCAACAATTTTTCTGTAAGGCCTCATCCGGCACAAAGCCGGATATCATGTACAACCTTATGGAGCTTTTAGGCTTCTTGCAAAAGCACTCTTCTTTTTCTTCCTCTTTCATATCATGCTCCTGTGATATTGTGGTTGTTCAAGAAAGCAAGTCCACTTGAAGGGCGGGTGAATCTACTTCCAGGCCTTCCATTGGATTACGTATCGAGGGTTCCGCTGCAATGAAATCTTCAAAGACCATAGTGAATGCTTCGACCACCTCGGGGTCGAACTGCGTTCCACTGCCTGATTTAATTTCACGCAGGCCATCGCGGGGCGTAAGGGCTTTGCGGTAAGGGCGGTCGGTCGTAAGGGCGTCGTAGACATCGGCCACGGCAATGACCCTCGCGCCTACGGGAACGGCCCTGCCAATCATGCCGTTATAACCCTTGCCGTCATGACGTTCGTGATGGCTGAGTACCAGGGGCAGTATCCTCGATACCCTCGGGCCGAGCGGTTCGAGTATCTCTTTGCCCTTGGTTGTATGGCTCGACATCTCATTCAATTCGGTATTGTCGAGTTTGCCGACTTTATTAAGTACTTGCTCGCTGACGCCAATCTTTCCAAGGTCATGGAGAAGCGCGGCAATATGAAGCTCCTCTATAACACCCTTGGGCAGGGCCATGGCTTGTCCTATCTTCTCTGAATAGATCGAAACCCGATACGAGTGGCTCTGGGTATATCTATCCACCGAATCTATTACGAGCGAAAGCATAGTGATAATACCCTGGTATGTCGTATTGAGCTCATCTATTGTCTCCTCTTTCTTTTCATAGAGGCTTCCCATTGAGAAACCCGTTACTACAAGTACTCCACCCCATAGGAGAAGGCTTGACCATTTATCGAGCAAAAGGTCGCCGCCGAGTTCTACGAAGGTCTCTGGGACATAGCGAGCCAGGACGAAGATCATTATGACTGCGAGAATAGCAGAGAGAGTGCCGTGCTGTTTCCCGAAGAAGTAGGAAGCGAATAAAACAGGCAGGAAGAATATACTGAGGAGCGCGTATTGATTGATGCCCAGATAGTGGATGAGCCAGACTATGACCACCATGCTGAAGACCATCACAAGCTCTTTATCTATCCTAAAGAACTTTTGCTTATTTATAAGGTGAGGTCTCTCTGTAGTTTCAATGGCCACTTGCGCATTCCAATCATAAGTAATCCTGGTTGGCCAAAACGATGATGAGGGTGATCTGTAAGCTTAATAAAGATTCTTGTCCTGAGAACAATGCTACCAATTAATCATTATAATAGCACATGCCCATTACGATGTAAACATTTTATTACTAAAGACATGCTACCTACGGCGAATCGTACTAGTTTATAAACTAATTAGTAATGTATAGCGATTTTCTTTAGTCCGGTTCAATCCCTGCTAAGAGGATAATTTCTTATTATGATAATGTATGTTAAGAGTTATTATTAAAACATTTTTAGAGTTCTCTCTATAATATGGAGATGGTTGCGGTTTACCTTGATGGCAAAAAGATGATAGAATGTCCTTTATGAAAATCGCAAGAGTCTATAACTACAGAGCGGATCACTTACAGGAAGTTTATGTTTAAGAATCATAGATATCTCAATCTCTCACGCTCTGCCGGAGCTATCGCGCTCGTTATATTATTATCTTTTCCGGGTATTACTTCCGAGAGCCTTGGCCGCTCTTCGGATATGAATACCGGCAAGGCGGTTCTCCAGGGCGGGGTCGCCGCTTTTTACCTAAAGGGCGAATCTAATACTGTCATTGACGGAGCCGTGCCGAGCTTCGACGGTGGAGAGGCTTTTTTGGTTAGCGATGGTAACGGTTTATGGGGAATCGTCGCGGCGGGGATAGATACCAAACCCGGTCAATACGACTTTACGATCAAAGGGCTGGAAAGCGAATTAAGCGTAAGTGTCGAGGTAGTAAGAGAAGAATATGGAGTTGAACGTTTAACATTACCCACAAAGATGGTCGATCTCGACCCGGTAATCCTTAAGAGGGTCAATAGGGAGGCCGCGCTCACAAAGGGGCTCTGGTCGGCCTCCTTCCCGCGCCCGCTCTGGAAAGGGCCATTTATTATGCCCGCCGAGGGACGCCGTTCAGGCGAGTTCGGCACACGCAGGATTTTAAACGGTAAAGCGAAGAGCCCGCACAGCGGTATAGATGTCGCGGCGCCTTCGGGCACCCCTATAAAGGCCGCGGCCACGGGCCGGGTGGTCTATGTTGGCGACTTTTATTTTAAGGGCCGGTTTGTAGTGATAGACCACGGCTTAGGGGTCTTTACCGAGTATTCGCATATGAAAAAGACAGCTGTAAAGGCCAGCGATAGTGTAAAGCGCGGTGACTTTATTGGAGAGATCGGCAAGAGTGGCCGCGTCACCGGACCTCATCTCCATTTTTCCGTAAGGGTCGGTTCGTTGCGTGTCTCACCGGAGCTCTTTTATGATCTTATTGAAAAGATAGATCAGCATCCCGGTTTGCAGGCTCGGTCGGGGTGGAGCGGGGACGGCTTAAAAAATCTTTCAGGCCGAGACGGATTTAATTGACAAGCTTAACCTAATTAAGCTTGATAGCATTGGATATTATGGATATTAAAGAAAAAGACCGTTTAAAAGAAGAGGCTGAAGACGCATTTAGCCAAGGGCGTTACGAAGAGGCCCTGCACTCGTTGGAAGCTATAAAGGCCTTTGGCGACCAGGACCCGGAGGTCTATCTCCGGCTGGCAGATACCCTCTGCGAGCTTGGAGAGACCGAAAGTGCGCTCTCTCATTACAGGTCCGCTCTCCTGGCATACGTTAAGCTCGGCCTCGTGCTTAATGCGATATCGGTCTGCAAGCTGATACTAAAGCTCGACCCGTCGAGGCTTGAAGTATTGGACGAACTCTCCGATCTCTACCTGAAGCTCGATAGGGCTGAGGAGGGGGCTGCCGAAGGTGACAGGGCGGAAGCCTCTTCACGCGGCGAGCCCTCTGAAATAGAAGCGAAAGATGGCGGCCAGTGGCCGGTGCCGGAGAGCCCTGCGATACCTGGTAAAGAGTGTTTTCCCGAGACGCCTATTTTTTCGGGTCTGCCGCGCGAAGAGTTTATGGCCCTTATAGGCTCGGCCAGCCGCCTGACCTTTCAATCCGGCGAGGATGTTTTCAAATGCGGCAACGAGGGCCTTTCTATCTATGTTATTATCTCCGGCAGCGCCGATATCCTAAGCCCCGACACGGAGGGGTCCGCTGAGGTAAAGTGCTCGACCCTCTCGGCCGGCGAGTTCTTTGGAGAGTTCGGTTTCTTCTCTGATACGCCGAGAAGCGCTACCGTAAGGGCCGCGACCCCGCTTGAGTTGTTAGAGCTTACACGGAGCGACTTAAAGGCAATTACATCCTATCACCCGGAGTTAGGCAAGGTGCTTTTTTCTTTTTATAAAGAGCGTGTGCTCGACAGGCTTCTGGCCGTCTCAGCTATCTTCAGGACTCTTACACCGGAAGAACGCAAGATGGTCATGGAGCGCGTCTGGGTCGAGGTCTTTGTGCAGGGCATGGAGGTGGTGAGAGAGGGCGACGAGGGCGATGCCATGTATCTCGTAAAGAGCGGCGTCGCTAGCGTGGCGACCTCCGGCAAGGACGGCTCTGAGAGCCGGCTTGCGACTCTCGCCTTCGGAGATTCTTTCGGTCAGCTAGCGCTTACGCACGATACGGTGCGTACCGCGACGATTACGGCGAAGCAGGATCTCGAACTCGTAGTATTTTCAAGGCCTCTGATCAACGAGATACTCTCTGGCAACGAGGGCGTTAGCAAGGCGCTGGCGGAGCTATCGGGCGAACACCTCTCCGGCATGGAAAGGCTCGGTAAGAAGCTCCCGAATTCGGTCACATGAGCTGGATTACCGCAGTAGGGCTTCTCGCCGCCGTATTCACCACATTTTCTTTTGTCCCGCAGGTTGTAAGGATTGTGAAGATAAAGGAGACCAAGGATATCTCTCTCTGGATGTATGTTATCCTCGACATAGGCATCTGCCTTTGGTTTA
>JAJCZF010000038.1 GCA_029262535.1 Deltaproteobacteria bacterium
GTGTCGTCTTGACATCGGTAATAGACAGGGAGAACCTCGTCTTCTCGATGATTACCGGCGAAAAGAGGCCGCTCACCGATAGCAGCAGTACGCACCCCAGCTCTACTACCACCGGGAAGAAATTTTACCCCGCCAGACCCAAAGATAATCGTCCGGTATCCGAATAAATGACGTTTTTACGGCCAGCTGGGTTTTTAGAGCGGGCATACGAGTTCGCCAAGGCGAGCCGTGAGCCTCATATTCTCGCTGTAATCGACCGGGCAGTCTATGATCGAGACCTTCTCGCTCTTTAGAGCAGCCTCAAGCGCCTCGGCGAGCTCCTCAGTAGATGAAACCCTAAACCCCTCGGCCCCGAAGCTTTCGGCGAACTTTACGAAGTCAGGGTTCTTAAAGCCGATATTACTCTCCCTGCCGAATCTCATATCCTGCTTCCATTTAATAAGCCCGTATGCCGAGTCGCTCCAGATAAGGACCACTATGGGCACGCCTATGCGTACGGCCGTCTCAAGCTCCTGACAGTTCATCATAAATCCGGCGTCGCCGGTCGCTGCGACGACATTCCTCTCCGGATAGGCGAGCTTCGCGGCTATCGCGCCGGGTAGCGCTATACCCATTGAAGCAAATCCGTTACTTATTATGCATGTATTCGGCCTCTCGGCCTGATACATGCGCGCAATCCACATCTTGTGCGCACCCACATCCGATATAACGATATCCTCAGGACCTAGCGCCGCCCTCAAGTCGGATATGATCTTCTGGGGTTTAACCGGGAATGACGTATCGCCGGCGTAGGAGCTCAACTCGCCGGTTATTATTTCATGCAGGTGTTCGCCGTACTCGGTATTCTTCGGCTCAATAATGCCTGCGAGCATATCAAGCGCACCTGAAATACTGCCTATTACCCCCACCTCAAGTATATAGTGTTCGTCCACCTCGGCAGGGACCGGGTCGATGTGGATGATCTTCTGGGTAAGATCCGGGTTCCAGAGGTGCGGGTGGTACTCTACCATATCGTAACCGATACAAAGAATGACGTCGGCGCGGCTGAGGCCGCAGTTAATATAGTCTTGACCCTGAAGGCCTACGGTCCCGAGCGAGAGCCTGTGGGTCGAGGGAAAAGCGCCCTTGGCCATGAAGGTCGTCGCAACCGGTATGTTAAGCCCTTCGGCGAAGCGAAGGAGCGCCTCGGTAGCCTTCCCCCTTATAACGCCGTTACCGGCGATTATAACCGGAAACGACGACTCCGATATGATAGCGGCTGCTACGTCTATCTTCTCCTTCGGCGGAGGGGGCTGCATGGGGCCCTGCACCTTCAGGGGGCGCTTTGGCTCCTCCAGCTCCATGGCGGCGATATTCTCCGGGAAGTCTATAAATGCCGCTCCGGGTTTTTCAGTGCCCGCCAGCTTAAAAGCCTTCCTCACCACCTCGGGGACGATCTCCGGGTGGAGTATCTGCGCCGAGTACTTGGTGATCGGCTTAAAGAGGTTTACTAGGTCCAAGACCTGGTGGCTCTCCTTGGGGAGGCGCTTGGTAGCGGCCTGCCCGGCTATAGCCACCACCGGCGCACGGTCCATATTCGCGTCCGCTACGCCCGTGATGAGGTTCGTCGCCCCTGGGCCGAGCGTGGAGAGACATACCCCCTGCGTGCCCGTGAGCCTCCCGTATACATCGGCCATAAAGGCCGCCCCCTGCTCGTGACGCGTCGTAATAAAGGTAATCTTACTATCTAGGAGCGCGTCCATTACGTCGAGGTTCTCTTCTCCGGGTATGCCGAAGATATATTTGACACCCTCGTTCTCAAGACATTTAACCAGAAGCTCAGCAGCATTCATAAACCCACCTCCCTGGAGAATATTTTATCTCTTTAAAGAAAGTTTAGCATGAAAACACTATCCCGTCGTGTAATTTAGATTACAACAGGCACACCACACCAGTGCGGCAGGCCAGCCTGCTCCTGACACGCGCAGCGAAAAGCTGGCGCGGCTTTTACTCCAGTACTACGCGGCGAATGTGAGAGGGTATCGGCTAAGATAAATACCTCCGCCGCGTAAGCAAAGCCCTCGCACACCTCAGTCTTCTGGTTGCGCGACTTAGAACCGGGCTGGCCCGGCCACACCAGTGTGGTCTTAATTCGCGCGACGAGCCGCCGGCACTACTTGAACTCTCTTACCACGCGACCATCGCAGGAGCAGAGAAGCAAAGATACAAGCACCCGCCGCGTAAGCAAGGCCTACGCACGCCTCAGATGTCCGGTTGCGCGACTTAGAACCGGGCTGGCCCGGAAAAAGACTTTAATTTTATCTTCAGGCGTTATATCTTATAAGGTGGTATAGTTATTATAAATTCAGAGGTTTAAGGGTGCCGTGAGAGGGTTACTTGGTGCCGGAGATAATATAGAGAAAGAAGACGGTGAAGAGGATTACGTTTAGAATGGCTCCGGCTATTATTATATAATCCACCGTCTTTAATTTTTCTCTTCTTCCCATCAGATAAGCATACGTAAAAGTCTTTAACCTGTCAAGCTGTGATGACTACGGAAGAACGTACGGTTTATTAAGGATATATTATTATGAAGATAATAGTCTTTCTTGCCTCGCTTCTCGTCTCGTGCGGGTTTTTTCTATTGCTCGATAAGGGTTTCTTCGCCCTTCAGGGGCTTTCTTTCTTATTTAAAAGATAATAAAAGACCGTCCATGAGACTAGCTCCGTTAAAAAAGGCCGCCGCACTATTAGTTACGGTGATAATCACGGCATTAATACTCTTACTCTTCTCCCCGGATAATAATACCTACGCCTCTGCCGAAAGAGGAGAGACGGAAGCTTCCGCAGCTCTTTCTACTTCCGGCAAGGCGACCGGCCTTAGGGGGGTTAACTTAGATGCCGGGCTGGATCTTAAGCAAGACCGGGCTGAGATAGATAAAGCCATCCTCATGGACAGGATAGAGAGGAGGCAGATAAAGCCCCCGGAGCTTACGGAGAAGGACTACCGCTCCCTCGGCCCGATAAAGGGGCGCACCACCGGCTGGTTCTTCGCTCAGCTCCATCTCTGGTTTGCGGCATTCGTCCTCGCCGTGCCGATATTCGTCGTCATCTCGGAAGCCATCGGCATGATAACCGGTAACGACCGCTACGACAGGATGGCTTACGAGTTCCTCCGGATCAGCATGACCGCCTACTCATTTACGGCTATAAGCGGCATCCTCTTTACTTTCGCACTATTCTTCTTCTACCCCGGTCTCATGAAGTACATGACGAAGATCTTCGAGGATAGCTACGTCTTCTACGTACTCTTTATCTTCCTTGAGAACGCGGCGCTATATAGCTACTACTACGGGTGGAAGAGGATGAGGCGCGGGAGAAAGAAGAAGCTCCACCTCGCCGTCGGCCTCTGGCTAAATGTGATGGGTACGCTCATCATGATAACCGCCAACGCGTGGGCGACATTCATGATGACGCCGGGCGGCGTGGATATGGCGGGTATATTCCAGGGCGGCGTCTGGGCGGCGGTAAATAACCCGCTCTGGCACCC
>JAJCZF010000039.1 GCA_029262535.1 Deltaproteobacteria bacterium
CTGACAGAGTGACCACGCTCAGTCACTTGCTTAACGGCTTCTCTCTTAAACTCTTCTGAATACCTCTGGGAAGACATAGACACACCTCCATTTGTTTGGAATTGTACCATTAAATGTGTCTACTAAAACGGGGGAAGTCCAATGCACTAGATCGTGCAGGAAGAAAATCTAGAAATCTTGATGGTTTGGCAAATGTTGAGATAGCCAAGGCACTATCAATTGATTTGTTAGATGAAGATCTCGTTAATGCCAGTAAGAGTATGGCGGTAGTTTATACTGCCATTGCAGCCTTTGAGAATTCTGTTAGGAGTTTAGTTTCAAATATTTTAATGGAGGAAATAGGAGAAAATTGGTGGAAAAAATGTGTTTCAAATAAAATTAGAGAACGTGCTGAGTCACTCATGGAAGAAGAAAAGAAAGTAAGATGGCATGTTCAGAGAGGTGATGATCCAATTAATTTTACTACCTTACCAAACTTAATAAGTGTGATAAGGAAGAATGAGGAGAAATTTCAACCATATATACACTCTATCGAATGGGCAGCAAGTATTTTTGATACTGTTGAGCGTTCACGTAATGTTATCATGCATAGTGGTAGTCTTGGTAAAGAGGATATTGAGCGCTTAGGTATAAATATTCGTGATTGGATTAAGCAGGTAGGTGTGTAACAAGATATATTAATTGTCAGCGAGTCACTTGTGTTTTCTTCAACTGCCTAGACCGCTTCGCTTTCGTCTTCCGGGAACTCGATCTCGACTGAGGTATGGCCGTATTCTTGTAAGCGGTTCGTCTTGACCTTGATGTCGCAGGGGTTACAGTGGCCGTAGTCGTCGCAGGGGCGGTATATTTCTTCAATCTGGAATTCGGGGTCGAGGATGTTCCCGACGGGCGCGCGTCCCTCGTAGAGGTCGCTGTGGCATCTATATACAGACGCGTCCGGGCCCATGATTAGCTCGGTAGTCTTACAGAGGACGTGCTTTTTGAAGGTCTTGTCGCAGGCCCCCTCGTAACGGAAGCTCCCGTATAGCTTGCCTTCGTATTCTCCGAGGAACTCCTTAAAGCGGAAGTCGATGCCCTTTGCCGTGCATATCTCTTGCGCCTCCCTTACGACATCCTCTTGCGTCGGGTGGAGGACCGACCATATGCCGATGCTGAAATTTGCGTCAAGCATGCGTTGGACCTTTTCGATCAATGGCTCTAATTCCATAACCTCCGGGTGGTAACTAACTCTGATGGAGGCGTACGGGGCGTCGCGCTTTATCCGTTCCGGGTCCACCTTGGCGATAAACTCCTCGACGTCGAACTGGAGGTTCGTAAGGATATCGATCTTTAGCTCTGGCTTTATGTTATTTAGTATATATATGAAGTCCTTGTGGATGCTCGGCTCGCCGCCCTGAAGCGTGAGCGGCAGGTCCTCTCTGGATACGATTCTGTTCAGCCCCTTCACCCACTCCTCTCCGGATATATGTTTCTTTACGCTCGCCGGCAGGCCGAAGTGGTTAATGCAGTAGCTGCATGTAAGGTTACAGCCGAGTGTCAGGAAGGCCGCCACGTAGTTATGGCTTTCGGGTACTATAATGGGTTTAAGGTCGCTCATCTTAAGCCTTCTCCTTAAAGAGTTTTTCGATGTTTGCGTAGACTGTCTCTACACTTATGTCGTACATGCAGCTTCTCTCCATTATGCACTCCGTGCTTAGGCACGGGAGACAGTCGTACTCCTTCTCCGGGAGGAGCTTTACGCCGCTCTTAAGATATACCTCGGTGGAGATCGTCGGCCCGAAGAGGGAGACTATCTTTTTATCGAGGGCGTGGGCGATGTGTAGCCCGAGCGAGTCGTTGGTTACGAGGAGATCGACGGAGTTTATCCAGTCGATATAATCCTCGATGGAGTTTTGCCCCTCCTGCCAGCTCACGGTGTGTTTCCCGGAAAGCTTCTCTTCGAGCGCCTTCCAGTACTCCGTCGGCCACGCCTTTACGGGCCACTTATTGCCGACGTTGAAGTTAAAGCCAATGTTGAACTTTTCTTCTTTTTCCTTCGGCTGATAACCCAGTATCGGCAGCTCTCCCTGCCACTCGGAGCCCACCATCTCGAAGAGGATATGCTCCCAGTACTTGTTGCTAGAAATCTTATCGTCAGGGTTTATGCACATCTCTATAACATGTTGGGAGCCGTCGTAGGCCTTGGCCGTGCCGCTATCCGGGTCGAAGCGGAAGCCGTAGCGCCGCCATGCGTTAATGGAGTCGGCGAGAGCGCAGAGCCCTGCTACTTTCTCCAGGTTTATGACGGTATCGAAGCGTTCGGCCTGGAGCTGCAAGACGCTCGTCAGGTCGTAGGGGAAAATTCTTTCTATATAGGGGTTGCCCTTAAGGAGAAGGATCGCCTTTTCGTCTACAAGCCAGCTTACCTTTGCGTCTTTAAAGAGGTGAAGAAGAACGGTGCTCCGGAGAACGTCGCCGAGGCTCGTCGTCCTGCTTATCTCGTTAACGAGCGTCTCCGAGTAACCGGGCTTTATTATAAGCACTCTTTCTTGTGACAAAACAAAATCCCTTTATTTAGACTGCATAACGAGAGTCTTCGAATAGCCGCGCCTTATTTATAAGTACTCTCTCTCCAGTGACAAAATAAAAACCCTTATTTTGTCTGTTTAATGAGCGACTGGTCGTCCTTGTGCTTGAACTTCTCCAGTATGAAGGATTCGTAGATGGTCCTTACGGTATCCAGG
>JAJCZF010000040.1 GCA_029262535.1 Deltaproteobacteria bacterium
AAGGGCGGTTATAAGGGTTATATAGAGAGAGAACTCGACAAGGACGACTCGTTATGGTCTATATGCGCCTGGCACAAAAATCAGCGCACTATGCAAAGCGCTGACAAGGGCAACGAAACGGGCTGGGGTGTTTACGAGGCCTGCAGAAAGGGCGGCGCTATTATTGTCACGGGTCATAGCCATACATATTCAAGGACGCACCTTTTAAGCGACATGAGCAAGCTCGAAGTGGCCGATAGATCTAATGCCGTTACGATAAAAGAAGGAGAGACCATTGCGCTGGTCAGCGGGCTTGGCGGCCATTGGCGCAGGCCCGGGCAACGAATAAGAGGCGGCGCGCCCTGGATGGCGATGGAATATACGGACGATCAGGAGGCTGAGGCCGGCGCTCTCTTTTGCGAATTTAACAAGGGCGGGCGTCGCGAGCTTGCGTCTTGTTATTTCAAGAATATTAAGGGGCAGCTTATAGACGAATTTACCCTGATCAGCGGCCTTAAGCAGTGACTAAATATAGCCCTATTCATTAATTAATCTGAAAAATTCCTTTTTATCCAAAAAGTTGACAGAAAAAGCTTTAAAATAGAAAGAAAAAATGCGAAAATCAAATTTAATGGCTAATATCATCTTTGTACATCTACCCGAGGATAATTCGTGTCTTTATTCGGCGTAAAATGGAGAGACAAGTCCGGCTGTTGGGCCTCTAAAGACTATGGTAGCTGGTGCGAGCACTATGAAGCTATAGACTTAGGAAAGAAAAAGGGGCAATACTGTCCCTTTCACGCGCCACAGGGTAGTAAAGGTATTTCTCTAACCGAATTTAACGAACTGGTCTTTAAAGAGATAGACAGGTGTCGCTCCGAACGCAAGACACTCGATTTTACCGGAGCCATCTTCGAGGGTGATATAAGTTTCGCCGGGTACGGCAAAGGCAACTCGTTTCCTCCGGTAAAGTTTGATGAGGCGACCTTTTATGGTGTCGCAGACTTTGAAGAGGTCTTTTTTTCCGGCGATACATCTTTTGAAAAGACCGTATTCGCTTATAAGGCTACATTTACCAGGGCTGTCTTTGAAGGCAAGGCATACTTTTTCGATGCCTTATTTAATGAAGAGGTGGAATTTAACCAGACCGAATTCTTAAGCGATGTTTATATCTCCTTCGGCTCTTTCAAAAAAGGCGCTCAGATGGAGGATGTCGCATACCGCGGCAAGGCGATGTTAAAGCGGCCAATAGTAGAGTAGAATTTGTCTGAAATTTATCAGACCTTATACAATTTATCTTGAAGAGGGCGGCAATGCGTTACCTGCGTATCTGCTGCCCTTCTATTTCCTAAGGAGAAGTCACAGACAATGAGAATACTGCACCTTGAAGACGACTCTCTCGTCGCATACTTTTCAATGGAGGTCGGAATAGACCCCTCCATACCTACCTATAGCGGCGGCCTCGGCATCCTCGCCGGCGATACGTTGCGTTCCGGAGCGGACCTGCGGGTGCCGATGGTCGGCGTTACGCTCCTGCACAGGAAGGGTTATTTTAAACAGAGGCTCGACGCCGACGGCGTTCAGACGGAAGAACCGGTCATCTGGCATCCTGAAGAGCACCTTGAGCCGTTGGACGTTACCGTTACTTTACAGATAGAAGGGCGCGACGTCCTGATAAAGGTCTGGAAGTACGATATCCGCGGCGTCTCGGGCCATATCGTGCCGCTCTATTTCCTAGACACCTCAAGCGAAGAGAATGCTGAGCAGGACAGGGGATTGACCGATCATCTATATGGAGGAGACGACCGCTACAGGCTCTGCCAGGAGGTCTTGCTCGGCATGGGTGGAGTGGCGGTGTTGCGGGCCATTGTAGATAGTTCAGAGGTCCATTGCCATATGAACGAGGGCCACTCGGCGCTCCTTACGCTCGCCCTTCTTGAAGAGCATACCAAAAGGCGCGCACATAAACTTACCCAGGCGACTCCGGTCGATATAGAGGCCGTTAGAAAACGCTGCATATTTACGACACATACGCCGGTCCCGGCCGGACACGATAAGTTTCCAATGGGTATGGTGCGCTCCATACTCGGAGACGAACGCACCGACGCGCTTCAAAATGTCGCCTGCTGCGGTAGTGACGAGCTTAATATGACATATCTCGGCCTCTTCTTCTCGCGTTATATAAACGGTGTCGCCATGCGTCACGGCGAGGTATCGAGAGGTATGTTCCCGTCCTACCCGATAAACGCCATAACGAACGGCGTGCATGCCGTTATGTGGACCGCCGAGCCGTTTAAGAAACTCTTCGACAAACATGTAAAGGGCTGGAGGCACGATAATTTTTACCTGCGTTACGCCATGGACATCCCGCTCGCCGATATAAAGAAGGCGCACGCCGAGGCCAAGGCCGATCTATTTAAGGAGATAAAAGAACGCACCGGCCACAAGCTGAATGAGTCTGTCTTGACGCTCGGCATTGCGCGGAGATCGACCCCCTACAAGAGGCTCGATCTGATCTTTTCCGATATCGAGCGGCTTCGATCTATTGCGCGTGATATCGGGCCGATACAGATTATCTATAGCGGCAAGGCCCATCCGAAGGACTGGCCCGGCAAGGATATTATAAAAAGTATCTACCAATCGAGCGCCGCCGTTGACGACCTGATCGACGTCGTATATGTCGAGAACTACGAGATGGCCTTTGCCAAAAAGCTCTGCGCCGGTGTTGATCTCTGGATAAATACACCGATGCGCCCGCGCGAGGCCTCCGGCACAAGCGGAATGAAGGCCGCATTAAACGGAGTGCCTTCATTCTCGGTGCTCGACGGATGGTGGGTAGAGGGACATGTCGAAGGCGTGACCGGCTGGTCCATCGGCGACGCCGCCGTGCCGCCGGAAGAGGACTTTTCAAACGAGGTTGACTCGCTCTACGAAAAGCTCGAAAAGCTCATACTGCCGCTTTATTACGGCGGCCCCTACGGTTACGGCAAGGTCATGCGCTCGTCTATCGCCTTTAACGGCTCATTCTTTAATACCCAGCGCATGATGAGCCAGTATCTATGTAATGCCTACTTCCCCTTGAATAACGGCGAGCATCACGAAACCTTAGAGATAGAGGAGTAAGAGGGTGGACGATAGCTCTGATTGGAAATCACGTTACGACGATACCCCACTTGAAGAGCTGCCCTGGGAGCTGGGCCGCCCCAAGGAGGTCGTCGTCCGTCTAATAGGAGGCCACCAGATAATAGAGCGCGAACTGCCTGTCTTGGATATCGGCTGCGGCGCAGGCTCCAATGCCGTTTATATGGCTGCCGAGGGCCTTTCGGTAGTCGCGCTCGATTTTGTGCCAAAGGCGCTCGAATATACAAGAAAAGCGGCAGAGGGCACGGGGCTAGAAATAGAACTCGTAAACGGTGACGCGAGCCACTTGCCATTTAAGAACGAGACCTTCGGCTTCATCCTCGATATCGGCTGCTTCCACAGCCTCAGTGAAGAGGACAGGGCGGCCTATATAAACGAGATCAGCCGCACGCTTACTCGCGGCGGCTATTTCCAACTGACCACCTTCAGCTCTCACAACGACGCACCCCCGCCATGCTCAGCCACAGCCTTCAACGACGACGACATCCGCGACCTCTTCCCCCACCCAAAGTTCGACCTCGTAGAGATAGAACATTACGAGGGCGAGAATAATTCTGGGAATTCGAGGTTTTATTATACTTTTTTGTTGAAGAAGGTTTGAGTAAGGGACTAGCTTTCTGATTTAACGATCTTTTCAAGCTCTTCAATTAGGGGAGGGAGATCATTAACAACTGTGCTCCAAACAATATCGAGATTTACATCTGAATAGGCATGAATTAGCCTATGTCGCATATTTACAATCTTCTTCCATGGGATTTGAGGATGTCTTTCATAGACAGATTCGGATAGACCGCTTGCGGCCTCGCCAATAATTTCAATCGACTTTACGAGCGAGAGGACGAGCATTCTGTTACCATCAAGCTCTTTTCTCTTCTTTCCATCTGCGAAACCTATTGCTTCATTGGCCGATTGCAACATATGCCCAAGGCGCGTGGGGTCGTCAATGTGCATATTGAACCTCGGCGGATTTTACGACTTTATCCCGAAAAAAAAGGCTCAGGTCCTCGGCGGTCCGTATGTCGGCCTTTCGTCCAAGTATCTCGCTTAGTTCAAGTTCCATGCCCGATAACGTGATAAAGCCCGGTACATGGGCCGGGTCGAACTCAACGAGTACATCCACGTCGCTCTCAGGAGTAAAGTCGTCATTAAGGACCGAACCAAAGAGCGAGAGTTTTTTGATATGGTTGCTCTGGCAAAACGTCTCTATCTTCTTGTGAGGTAGCTCTATGTGGGCTTTAGTCTTCATGGTTTTATGATATATGGTTTGTGGGGTTGTTGTCAAATGTGGTGTCATAATGCTAACTATGCTTTCCTCCGCCGGTTCAGGTTTGTAACCTGAACCGGAACGTTAAAAAGTACGCGTGCTGTAAGACTTTTTTATGGCTTCGATAGCTCTAGGTGTCGGTTATTATTGGCTGAGGTGTAGTACCAGTCTTCAGCCCTGCTGACGTAGCGTTTCTTTACCGGGTTTTCTTCAATATATTTAGCCTTCTGAATAAAAAAGTCCTCGTTCTCTATATGTATTGGCATATTCGTCTCTTTCCAAAGCCGGTATATGCCATCTGTTTCAAAGAGCTTTAATAAGTGGGGTTCTGATTCAAGGATATTCTTCTTAAGTTTTTTAGAAGTAAACTTTTTAAAGTCCCTCGCAAAGCCCGATAGGTCGCCGCTTCCGGCAATGACGTGAATATGATTGAGCATAAAGACCCATGAATAAATCTTTAAGCCTTTTTCCTTCTGGCAGTATCTTAACGAGTCCAGCAAAAGCTCCCAACTGTCGTGACCATCCAAGAGATAATACCAGCGCCTGACGGTAAAGGTAAAGAAGCAAATACCGCTATTCATTTCTTTTTTTATTCTTTTGGAGGTCATGGTGGTCGACTAAATTTTAAGATTGCGGTTCAGGTTACAAACCTGAACCGGCTTTGGTAGGGTGCTCTGCTCACCGTTTTTGTTTTTTATTTCTTAACTACTAAACGCCACGCAATAAACCCGGCCTTCTTCGCGGATGGCGTTAAAACACTGGTTGCACGATATGCAGCGGGCGCGCGAGATGTCGCCCGATAGCCAGCGGTTTATTAGCGCGGGTTCGCTTATGAAGGGACGGGCCATGCTGAAGAGGTCGGCGGTTCCGTTCTCTAATAGTTCGTCCATCACTTCGAGCGAGCGCACGCCGCCGACAAGTATTAGCGGACAGTCGATCTCTTTCCTGACCTCTTTAGCGTATTTTTGAAAATATGCCTCGCGCTCCTGCGTGACTATATTTTCACGCGCCGGGGCCATGTCGCCTGCGGCCGGGATGCCGCCCGATAGCTCTATCGCGTCGATGCCCATCTTCGATAGTTCGCTACAGACCCATCGGCATTCTTCAGCAGTAAACCCTACTTCGACAAAATCCTCCGAGTTTATCTTTATCATAACTGGGAAGTCCGGGCCGACCTCTTTTCTTACGGCCTTGTAGACGTCGAAGACGATGCGGGCGCGTTTCTTAATGGGGCCGCCGTATGCGTCGGAGCGTTGGTTGGAGTAGGGCGAGAGGAACTGCGCCAGCAGATAACCGTGGGCCGCGTGTATCTCAACGGCGTCAAAGCCCGCTTCTTTGGCGCGACGGGCGGCGCTTGCGAAGTCGCTTATGGTGCGCTTGATATCGTCTCGGCTCATCGGTGTCGGCATGGTGCCGAAGGCGCGTTCCTTGACGGCTGAGGGGGCCTCGGTTCCGTAACCTGTGTCGAACTTCGACTGAGAGCCTCCGTGGGCTATCTGAAGGGCGACAAGGCCGCCGCTCTCATGCACCGTATCAGCAAGACTCTTAAGGCTCTCTACCGTGTCGTCGCTATCAACGGCTAACATGCCGGGGTTGGCCTTGCCGCGTATGTTGACATAAGCGTAACCGGTAAGTATCAGCCCCACACCGCCCTCGGCGAGTTTTCTATAAATCTCTAGTAGCGGCTCGGTCAGCGAGCCGTCTTCGGTAGCCATGCCCTCCCATGTCGCGCTCCTGATGAAGCGATTTTTGAGTTCGAGCGAACCGATCTTAACTGTACTGAACAGTCTCTCTACATCAGGCATATCGATCTCTCTGTAAGGGTAAAAGGTTCTATACAGCGGGTACGGCGCAGGCCGGTCCCAGCTTGTCGATATCTTCATCGAACTTCGTATTACAGTAGGGGCAGAACTTCCATCCGGCATCGCGCGGTTTCTTGCAGTTGTTGCATTTTTCCGCAACGCTTTGGCCGCAGTATGGGCAGTTGGTGAATTCCATCTTTATCTGTCTGGAGCAGTTTCTACAGATATGTATCTGCTCTTCTTCTCCAAAGTGTACGACGCGCCCTATCTCTTCTATCGAGGTAGTACCGTTTTTAAGCCTTTCGATGGCGTCCTCGGAGAGGTAGACCATGCCGTTCTCGCGCGCGGCTTTACGTATTGCAATCTCGCTTGCGTCGCTAGCGATAAGCTCGCGTACTTTGGCGTTACATACCAGGACTTCGAAGATACCCATGCGTCCCTTATAGCCGGTATTGTTACAGTTATTGCAACCGACCGCCCTAAAAATCCTCGCTCCGAGATATGCGACATCCTGTATTCCCACCCGAAGCAGTTCTTCGGATGAAGGGTGGTGTTCGACCTTGCATTTACTGCAGAGTTTCCGTATGAGGCGCTGAGCGATTATACCGTTTAGCGACGTTGCTATGAGGTATGGTTCGACATCCATATTCCTAAGGCGCGTAATGGCCGCAATCGCGGTATTCGTATGAAGTGTCGTAAGGACCAGGTGGCCCGTTAGCGAGGCCTGGACGGCGATATTGGCGGTCTCGGTGTCGCGCATCTCTCCGACCAGTATGACGTCGGGGTCCTGTCTCAGTATCGACCTCAGGCCGTTTGCGAATGAGAGGCCGACCCTTTCGTTTATGGCTATCTGGTTCACCCCTGCGAGTTCATACTCTATCGGGTCTTCGAGCGAGATGACATTGATAGAGTCGCTTTTGATCTTGTTCATTACGGCATAGAGCGTAGTGGTCTTGCCGCTCCCGGTTGGGCCTGTTACGAGGACTACTCCCTGCGGCCTTTCAATGGCGTCATTAAAGTGCGGCAGGTCCTTATCGGAGAGGCCGATATCATTAATATCGAGTATTGTCGTCTGTTTATCAAGTATTCGTATGACGACCGATTCGCCGTAGTGAATGGGCAGGGTCGATATGCGAAGATCCACTTCGCGTTTTTCGACTACGATCTTTATGCGTCCGTCCTGAGGGATTCTTCTTTCGGTGATATCGAGCTTGGCCATGATCTTTATTCTGGAGGTGACCGAGCCCTGAACCCATTTGGGAAGCGTTACGACATCGCGTAAAAGGCCGTCTACGCGTTCCCTGACCATGACCGATTTTTCGTGCGGTTCTATATGTATGTCGCTTGCTTGATTGGAGACTGCATTGAATATAAGGCTGTTGACCATGCGTATGATCGGCGGCGCGCCGCCTTTTTTGTAAGCCTCGTCAAC
This sequence comes from Deltaproteobacteria bacterium, assembly GCA_029262535.1. Classification (GTDB taxonomy): domain Bacteria; phylum Desulfobacterota; class GWC2-55-46; order GWC2-55-46; family JAJCZF01; genus JAJCZF01. Next base: position 7,619 of record JAJCZF010000040.1, read on the forward strand.
AGAGATCCCCTCGTCGTAGTCCTGAATCAGCTCGACGTGGCCGAGCTTCAGGGTGTCTAAGAGTTCCTGCGCCGGGCCAACCATATGATAGTAGCGATCGATCATCTTCTTGATGCCGGAGGCCGAGGCTATGGAGGGTCGGACCTTCTTGCCGGTAGAGAACTCTATATCTTTAAGGGCCTCGAAGTTAAGCGGGTTGGCCATGGCGACATTTATCTCGCCCTTATCTATAAAGAGCGGTACGCAGAGGTGCCTTTGCGCCAGAGCCTCCGGTATAAGCTCAACGGCCTCAGGCTCAACGACCGCCGTCATAAAGTCGGTATGCGGTATTCCAAGCTGTGTGGAGAGGGTGCGGGTGATATCTTCTTCGGTGACGATCTCTCGTTCGACCAGTACCTCGCCGAGCCGTTTTCTTGTGGACTTTACTTCGCCGATAGTGCTATTAAGTTGATCCTGATTGATCAGGCCGGATTCGAGAAGAATCTCGCCGATCTTCTTAGGGAATGCACTGCCCATAAGTAGCCCTCTTTTTCATTACAAAATTTTTTATCAAAAAAAGCGTAAGCGTGAAGAGATATATCTATTGTGATTCGTGTATATTATAACATATTTATTTTTTTTACAACCCGCCTAACCCTCTAAAAAAAGTTCACTTCTTTAGATTATTCCATCCTGAAATTATTAAAGCTTCCTGCTTGTCACTTTTCTCACTTTTTACGACTTGTGAAAGTCGTAAAAATATAGTACCTTTAAATATATTAGACTCGAACAGGTCTCCTTTGTCCTATTTCCCTGCGAAAAGAAGGCCCTATGATCCTAAGGTGACATTTGCCGCCACAGGACAAAAGGAATATCTATTAATGAAGAACGGACTAGCCATAGAGAGACTCTTTGACGGTGAAGAGTTCTCAATTCCACCCCTGCCTGACGTTGCCATGAAGGTTGTTACGATACTTCAGAACGACGATTTTTCAATAAAGGAACTCACGGAGACGATAAGCTTAGATTCGCATCTTTCGGCTCAGACTCTCAAGATAGTGAACTCCGCACTATTTACCACCGACCGGGAGATTACAGACTTAGAGGATGCTGTCGCCCTCTTTGCGGCAAGCAATCTCAGGTATATCATCCTCTCTTTTGTTATCTTTGAAGAGCTAAAGAAGTTTGATCCCGACTTCGACTACGACAACTTTTGGAATCTATCTATAACAAATGCGGTCATTGCCAGAACCCTTGCAACTCTCCTGGAGATAGACAGGCCCGGTATCTTTCTCACAGCACTCTTGAAAGATATCGGCACTGTTCTTCTATTTCAGGCTAAAAAAGAAGAGTACAGTCGGGTACTTGCACAGCACCCGGTCCATGAGATTGAGATGGCCGATACAGAGCAGGAGATCCTGGGGGTCGACCACGCCGAGCTTGGCATGGAGCTTCTTAAGAGTTGGGGCTTCCCGGAATCGGTCTACATGGCGGTATCTTATCACGCCACTACCGAAGCGGTGCCGGGCAAATATCAGAAGACCGTCAATCTCTTGCAGCTTTCAACCCTGGTAAGCAGCCTCTTTAACGATAGCAAGTCGATTACCCCTACCGACCTGATTAAGATAAGAAATACCTTTAACGATAAACTCAATCTAAAGGATTCGGAATTTATCAGGCTGCTCGATGAGATCGCCAAAGAGTCTATCGCTGTATTGGTTGCATACGAAGTGCCGGTGGGTGATATAAAACCTTACTCGCAGATACTTCAGGATTCTCACGAGGAGTTATGCAACCTGAACTACGCTTACGAGAGCCTGCTTCTTGAACTGCAACAGTCGAGAGATACGGCAAAGGATCTTTCTGAAAAACTAAGCGCCGCCAATGAAGAGTTAACCGGCATGGCATATAAAGATTCACTGACCGGGCTCTATAATCATCGTTTCTTTCACGAGGCATTCGATAAAGAGATAAGTGTTTCTAGGAGGTATTCAAGGGTATTTTCTCTGCTCATGCTCGATCTTGACGGATTTAAGCCTATAAATGATACGCTAGGCCATAAGTCCGGAGATGAGGTCTTGAAGATAGTAAGTTCGATCATTCTTGAATCGATCAGGGAAGGTGACACGGCCTCGCGCATAGGCGGCGACGAATTCGCAATCCTCTTTCCCGAGACCGATAAAGAGTCGGGTATTATCCTCGCCGAACGCTTAAGGCTCGCCGTTGAGAAGGCCAGTAGAAAGTTCAAAGAAGATAACGAACTGGGCTTTTCGATAAGTGTCGGTGTCGGAGCCTTTATGCCGTCCGATGAATCGGAGACAAAGGAAAACCTCTTGCATCAGGTCGATACGGCGCTATATAGCTCTAAAGAAGGCGGCAAGAACAGGGTTACCGCTCTTTAAGCGACAGCGATTTTTTTTACGATAGAAACTGGTGTATGGAGTCTGACTTATCTTCCGCAGCTTCCCCAGCATAGTGGCGCCGGGCCGCCTCTCGACGGTAGGTAAACTGGGCTAAGCAGTTGATTTATCGGGTTGGCCTTTGCCTGCGGCCTTTGATTATAATTTAAACTATCCGCCTTCTTCTCCGCCTCAATATAGTTCCGTGAGTATCCTTCGAAACTTATCTCTTTATCGACATATGAGACACCTTCGTAACCCTCTGGCAACATGGTGATATCGTTGGTATAATGCGTCTTGCCATCTTCGTCTACCCATTTAAATACCTCGGCCTGTACGGGGGAGGCAACGATAAGAGATAAGAAAGCAAAGGTGGCGATTATTGTGAGAAGTCCGGGCTTTTTCACAGCACTCTCCATCTGGAGGTTGAAGAATCTAAATTACCGCTAAGCCTGTCGGATCTTTCGTCATAGGTGAGTAAAAAATCTATATGAATATATCAAATAATATATCTTAGTACAAGTTCTCTCTCTTTGGGCATCTCTGTAAGGCTACTCCAGGTAACGTGCGATAAAGTTTTAGGCTTTTTAGTTCTACCGGCTCTACTACAGGCAGTAATACGAATCTCTGCCGACTCTCTGCGCGCGCCATTAGTTTTGGGCTTTTTCATTGATGCAGCACTCGCTTTGGTGGTATAAAAAAAAGATAAATTGAAACCCTCTTTCCTATACTGCGAGCCGCCCTTTATGTTTAAATATATTGAAGATTTTATAAAATACCTCGATATTGAGAAGAATGGCTCTCTAAATACATCTGCGGCCTACAGGCGCGACCTGCGGGAATTTGTAGATTTTCTTATGGGCGAAGAGGGCCTGCCGCCGGAACCCTCCGAAGTAAAGGGTTCCGACGTGACCTCCTTTGTCGCCTCACTTCACGGCAGGAGAAAAAATGCCACAATCGCCAGAAAGCTCTCGTCCATAAAGAGCTTTTTTACTTTTCTCGTTAGAAAAGGCTTTCTAGCGTCCAACCCCGCCGCTTTTGTGCCATGCCCAAGGGTCACTAAGGGTCTGCCTACCGTGCTGACAGTTGACGAGGCCAAAGAGCTTGTCGAGGCACCGGTACCGGCCACTAGAGCGGCCGATATCCGTAAGGTCGGCGTTGCGCTACGCGACCTGGCTATCCTTGAGTTGCTCTATTCGACCGGTATAAGGGTCGCCGAGCTTGTAGGTATCTCTAATCAGGATATCGATCTCGATTCAGGCACGGTGCGCGTAAAGGGTAAGGGTAATAAAGAGCGCATTACCTATATCGGCAAAAATGCCGCTCTGGCCCTTGCCGACTACGATCTCTGGCTTCGCAAGCAGGACAGGGCGAGGCTTTATAACGGGCCTTTCTTTCCCGGACCCGGTAATCTTAAATCCATAACCGAGCGTACCGTTCAGAGGGTTTTGAAAAGATATGTAGAAAAGAGCGGCATAGACAAAGATCCGACACCGCATAGCCTGCGCCATACATTCGCCACGCACCTGCTTGACGCCGGCGTGGATATTCGTTCTATTCAGGAGATGCTCGGTCACGAAAAGATCTCTACAACCCAGCGATATACAAGGGTCTCGATGGACAGCCTGCTTGAAGCCTATGACAAGGGCCACCCCCGTTCAAAGTCCATAAAAGATAAGTAGGCCGCTCACTTTGAACAATCATAGAGCAGCTTATTTAATAACTTGAAATTAGACGCTTTTCGGGCTATTTTATTAAATACATTTTTTATGTCTTTTTTATTAATTAAAAACAGGCGTCGCGGCTTCTGAAGTCGTCTTACGCCGGGGCAGGGTCGCCCTGCTATTTAAGGAGTTCTTTAATATGCCAAAGATACGCGGCACAACAATACTGGCGGTACATAGAGGCGGCAAGGCCGCCCTTGCCGGAGACGGACAGGTAACGCTCGGAAGCGCGATAATGAAGCGCACCTCTACAAAGATAAGGCGTATGAAGGGCGGCAATGTGGTCGCCGGTTTCGCAGGCTCCACGGCAGACGCCCTTACGCTATTTGATAAGTTCGAATCGAAGCTCGAAGAGTTCCGCGGCAACCTGCGCCGCTCGGTCGTTGAACTTGCCAAGGACTGGCGCACCGATAAGATGCTTCGTAAACTCGAAGCCCTGATGATAGTGGCCGATCTGGAGGGCAGTTATATTGTCTCAGGCTCGGGCGACGTCATAGAGCCGGAGGATGGAATAGCCGCCATCGGCTCGGGCGGTTCTTACGCGCTAGCCGCTGCGCGTATGCTGATGCGCCATACCGAACTCGACGCGCGTACCGTGGCCGAAGAATCGCTCAAGGCCGCAGCCGAGATATGTATCTATACCAATGACCATATCTCCATAGAAGAGCTCGGCTAGATTTTTGATATTAATCTTTAACCTTAACTAGGCTGTAATATGCTGAAATAAAAGGATTTATATGAAGAGTTTTACCCCAAGAGAGATCGTCTCGGAATTAGATAAGTATATCATAGGCCAGAACGCCGCCAAGCGCGCCGTAGCCATCGCGCTCCGTAACCGCTGGCGCAGGCAGCATGTAAGGCCCGAACTAAGGGACGAGATAGCGCCCAAAAATATCATTATGATCGGCCCGACCGGTGTCGGAAAGACCGAGATATCGAGACGTCTTGCAAAGCTCTCGCAGGCCCCGTTCGTAAAGGTCGAGGCAAGTAAGTTTACCGAGGTCGGTTATGTGGGCCGCGATGTCGAGTCGATAATCCGCGACATCACCGAGCTTGCCGTAAAGATGGTCAAGGATAGCGAAGCGACCAAGGTGCGCGTAAAGGCGACCGAACATGCCGAAGAACGTCTCTTGGACTGTTTATTGCCGATTAATCAGCTTCCGCGCCCTGTAGGAGATACGCAGGATCCGGAGTCGGCTGAAAAAGAGCGCGAGCGCAACGCCCGAACGCGTGATAAATTCCGTAAGAAATTCCGCGACGGCGAGCTTGACGATAAAGAGGTCGAGATAGACAGCACCGAACAGAAATCCCCCGTAGTAGAGATATTCTCGGCCTCGGGCATGGACGATATGGATATGAACTTTAAGGATATGTTCTCCAATATCATGCCCAAGAAGACGAGCCGGAAGAAGATGAAGGTCCAGGCAGCATTCGAGCACCTCATACAAGAGGAATCTCAAAAGCTGCTCGATATGGACAAGGTCTTGAAATTAGCCATCGAGCGCGTAGAGCAGACCGGCATCGTCTTCATAGACGAGATAGACAAGATCGCCGGAAGGCAGGCAGGGCAGGGGCCGGACGTATCGCGCGAGGGCGTTCAGCGCGACCTCTTGCCGATAGTTGAAGGCTCGACCGTAAAGACCAAGTATGGCATGGTAAAGACCGACCATATACTCTTTATCGCAAGCGGGGCTTTTCACGTGGCAAAGCCCTCCGACCTCATACCGGAGTTTCAGGGGCGTTTCCCCATCAGAGTCGAGCTTACCTCTCTGAGCGCCGGCGACTTTATAAAGATACTGACCGAGCCGCAGAACTCGTTGACCAAGCAATATGAAGCACTACTTGAGACCGAGGGCATAAAGATAACCTATACCGACGACGCGGTGGCGCGTATAGCCGAGATAGCCTCGGAAGTAAACGACAAGATGGAAAATATCGGCGCGCGCCGCCTCCATACCGTAATGGAGAAGGTATTTGACGAGATAAGCTTCGACGCCCCGGATATGAACGAAAAGGCGGTCGTAATAGACGCCGCCTACGTCAATAATACGCTGAACGATATACTTCAGGACGAGGATTTGAGCAGGTATATACTGTAACCGCACCGGGTGCGGAACCAATTTCGCGGAAGAAGTTTTTTTCGGAGGCTGGTCTTATCTCGTCCGCGTTGCTAGTTGATTGCATTACGAATATACGTTTAAGGTGTTGTTGGGTTTCGTGCGGCCTTGCCGCGCTCTACCCAACCTACACGATTGAGATAAAGATATTCTAATAATGTAGGTTGGGTAGAACGTAGCGCAGTGAAACCCAACAAGTACCTTATTGCACTCTTTAGTGCTTATGGCAAAGGTTTTTAGAATTATGCAAAAACTAATAGAAAAAGTAAAAACACTGACCGAGGCTCTGCCTTATATCAAAAAGTTCCACGGTAAGACGGTCGTCATAAAATACGGCGGTAGCGCCATGACCGAGGACTCTCTTAAAAAGAGCTTTGCCCGCGATGTTGTGCTCTTGAAATATGTCGGCATGAACCCCGTCATAGTGCACGGCGGCGGGCCGCAGATAGGCAAGCTGCTCGACAAACTCGGCAAGGATAGCGAGTTCGTGGACGGTATACGCGTGACGGACGCCGATACGATGGATGTCGTTGAGATGGTGCTCGTCGGCAAGGTCAATAAAGAGATCGTCGGTCTCTTGAACCATTTTGGCGGTAAGGCCGTCGGCATATGCGGCAAGGACGGCGGCCTTATCAAGGCAAAAGAGCTGCGGATTGAAGGCAGGCAGATGGGCCACGCCGGAGAGGTTGAATCGATCGACGCCTCTGTCATAGAATCGCTCGATACGAATAACTTCATTCCGGTAATAGCCCCGGTAGGCGGCGGCGAGGGCGGGCGAAGCTTCAATATCAACGCCGATACAGTCGCAGGACGGCTCGCCAGCGAGATAAATGCCGAAAAGCTCATACTGCTTACCGATGTAGAGGGCGTGAAGTCAGCTAGCGGAGAACTCCTGAGCACGCTTACCGTAAAAGAGTCCGAGGCCCTTATAGATGACAAGGTAGCCGAAGGCGGCATGGTTCCAAAACTTAACTGCGCCATAGACGCCGTCAGGGGCGGGGTGCATACGGCCCACATTATCGACGGCAGGGTCGAACACTCGGTCCTCTTGGAGGTATTTACCGACGAGGGAATAGGAACGCTAATTAGTTTGTCTTAATAGTACCGTCACCTTTGTTTTCTCTGCTAGATAGATTGAGCGGCTCCCTGTAAGTAACTTCTAATCTTTAATATTGTAGAGTAACTATGTCGCAACTTGACAAAAATCTTGGCGAGACCGTTATCTGGACCCGCCAACAGCTCAAAGAGGCCCGGATACCAGACCCGGAGCGCGAGGCCCTCTATCTCGTCTCCTTTGCCGTCGGCATACGCCCCATGGAGCTGCACTTTAAACGCGACGAACTATTATCGGAAAACTCGCGCGAGCTTTTGCTTGATGTAATTGAGCGGCGTTCCACACGCGAGCCGTCGCAATATATTATGGGCGACCAGGAGTTCTACGGTCACACCTTTAAGGTCAGCCCGGCTGTCCTCATACCGCGCCCAGAGACCGAACTGTTGGTAGACGAGGCTGTCAGTCTCTTAAAAGGGCGCGCGATGCCGCTTATACTCGACCTCTGTACCGGCAGCGGCTGTATCGCCGTGACGCTCGCGCTTGAACTTAATGACCCTTTTATAGTGGCTACCGATATTTCAAGCGAGGCCCTTTCGACCGCCTCGGAGAATGCCGCTATTAATGAGTGCGGCGAACAGATCGAATTTATAAAGAGCGATCTCTTTGCGGCGCTCGGCAGGGACGACGATAACGAGGGTTTTGACCTTATCGTATCGAATCCGCCCTATATACCGGAAAAGGTATTTGACGAACTCGAACCGGAAGTAAGGGTTCACGAGCCCCGCGGCGCGCTATGGGGAGGGTCCGACGGACTTGATTTTTACAGGCGTATAGCCGTAGAGGGGCCGCGCTATCTTGCCGAAGCAGGCATGATGATGCTGGAGGTAGGTTACGGACAGGCTGCGGAGGTAGCCGCCATGCTCAAAGAGAGCGGCAAGCTCTGCGATATTATGATTAAAAAAGACCTTTCAGGGATAGATAGAGTTGTAATGGCCAGACGTTTTTAATAGAGAGTTTGGTTTTTTGCGAACTCTCTTTCCCCCTCTCCTCCATGTGGAGAGGATTGTGGAGAGGATTAAGGTGAGGGGACCTAATATGTCTTTTTATCAAATGATTTTTAGCTTATTGGAATATTATGACAAATAAAGAGATATTAGATAAGACCGGCAACTACGTCGCCCATACCTACGGGCGTTTTCCCGTTGCCATGGTAGAGGGCAAGGGCGCGCGCCTCTGGGACGCCGATGGCAAAGAGTACCTCGACTTTCTTTCGGGTCTGGCCGTAACCAATCTCGGACACTGCCACCCGGCAGTCGTTGAAGCGGTTCGTCTTCAGGCTGGAAGGCTTATGCATGTATCGAACTTCTTTCATATCGAACCGCAAGCGGAGCTCGCAAGACTTATTTGCGAAAACTCTTTCGCCGACAAAGTCTTTTTCTGTAACTCAGGGGCAGAATCTATAGAGGCGGCGATCAAACTCACGCGCAGGTATTTTCACGATAAAGGCAGGCCGAAGTCCCATATTATAAGCATGGAACGCTCTTTTCACGGCAGGACCATGGCGGCTTTATCGGCTACGGCCAAGCCCGATATACAGGTAGGATTCGCGCCTCTTCTGGAGAGTTTTACATATGTTCCGTTCGGTGATATAAACGCCATACGCCAGGCCATTACCCCCGATACCGGAGCTATACTGCTCGAACCGATTCAGGGCGAGGGCGGTGTAAATCTGCCGCCGGACGGTTTCCTAAAGGCCGTACGAAAGCTTGCAGACGAAAAGGGGCTTTTGCTCATATTCGACGAGGTTCAGGTAGGCATGGGCCGTACCGCTAAACTCTTCGCATATGAGCACTCCGGGGTCGAGCCCGACATAATGACCTTAGCCAAGGGGCTTGGCGGAGGGCTTGCAATCGGCGCGATCTGCGCGACAGAGAAGGTCGCGGCATCTTTCGTACCGGGCACGCACGCCTCTACATTCGGAGGCAACCCGCTTGCGACGGCCGCGGGGGTCGCCGCTATAAAGACCACGCTTGAAGACGGTATATTGGAAAACTGCCAAAAGTCGTCGGCCTATCTCTTTAAAGGTCTCGAACTTCTTAAAGAAGACTTTGGATTCATAGAAGAGATTCGCGGCGAGGGTTTGATAATCGGCATGCAGCTATCCATACCGGGCGGCGATATCGTAAAGTCGGCCCTCGACAGCGGCCTTTTGATAAACTGTACGGCAGGAAATGTCTTACGCTTTATACCGCCGCTGACCATCACCTGCGTCGAGATAGATGAAATGCTTGGCATATTAAAAACCGCGCTTGAAAACGTTAAGAAGGATAACCGATGACCATTAAGTGGACCACCGATATGAGCGTAGGTGTTGAAAAGATCGACGAACAGCACCGGGAGCTTGCCCGAAGGATCAACGCCATCTACAAGGCAGTTACACAAGACAATGGCCCGGAAGAGGTAGCTCCGGTATTCTACTTTCTCGAAGAGTATATAGTCAGGCACTTTACCGACGAACAGGCGCTGATGTCCCAGTACGAATACCCGGAAAAGGACGAACACCTGACGATACATAACGCCTTTATACGCGACGTGCTCTCTCTTAAGATTAAATACGAGGAAGAGGGCTGCACGCCAGAGTTATTGGAAGAACTGCAAGAGCGTGTAAGCGACTGGTTCGTTGATCACGTAATGGTGCGAGACAAAGCGCTTGGTCTTTTTATCAGTGAAAAGTCGGCGCAGTAACGATATAGAGTGACGGGGCTGTAATGTCCTCTTGCTTCGACTAGGCATTTGATATAGAATAGTAGCGTTATACAAAAATATTTGCCTGAGCATATTACTCTAGGAGGTCTTAATATGGCTATCAGAATTCACTGGAGTGACGACCTTTCGGTCGGCATACCGCGCATAGACAAGCAACATCATGAATTCATCAATATTTTAAATGACCTTCAGGACGCCATAGAAAAGAAAAAGGGCAAGGACGATATCGAGGAGGTTATCTGTTTTCTCGAAGACTATGCGGTCCTTCATTTTAGCGCAGAAGAGCGTTCGATGATCAGGTACGGTTTCGACGGTTTTAAAGATCACCTGGCTCAGCATAATATCTTTCGTAACTCGCTCCAGAACCTTAGGAAGAAGTACGAGGTAAGCGGGCCAACCGACTCGCTGGCCGATACGCTTGAGACCCAGCTCTGCGGCTGGTTTATGAATCATATCCAAAATGTCGATACCCTCTTTACCGCTCATTTACGCAGTATCGGCGCCCTGGAGGACGTAGTAGACGAACCGTCTAAAGAGGAAAAACCAAAAGCCTCTGACGGCAAACCGCAAGAGGTAGAGATCATAAGATAGGCGTTTAATACCTGTAGCTATTACGATTATCTTCCGTCTCTTTAATATTTTCACCATAAAGATACTGATGGAGTTTATAGATGACTTTTGAGTGGACGCCAGACCTTGCCGTAGGGGTCGAAGAGATAGATATGCAACACCGTGAGCTCTTTAAGCGTATAGGCACGCTTGTAAGCGCCATAAATGAAGGACGCGGCGCCGACGAAGTTCAGGGGCTCTTTGACTTTCTCGGCGATTATATAGGCTCTCACTTTACGACCGAAGTAAAGTGCATGCATATTCTCTCTTATCCGAAGATGGCCGACCACCGCGCTCAACACGATATATTCGTTCGCGCCGTAAAGGACGCAAAGCGCGAATACGATAAAGACGGCGCAAGCGACGCTCTTGCCGAGACCTTAAAGACACATATCTGCGACTGGCTCGTAAACCATGTTAAAGAGGTAGATATGCAACTAGCCGCCTTTCTAAAAGAAAGGACCGGAGGCAAGCTCACTACCTCCGCATAGTTAACTTTCCCAAACCTCCATAATTCGGATTAGCAATATATCTTCTCTCTTTCTTTTCCTTACTATCTTTTTATAAAGAATTGGATTAATCCTGCGTTTTATGGTAAAAAATCTAATTGTAATGTAGAGAGAAACTACCATACGATAAGAGATAAAATATGAACCTTTTAACCATATCAGAACTCGATAAGGAGCAGATCACCACGCTTCTTGAGAGAGCGGCCCTGCTTAAAGAGCGCCACAAGAGCGGCATCCCTTATCACCCGCTACGCGGTAAAACTCTTGCGCTGGTATTTTCAAAGGCATCTACGCGCACGCGTGTATCCTTTGAGACGGCCATGTTTCACCTTGGCGGTAATGCCATATTCATAAGCCACCGCGACTCTCAGGTTGGACGCGGCGAACCTATAAAAGACACGGCGCGTGTCATGAGCCGCTATGTGGACGCCGTGGTAATACGCACCTTCGGCCACGAGATAATCGAAGAGTATGCAAGCTACTCGGATGTGCCGGTCATAAACGGCCTTACCGATATGCACCACCCCTGCCAGGTCCTTGCCGACCTCCTTACGATTAAGGAGAACCGCGGAACTCTCAAAGGGCTTAAGATCGCATGGATAGGCGACGGCAACAATATGGCCAATTCGTGGGTCGAGGCCGCGGTTAAATGCGGTTTCGATCTGACCCTGGCATCTCCTCCGGGATATGAGCTGGACGAGGCCATTATCTCCCGTGCAAGGGCCGACGCCGACGGAGAGATCTTGCAGACAAGCTCGGTAGCCAAAGCCGCGGAAGGGGCCGATGTATTAAATACCGACGTATGGGCCTCCATGGGACAGGAAGAGGAACAGCGCGAAAGGATTAAATCCTTCAAAGACTATCAGATAAATAATAAGACAGTCGCCCTGGCCAATAAGAACGTAATGGTCATGCACTGCCTGCCGGCCCATCGCGGCGAAGAGATCACGGAAGATGTCTTGGAAGGGTCGCGCTCGGTCGTATTCGATCAGGCCGAAAACAGGCTCCATATACAAAAAGCCATCCTCGAATGGCTAATGCTGCCCCACGACGCCTAGCCGGGCAGTGCCCGGGACCAATTTCGCGGAGTTAGCTTTTAGAGGCTGGTAATTCTATAGTTCACGTTTTAAGTTTGTCGCAGCACTAGGCACACAGGTGTGCTTTTATATCGCGGAGTTAGTTTTTAGATGCCGGTAGTTTTATAGTTCGCGCCGCACTGTGTGCGGGGCCAATTTCGCGAAGGGAATTTCTTGGTGCCGCTAGTTTTTAGTTCGCGTCTTGAGTTTGTTGTAGCACCGATATAAATATTGTTTTTTTTAAAATCGTGTAGGTTGGGTAGAGCGCGTTCTTTGCGAAACCCAACAAGTACCTTATTGTTCTTCTATATTATTTATAAACCATTAAATACCTAAAGGAAGTTAAATGACTGAAAAGATAAAAAAGGTAGTGCTCGCCTATTCTGGCGGTCTTGATACCTCTGTTATTATCAACTGGTTAAAAGAGAACTACGGCTGTGAAGTAGTCGCCTTTGTCGCCGACGTAGGGCAGGGCTCGGAGATCAAGCCGCTTACCAAAAAGGCCCTGAAGAGCGGCGCCTCCGAGGTGCATGTCGTCGATATCCGCGAAGAGTTTACAAAGGATTTCGTCTTTCCCATGCTTCGCGCCGCCGCCGTATACGAAGGCACATACCTGATGGGTACTTCCATTGCCAGACCGATTATATCGAAGGCATGGATGGAGGTAGTAAAAAAATCCGGGGCCGACGCAATAGCCCACGGCGCCACGGGCAAGGGCAACGACCAGGTACGCTTCGAGCTCGCCTGTTATGCAATCGACCCGCATATAAAGGTCATAGCCCCGTGGAGGATATGGGATCTAAAGGGCAGGGAAGACCTAATAGCCTACGCCAAAAAGCATAAGATACATATAACGGTCTCTAAGAAGAAGCCCTACTCCATAGACCGCAACCTCTTTCACGTTAGCTACGAAGGCGGCGTGCTCGAAGACCCTGCCGTAGCCGCTCCGGAAGATATGTTCCAGATAACCGTATCACCTGAAGCCGCGCCGGACAAGGCGACCAACGTGACGATAGGTTATGAGGCAGGAGACCCGGTCTCGATAAACGGCAAAAGGCTCTCTCCGGCAAAGCTTTTAGACAGGCTAAATAAGCTCGCCGGAAAGAACGGCATAGGGCGCGTCGATATGGTAGAATCCCGTTACGTCGGCATGAAGTCGCGCGGAGTATACGAGACGCCGGGCGGAACGGTGCTGCACTTTGCCCGCCGCGCAGTGGAGTCTCTGTCAATGGACCGCGAGTGCATAAAGTTGCGCGACTCGATGATCTCGCGCTATTCCGAACTTGTCTATAACGGCTACTGGTTCTCACCCGAGCGTGAGGCCATTCAGGCGCTCGTAGACGAAACAGTCAAGGGTGTAACCGGCACGGTAAAGCTGAAACTATACAAAGGTACGATGACGATAATGTCGCGCAAGGCCGACAACTCTTTATACCACCCCGACTACGCGACCTTCGAAGAAGACGCCGTATACAACCAGCGCGACGCCGGAGGATTTATCAAGGTAAACGCCCTGAGGCTCAAACTGCTCGGCATGACGGGAAAGATTAAGGCCTAACCGCACAGTGTGCGGGGCCAATTTCGCGAAGTAAGCCTTGAGAAGTTTTGTACAAGTAGTACGCGAAAGAAGAAATGCTTAGTGCTTGTCAATATAATGGCTAGCCATTTTATTATTTGATAATAACGAGATTGCTTCGTCGCTAAAGCTTCTCATAATGACAGATAGAATTTAACCCATGAAACTAACCCGCTTTACCATAAACGACCGCGTACTGAACGGCATGATCGACGGTGATAAGGTGCGCCTTATTAACGGTTCTTTCTTTGATCTGCCTATAGGCGAATGGGCCGCGGTCGATACCGAGACCTTTTCTATCGACGAGGTTAGGTTACTTGCGCCGGTCGAGCCGTCCAAGGTCGTCGCAATAGGGCTGAACTATAAGGCCCACGCCGCGGAGTTTGATAAAGAGCTGCCCGAAGAGCCAATGATATTTTTAAAACCCTCGACCTCGGTCATAGGGCCTGAAGACGAGATAATATATCCCGGACACATGTCGCGCAGGGTCGATTTCGAGGCCGAACTTGGTATAGTGATAGGCGCCGAATGCCGCATGATACGGGACGAACAGGCGCCGCTTTATATACTCGGTTATACATGCGTAAACGACGTTACGGCCAGAGACCTTCAGGGCAGGGACGTACAGTATACGCGCGCGAAGTCATTTGATACATTCTGCCCTGTCGGGCCGTGGGTCGAAACGGAACTCGACCCTTCGGACGTTAGGATAGAGTCGCTTGTAAACGGAGAGCCGAGGCAGGACGCTCGAACAAGCGACATGATATTTACCGTTAACGAGATCGTAAGCTTCGTCTCAAAGGTCATGACGCTGCTTCCGGGTGATATAATAGCCACTGGAACACCCTCCGGAGTAGGAAAGATCTATCCCGGAGACAGGGTAGATGTTAGAATAGAAAATCTGGGCACGCTTACCAATACGGTTGGCGGCACAAGGAAACCATTAGTGCAATAGGAGGCAGAATAGATGTCGGAGTCTTACATCCAAAATCTCTTTGCGGAGCGTATCGGCGGGGCCGGGTTCGGTAAGGATACCACAATATATAAATTCGAGAAGATTAAACGCGCCAAGGCCGCCGCAAAAGAGGCCGACCCCGACAGGGAGTTATTCGACTTCGGCGTTGGAGAGCCGGACGAGATGGCTCATCAGATGGTTGTCGAGGCGCTTAAGATAGAATGCGCAAAGAGCGAAAATCGCGGTTACGCCGATAACGGCATACCGGAGCTAAAGAGCGCCGCCGCCAAATATATGGAAGATGTCTTTAAGGTCTCCGGGTTAGATCCAGATACCGAGATAATCCATTCCATTGGCTCCAAGCCCGCCCTTGCTATGATCCCAGACGCTTTTATTAATCCCGGCGACGTAACACTCATGACCGCGCCCGGATACCCGGTGATGGCGACCCATACCGACTGGAACGGCGGACGAACGGTAAAGCTGCCGCTCCTGGCCGAGAACGGCTTCCTTCCGGACCTCGACGTTATAAGCGAAGAGGACAGGGACGCCGCAAAACTACTCTATCTAAACTATCCGAACAACCCGACCGGGGCCTGCGCCACGCCGGAGTTTTTCAAACGCGCCATAGAGTTCGCGCATGAAAACAATCTCGTCATAGTGCAGGACGCGGCCTACGCCGCTCTTTCATATTCGGAGCCCTTCAGCTTCCTCACCATAGACGGAGCAAAGGAGGTCGGTGTTGAGATACATTCCTTCTCAAAGGCCTATAATATGACCGGCTGGAGGCTCGCCTTCCTCGCAGGTTCCGAGAAGGTCATAAGCGCATTCGCAAATGTAAAAGACAACTACGACTCGGGCCAGTTCATCGCCATACAGAAGGCCGGCATATATGCGCTTAATCACCCCGAGATAACCGAAAAGACGGCGGCAAAGTACAAGAGACGCCTGAAGCTTATGGTCGATGCCCTGAATGCCGCAGGTTTTAATGCGATCATGCCGGGTGGAAGCTTTTATCTATATGTCGCCTCGCCGTCAGGGGCCGCGGGCGGTATTACCTTTGACAGGGCCGAAGAGGCCTCTGACTATCTTATCAGGAACGCCCATATATCGACCGTGCCGTGGGACGACGCGGGCAGCTTCCTCCGTTTCTCCGCGACATTTGCGGCTAGAGACGAGGCCGACGAGAGGCGTGTAACCGAAGAGGTCGCCGAGAGGCTTAAGACACTCGGCCTGAGATTCGGATAAGAGGCGGTCTATGGCTGAGTCGGTCTTTATCGCTCTGGGCTCAAACCTCGGTGATAAAGAGGCCAACCTCAAAGAGGCCGTAAGGCTGCTTAAAGAGCGAGACGACCTGAAGGTAAAGGGCTCTTCGTCGATCTATCTGTCAAAACCTTTCGACGGCTCAGATCAGCCCGACTATCTTAATAGTCTTATAGAGATAGAGAGCTCTATTGAACCAGTCGATCTTCTTAGGGTGCTTAAGGAGATCGAATCCGATATGGGGCGCGACCCGGACGGAGAGAGATGGGCGTCGAGGGTGATTGATCTCGATATAATATATTACGGCAACCGTGTGATAAGTGAAGAGGGGCTAATAATTCCTCACCCGCAGGCCACTCTTCGAGACTTTGTAATGAAACCTCTTTCGGAGATATCGCCGGATTTTAAAGATCCTCTTCTTGAACTTACGGCCCGTGAATTAGCCGTGGCCCTTGTCTCCGATAGTCCATGTAGAGTTCTTAAAAAGTAAGGTCTTTTTCTCTTTGCCATGAAAATTATTCTCTATCTTATACTTGCCTACATCTTTTACGCCCTGATAAAGAAGCTCTTTGTAAAGGCGCCTCGCAGTGCGGGTTCCGCCCAATCGTCCTCCAGAAAAGAGAGTTCGCATACCGTCGATGTAGAGACGGCAAAGGACCCTGTCTGCGGAGCATATGTATCCAAAAACACGGCGCTGGCAGCCAAGGACGGGGCCAATACGCTCTATTTTTGCAGCAGCGACTGTCGTGATAAGTTTATCGCCGGACGATGAGTAAAAAACCACTATCTAACCCGAAATCAAAATCTAATCCCGGCTCTAGCGTACTCTCCACGGCAAAACTTCCCTCCGAGGGACGTATGCTTGTCATGATGCTCAAACGCCTTTTCCAAACCCTCTTGCTCGTTTACGCTGCCGTGCTTATCGGCTTTTATATACTGCACCCGCGGCTGCTCTACCGCCCAAGCGATGAGATACGCCAGACACCCGCGGATTTCGATATAAAATACGAAGATATAGATTTTAAGACATCCGACGGCGTGATGCTTAACGGGTGGTTCGTGCCTGCCGTCAACTCAAAGGGGGTGATCCTCTATAACCACGGCAATACCGAAAATATCGGCAGAAGGGTCGATATGATCTCGCTCTTTAACGAGCTCGGTTATACGGTCTTTATCTACGACTATCGTGGTTACGGCAAGTCCATGGGGCGTTCCATGGGACTTACGACCGAAAGGGGAACCTATATCGATGCGCGCGCCGCGTGGGATTTTTTAAGAGTTAAAAAAGGCTTTAAGGGTAATGAGATTATTATATACGGACATTCGCTTGGCGGCCCGATAGCGTCTCACCTGGCCACCGAGGTCGAGGCCGCGGCCCTTGTGCTCGACTCTACCTTCACCTCCATCACCGAGCTTGTACAGGAAAAAGCGCCGATTATACCGGTAAAAGTTCTTACGGATTTTCACTATGATAATATAGATTACTTAAAGGAAGTAGATGAAGCCGTGCTCGTCGTGCATAGTCCCGAAGACGAATTGATACCGATCGCTCACGCACGTGCCGTATATGATAGTATTAAAGGGGAGAAGCGGTTCCTGGAGACTCTTGGCAAGCACGACAACGGCTCGGCGACCTCGGGAGAGTTATATAGAAAAGGCGCGGCAGACTTCTTTAGTAAATATCTTAAGTAAGATATTTATCTCTCCTCCATTATGACGAGGGGCGGTACATCACTATATTCATATCCTCGACCGTTATCAGGCCGCCGGTATTTACCATCTCTTCAAGCTCGGGCAGGAAGGCCTCTATCCTTTCAGGGTTATCCACTATTACGATAACTATGGGCAAATCCGCCGAGAGGCGCAGTATGCCCGCCGTATGCACGCGGCTGTTTGCTCCAAAGCCCATCATGGCGCGAAAGACCGTACAGCCCGCCATGCCGCGCTCTTTGGCCTTTCTCGTGATGGCCTCGTAGAGCGGCATCTTTTCGTACTTGTCCTGCTCGCCTATATAGACCCTTATCTGTTTACCTTCAGACTGTAACTGCATAAGATCTCCTTTGTGTTAGATAAGGCGTCCGATGGTCATGCCGAGATATATGGCTATCAGTACCGCGACATTCTCAACAACCAGATTGCCGGCGGCAAGGGTCCACTGGGAAAGCTTCATGAACTCTATCGTTTCAAAGGCGATAGCCGAAAATGTCGTAAAGGCCCCGGTAAAGCCGACGAGGATAATAATGCGTGTCTCACCGCTAATGACCATCTTGTGCACGGAGAGCGCGTATACAAAGCCGAAGATAAAGCAACCGAGGGCGTTAACGCCTATGGTGGTCCAGGGGAAGATGCTGGAGACATACTTGTTGGCGACAACATAACAAGAGTACCTGAGCGAAGCTCCGAAGGCGCCGGCCAGGGCTATCAGTAGAAACTTTTGCAAGATATTTTCTACCTCGTTTGATTGATAAAGATCTGATGGACTTAAGAGTATAAGACCGATTAATTTAATGTATAACAGGAGCAGCCCAAAGTCAAATATATGGTGGATCCGCACAGTGTGCGGAGCCAATTTCCCGATGGTAGTCTTTTAAAAGGCCAAGCTTTCTCGTCCGCCCCCGGCCCTCCTAATTGACAAACACTACTATTTCTGCCAGAATTTGCACACAGGTGTGCTCTTATTTCGCGTAGTAGGTCCTATGGATACCGCGTATTCTCTCGCCCGCGCCGCCAGTCTTCTAATTGACATGCACCGTATTTCTGCCAGAATTTGCACACAGGTGTGCTCTTATTTCGCGTAGTAAGCCCATAGATACCGCGTATTTTCTCGCCCGCGCCGCCAGTCTTCTAATTGACAAGCACCGGTATTTCTGCCAGAATTTACTTAGGGGCTTTTACCACTAAAGGAGGTAGAGAGATCGTCTGGTTACAGTTCATAGTACTTTCCGCTTTTATTATCATATGCGGCTCGCGTTTATCGAAATACGGCGACGTCATAGCGGAGAAGTCCGGCCTCGGCAGGGCATGGATAGGGCTGATCCTTATGGCGAGCGTCACGAGCCTGCCTGAGCTGATGACGGGCGTTAGTTCGGTAGCGGTCGCCGGAGTGATCGATATCGCATTCGGCGATATTATGGGTTCATGCGTATTTAATCTCTTGATCCTGGCCTTAATGGACCCGATGCATAGGGCGCGACCCATATTCTTCGCAGCGGGCAGGGGGCATATACTTTCGGCGGCATTTTCCGTGGCCCTCATAACGGTCGCAACATTCGCCATTATGAATGCATCGCTACTACCGAGCTTTTATCATATCTCCATCATCACGCCGATTATTTTATTTATATATATCATAGGCATGCGTACGCTCTATCTCTACGAAAAGAGTGTTATAAAAGATTACGTAATCGAGGCCGCAGAAGAGAGGGAGGCCGGCATCACGCTCAATAAAGCCCTGATACACTTTACGCTAAACGCGGTTGTCGTAATTGCCGCTGCTATATTTCTGCCCTTCATAGCAGATGATATCGCCGTCCAGAGCGGCCTTGGGCGAACATTCGTCGGCAGTGTCTTTGTGGCGCTCACGACATCGTTGCCCGAGGTCGTAGTAAGTATCGCGGCGATTCGCATCGGCGCGCTCGACATGGCCGTGGCCAATATGTTCGGTTCCAATATGTTCAATATCATGGTGCTGGCCATCGATGATATCGTATATACCAAGGGTCCGATCTTTGCCGATGTCAGCGTTAGCCACGGCGTGACTGGGATGCTTGCGATACTTATGTCCGCCGTTGCGATAATGGCCCTGATATATAGGCCGCAGAGGTCAAAGATACTGCGTTTTGAATGGGGAACATTGACTATAATGTTAATCGGATTGTTGAACTTTTTGATTCTTTACCTGACAAAAGCAGATTGAAACACTCTATGACCGGCACACTCTTTTATGGCTCTTGCCCATTTCCGCTTTTCAGGCTTAACCTCTTGTTTTTTAACAATACCTAAAAAGCAAGATTATTTGGACAAATAGGTCCAAAAGCCTTGACAGAGAGTGGGGGCTTTGATAATTTACTATATTAATACTACCTTTTGAGACGATAGCTCGTAATTTCACTTAAATGGGCTTTTTTATTATTGAATTTTGAGATTAAAAGCGGCTGATTGCCGCGTAATTACTCTTTATTATAGAAGAAAGGAACTACAGATGACGAGAAGAATCTATCTTCCGATCTTTGCCATAGCCTTTGCTGCCCTCTTATTTTCCGGCTGCGCCAAGAACGCCGGACACCTTACTATCAAGGATATGACCGAAGGTGATATCTCCAGGGCAGGCGAGGAGGAGTATCCCGGCTGGGGCGAGGGCATTGCTCCAACTCACGATGAGATCGAAGCCGAAAACAGGGCTAGACTAATAGAGGAGAAGAAGAGAAGAGCGGCCCTTTGCAAGAACTGCGGCGAACTTATCAATGCGCCTGTCGGCGTGGCGCATGACGCTGTTATAGACATATTCTTCGACTATGATCGTTTTACCATAAAACCCTCAGAAAGAGCGGCGCTCAAGAAGGACGCTAAGTTCTATAACGACAACCCGAATAGCACCATCTTAATAGAAGGCCACTGCGACGAGCGCGGCACCTCCGAGTACAATATCGCTCTCGGACAGAGACGCGCCGACTCGATAAAAAAGTTCCTCACTACCTCCGGTGTCGCGGCCTCAAGGATTAAGGTCGTAAGTTACGGCAAGGAAAAACCCTTCTGCAAGGAGAGTAACGAGAGCTGCTGGAAGCTGAACAGGCGTGGTCATTTTGTCGTAACCTTCGACTAGATTCTTACTTAATCTAATAATCTCTAAAGGCCGGGTCGCAGTAAGCTGCAACCCGGCCTTTTTTTTAAGATAGAGAGCTCTTAATGAATAAAAGTTCCAACACACTCATACTCGCCAAGCTCTGCGACAAGAAGCTCGCTCTCTTTCTCGATTTCGACGGAACCCTGACCGAGGTTCACGCCGATCCCGGCAAGACTCAACTCTCTTTAGAGGTCAAAGAGATATTAGAGCGACTTTCCGAAAATTTTCCTGTCTCTATTGTAAGCGGACGCGCCCTTGACGATCTCAGGCAGAAGGTCTCTATCCCGTCCCTTACCTATGTAGGAAATCACGGTATGCAGATCTTTGGTCTGGAAGAGACATTTGTATATGACATTGGCAGTAAGGCCAAAGAGGCGTTGAACGAGGCTTCCGGTATACTCTTCAAGATTGCCAACTCTCGTCCCGGTTTGGTGCTGGAAGATAAAAAGTTCTCGTTAAGCCTGCATTTTAAGGGTCTTAATAATAGAGATGAATCATTGCTAAAAGCGGAAATCAACGGCTTGTTGGCGGATCTTTTGAAGAGCGGTCTTTTACGTATTACGGGTGGAAAGAAGATATGCGAGGTCCGAACCCGCCACCACTGGAACAAGGGTGACGCGGTATCATGGTTACTTGGCAGAAAAGCTTTTATTGGGCGGTATCCGGTCTATATAGGAGACGACCTGACAGATGCGGATGCCTTTGAAGCCTTGCAGGGTATCGGGACTTCCATATCGGTCGGCAGGCAGGACCTCGGAGCAGATTATTCACTTAATGGCGTGGATGCGGTACTCTCCACCCTCGCAAGCCTTGCCACTATAAAAGTGAGAGATTTATGATCTCTACAGAAAATAGCCTTGGGTTTCATTTTCTTAATTTCAAATTTGCCGCTCGTCTAATATATGTTTTTATTAGTACTTCTATTATGACATAAGGGTTTTTCGGGGTTTTGCGGGAAGCCGGGGAGGATGTGTATATAGAGCACATAACGGGCTCTTAGCATTGCAAAAGAAGCTCTTAAGGCTGCGTTAGCCCTTTGAGTCCTTCTTGAACCTCCTTGCTATCAACGCCTTTAAGTATCAAGCGGATGCTAAATATGAAGTCGCGTCGTTCTTCGTCATTAAGCGCTCTATATATCCTTAAAAGATCTATCTCTTCTCTGTTAGCCGGTATGGGACTCTCTTCAGAGCCGGACGGCATGAAGAGCAGGGCAGGTTCTTCCGAGAAGGCCTTGGAGATAAGCAGTAACTCTTCAGCCGTGATCGGTATCTGACCATGTTCTTTTCTAAGGTAAGTGGTCCTGTCGATCTTGAGTATCTCGGCAAGGTCCTGTTGCTTAATCTTTTTTTGATCGCGTATCTCTTTTATACGCTTTAAAAGCTCTTCTGTGTTTGTCATGCACATATTATACAGCTGCCGCATCCAAATTGCAATAAAAAAATTAATTAATTGTTAATGCAGCTTTCTCCTGATTTTTTCTCTTCATTGAGGCCTATAGTTCTCCGTCTTTAGAGGCTGGTGATTTTTCATTGTTTTTTTACCAGGTCGGAGACTATACTAAAGTTACGCTCCATTTGCTTTCTTAATAAACGATACTTAGATGAGTTTTTTAGCGGAATGAAATCAAAAAACACCTTAAGAGATCTTATAGTACTTCTTCTAATATTTTCTCTCGGTCTATGGCTGCGCCTTCTGCCTTGGGGAAATTTTATTACCGCCGATGGTATATACCTGCTTGAAGGGGATAATTACGAGCACCTTAGAAAGATAATTCAGATAGTCAGTGACTTTCCTTTTCAACCGCCGCATGATTATTTTGTAGGTTTCCCGGTAGGTTCGGGTACGATATGGGCGCCTCTCTTCGATCTAACAATGGCGGTCCTGGTAAAATTTCTTTCCTTCTTCGGTTTGGAGACGGTCCTCGCGGTTGCGCTCCTGCCGCCATTTATCGGGGCCATTACGATAATTCCGCTCTACCTGTGGGTATCAAGGCTCCTGGACAGGGGTTTCGCCCTGACAGCGGCCCTTATATATAGCCTCCTGCCGGCCTCCATCTTCTCTTCTATCGTAGGGCGTATCGATAACGAGCTTATAGAGCCTCTCTTGCTTGTCACATCATTATATACATTTACGCTCTGTCTCGAAAAGCCTCTTAAGAGATTTAGGCTAAAGCCTCTTTTTTATGCGTTGATTTCGGGCCTTCTACTTGCCCTCTCGTTGCTTTACTGGAGAGGAGCTATTATCTGGTGGGGCCTGCTCACTCTTTCGAGCCTCTTGATATGCCTGCGTCCGGCCCTTAGAGAGAGAGCCCTCGCTAACACCGACAGCTCCGAATACTGTGACACGGGGCTGGATGCGTGGCGCGGTATGGCGATATCCTCATTCACGGTTTTTGCCTTTGCCGCGTTCATTGTCGCCATTGTGGCTCTTACCGGTCTATGGGGGACAGAGAGCCGGATAAGTTTTAACAAGGTCAGTTGGTTTCACGTAATTAGCGGCGCGCTTGCCGCTTTTGCTCACCTTGCCCTGCTCTTCGGTTTTTATATTGCAGGCAGGCGCGCCCTTTCAAAAACTCTTTCCGTGACCTTATCGATAATCTTTGCGCTCGCCTCACTCGTTATCTTATACATCTTTATTCCTTCATATTTTGAAGGGATCTTTAGCGGCCTTACGGTGGTAGGCGCATCTAATGTCTGGATAGGCACTATCGGCGAGTATCAGCCGCTCTTTACCGGACCGGACGGAGGCCTTGATATAATCGAGGTTATCGGATTCTCAACAATATTTATACTACTAGCTCCTTTAAGCCTTTTAGTTTTTGCCTATTATAAAAGAAGAGAGTTTACTCCCGGCTCTATAATATATCTACTGGTCTGCGCCTTGCTCTTTCTGCTTACGGTCTTAAACGGACGCTACGAAAACCTCTTTATCGTTCCGCTCTCCGTCTCTGCCGCTTTTCTCATATACGGCCTCTCAAAGGGTTTTATATTATCTCTACGTTCCTCTAATATTCTACTAAAGCCCATTATTGTGATCCTGCTCACTATACTCTTTCTCTTGCCTTCGTATCGTTTTTACAAGCAGCATAAAGATACAGGCCCGGCCCTGCTGCGAGGCGACCTTGAAGAGAGCCTTCTCTGGTTACGCGATAATACCCCGCCTTCGGGTAATGTCGATAAACCATATATCAAACCTCTCTACGGCGTTATGGCGCGTTGGGAGTACGGCGGCTGGATTGAACATATCGCCGAGCGACCGTCGATTGCGACTCTCTACGGCATCGAAACACACGGCCTCTTGGAGAGCGCAAAGTTCTTTCTTGCAGATAATACTAAAGACGCGCTTGCGGTACTCGACGCCAATGAAGTCAGATATATCCTTCTTGGCAAAACTATCGGCGCTCTTTCTGGATATGCGCGCCTTCTCGAACGGGAACCCGAAGGTTACGCCGCGCTTCAAACCCTGAAAGACGGCACAAAGAGCTGGAGTGCCGGGCCGAAGTATCTCGACCTGGCATATGTTCGGCTCTATCTCGCGGACGGGGTTGGGCGTGATGAACTGGGCATAAGGCCTGTAGAGGGGCTGCGCCTTATTTACGAGTCGTCTCAGCGCGCCGGTTTTGGTCCTCCTCTCGAAGATAGTCGAAAGTTTAAGATCTTTGAGCGAGTAAAAGGCGCGATCGTTAAAGGCAAGGCCAAACCGGGTGATACGGTCACCCTGGAAGGCACGGTCAGGACCAATCGCGGCAGGACCTTTGCTATAAATCAAAGAGCTACCGCAGATAGTTTAGGCCGATACTCATTTAACTTATATTACCCGACCATCTCCATGGACGAGGCCGGAGTAGGGGTCCTCGGACGTTACAGAGTGCGGGCCGGCCAAAGAGAGATATCTTTCACCCTTAGCGATTCAGACGTGATAGACGGGGCATCATTGACGCTTATGGGTCCATAGAGATTGCTTAAGAATTTTTTTATATTTTGAAAAATCGATACTGACATCTTTTTTTAAAACTGTTATAATTAAGGCAAGTAAGAGACTATCTATCCAAATTCAACTTAGGAGAAGATCATGGCTGAGATAACAGGAGCCGGCAACGCGACCGGCGTAGAAGCCATACGTTTAGCGGAGCGCGACAATAATACCGCAAGGCTCAGCGACCCGACCAGCGATGCCAGCCAGGAGCTGGCAGTTAAAGACAGGGTCACCTTAAGCGCCGAGGCGAGAGAAGCCGTGCAGTCAGACCGTGCGCAAAACGAGGCCGAACTGGAACAGTTTCAATCCACCCCGTCCCAGAATAATCCGGGTATGAATCTTTCCGTAGTGGCCTGACTTGATCAATACCGCCTCTATCTAAGTTCACCCGGTTAAGTTCGCCAATTAAAGGGGACCAATTAAAGGGGGCATTAAAGGGGACGGGACCCTTTATACCTCTTATGCATGAAAAAGTCCTTCAGTGAAACCCGTAAATCTCCAAGAAAAGGATAAGGCCTGCTTATTATAGAGCTCCTTTCCTTTTTTATCTACACTCTGTCACCACACCGGAGCATAAGCGTGCGGCACCGGGCTTAACAGGACCTTTTCGTGCTATTATCTCTTGACACCCGCTAAAATTATGATAATATAACAAATTGATGCAGGTGCTTGCTTCTTTCTATACGGCTTCGGCATCAGTTCACATTTGCTTTTTACGCGGGAGTAGCTCAGCTGGTAGAGCATAACCTTGCCAAGGTTAGGGTCGCGGGTTCGAATCCCGTCTCCCGCTCCAACATACAGTCGTGTGTTTTATTTCGCGGAGATAGTTTTCAGATGCCGGAGAGTTTTTCATCCGCGTTTAAATTTTGTCTAAGCCGCGAGTTTTTCTTATATTGAAGAACGGGCTGTTTTTTACATCAGAGCCATTTATAAGATAGGGCTATGTCGAATAACGCTGACCTTGAAAACAGGATGGCCTCGCTCAAGGCCTATATGGACGCAAATCACCTGAAGAGCACCGCACAGCGCGACACTATCGCCGAAATTTTTTTTAAGAGCAATACACATATAAATCTCGAAGAGTTATTAACAAAAGCGCGCAAAAAGACGGCAAAGATCGGACATGCAACCGTCTATCGCACCATGAAGCTCCTGATAGAATCCGGCCTTGCGGTGCCGAGGCAGTTCGGAGACGGACAGACCCGTTATGAAAATCTGCCGCGCGACGGTCATCACGACCATATAATATGCATCAAGTGCTCAAAAATTACCGAGTTCCGTAACGACGAGATAGAAGCGCTCCAGCTTGAGTCGGCAAAGAAGCTGGGTTTTAAAGTTATCAACCATAAGCTGGAACTCTACGGATACTGTAATAGCTGCGGTTGAAAATTTTTTGCCCCTTAATTGAAAATGAATATCAATTTCTTTTATGCATGAAGGTAAACAAAAAAGTGTAGACGCGCCGGGCGGTAAGCTAGTACTCGCCGGTAACCCAAATGTCGGAAAGTCGGTCCTCTTCGGCCTCTTTACGGGACGCTACGCGACCGTGTCGAACTATCCCGGCACAACGGTCGAGGTCTCTCGCGGCCCGGCAAGGATCAAGGGCGAGACCTACGAGATCATAGACAGCCCCGGCGTAAATACGCTGCTTCCGATGAGCGAAGACGAGCGAGTCACGCGCGATATACTCTTAAATGAGGATATCAAGAGCGTCATTCACGTGCTCGATTCCAAGAACCTGCGTCGCGGTTTTGTTATCACCATACAACTGATTGAGATGGGACTGCCTGTATCGCTTGCCTTAAATATGTATGACGAAGCCGGAGAGAGGGGAGTTACGGTAGACGCAAAGGCGCTCTCAAAAGAGACCGGGCTGAATGTCATACCCACTATAGCCACCCAGCGCTGGGGGCTTGACGAGCTAGGGGCCGTAGCCCCAAAGGGCAAGCGCGGTTCTTGCGACCTGAAATATCCCGACATGATCGAGGTGGGCGTGGAGATGATCATCTCCATACTACCGGAGGCGAGGATCTCCAAGCGTTCTATCGCGCTCATGTTGCTCGCCGGAGACCATACTCTAAAACCCTGGCTCGAAGAGAACCTAAAGCCGGAGCAGGTAAGACGCATAGAGCAGATATCGACCGACATCGGTTCTCATTTTGCCGAATCGACTGGATATCTGATAAACCGCGTCCGCCTCGGCGCCGCGGACAAGGTAGTGGCAAAAGTACAGACGACAGAGCCGCCAAAGAGGTCGCGCCTCTCCGTGCTCATAGGGCAGTGGTCCATGCACCCGCTCTACGGCATACCGATACTCCTTTTTGTCCTATTTACTATGTATGAATTTGTCGGCGTGCTTGGGGCAGGGATCTTTGTAGATTTTCTTGAAGCGACTATATTCGAGGCCTTCCTGAACCCGTGGACAGAACGAATCGTCGGCTCGGTCTTCCCGTCCGGCGGCTTTGTATCCGATCTCATTGTGGGCGAGTACGGTCTCGTCACAATGGCGCTGACCTACGCCATCGCCATAATACTGCCCATTGTCGGCTGCTTCTTTATATTCTTCGGCATATTGGAAGATTCCGGATATCTGCCGCGCCTCGCCGTTATGGTGGATAAGATATTTAAGCTCATGGGCCTTAACGGCAAGGCCGTGCTGCCTATGGTGCTCGGCCTTGGCTGCGACACTATGGCGACGATGACGACGCGTATCCTGGAGACGAAGAAGGAACGTATAATCGTAACGCTGCTGCTCGCGCTCGGCGTGCCATGTTCGGCGCAGCTTGGCGTAATACTCGGAATGCTCGGCTCGGTATCGTTTACGGCCATGCTCGTATGGGCCGGCACCGTCTTGCTTATCATGTTCTTTGTCGGTTATCTAAGTTCAAAGGTCCTGCCGGGCGACCGCTCCGACTTCATCCTCGAAATACCACCGATGCGCGTACCACAGATGCGTAATATCCTCTTAAAGACGGTAGTTCGCGCCGAATGGTACCTGAAGGAGGCCGTGCCGCTATTCATACTAGGCACGCTCTTTCTCTTCGCGCTCGATAAGCTTGCCATACTTACTTCAATCGAGAGCGGCCTTTCACCGGTCGTCGAGGGCTTCCTTGGCCTTCCGAGAGAGACGACACAGGCCTTTCTCATCGGATTTCTAAGGCGCGATTACGGCGCGGCGGGTCTGTTGGCCTTGCAGAATAAGGGTATGCTCAATCCTGTGCAGGTCGTTGTCAGCCTCGTGACCATTACGCTATTTGTCCCATGTATCGCAAACTTTTTTATGATTATAAAAGAGCGCGGCATGAAGGCAGCTCTCTTGATGGGCGCATTTATATTCCCCTTTGCCCTATTTTGCGGCGGGACGCTTAATTTCATTTTGAGGACGCTGGGGGTGACGCTGGAATAGGCGGACAGGTGGCTTATCTTTTTAATTATAATCGTGTAGGTTGGGTTGCGTTCTTTAAACCCAACAGTACCTTAAAGACGCGGGCAAAGCATGCCCCACTGACGATAAGAGCAAGACAATAAGGAATAATGATTGTTGGGTTAAAGAACGCAACCCAACCTACGAGTGCACACAGGCGTGGCCTTATATTCGTGAATTATCTTTGTCGTAGGCTGATGACTGTTCATCCGCGTTTTATCTGGGCTCTTTAACGAAGGTCCGTTTTACGGGAGGTCTTATCATGAGAGAAGAAGATAAAAAAGTAGAAGAGGTCCTCGAATTCATCTGGTCCGAGCGAGACCGCGGCAGAAGCTCCGTCGAAAAGATTCTGGAGATCGACGAGGTGCGCGACTCCGGCGCCGATAAGAGTACGATCAGCGCGATGGAGGAGGCGGGGCTGATCACCATAAGCGGCGACCACGTCAAGCTTACGGCCCGTGGAGAAGAGCTGTCGAGGATGGCTATACGCCGCCACCGGCTGGCCGAACGCCTCCTGACCGAAGTGCTCGAACTCGACACCGACACAGCCGAAAGGACGGCCTGCGACTTCGAGCACTCGCTCTCGGAGGTAGTTACCGAAAGTATCTGCACACTCCTGGGACACCCGCCGGTATGCCCACACGGACACCGTATCCCGCCGGGCGAATGCTGCGACCGCGCCGAAAAGACGATACAACCCATTGTAAAGCCGCTCGGAGATCTCTCAATCGGCGAGGAAGGCAAGATCATCTACATACTATCAAGCTCCCATGTCCGCCTCGACAAGCTCGGAAGTATGGGCATAGTGCCCGGCTCGACCATCCGCCTGCACCAGCGCCTGCCCGCCTTCGTCGTGCAACTAGGCGAAACCACGCTAGCCATAGACCCTGATATTGCGCAAGATATTTATGTGAAGAGTATGTAGGGTAGGTATCGCTAGCTCTTAAGGCTTTTTCTATGGTTTTACGCTCTGAAATCTCACGGGTCAGCTCTAAAGAGGGCTATTGAGCTGGCGATATGATTATCGTTTGTCATTAGTTACTTAACCCTTTAAAGCCTCTTCACCTTCTGATATGATCTTGGAGCCAAGATGGCCAAGATATACGATCGGAACGAGTATAGAGAGGTTCAAAATCACAAATGGTACGGTCATGAGCGACGGTTCGGTGATGATATCAGGCATTAGAGCGCGCCAGACGGTGCCGAGGAGGCCTATTATAAAGACCGTAACACCGTAGCGTATCTTTTTTATAAAGATCTCTTTATTGGCCGACTGGTAGCGTCGTCGCCATTCAAGGACTCCCGATGCGTAAGAGACAGGCGCGCTCAGGGTCGCTATTATCATCAGATAAAAATAGGTTAGATCGAAAGAACTTTTTCCGAAAACGAGCCCCAGTATCATAAAGAGTACGGCTATGGGGAATAGGCCGTTCGTGAAATGCAAGAGCATCGAGTGAATATGTATGTCACGCTCTTTGAGC
Organism: Deltaproteobacteria bacterium; assembly: GCA_029262535.1. Classification (GTDB taxonomy): domain Bacteria; phylum Desulfobacterota; class GWC2-55-46; order GWC2-55-46; family JAJCZF01; genus JAJCZF01. The sequence goes on from JAJCZF010000040.1 coordinate 37,369, forward strand.
GACTTTCTAAAGGTCTTCCATCCCGCGGTCCAGGGCGGGGGGGCGGCCTTCTCTTCGGCCTTCTCCTCGTCTTCCCATACATAACCCTCGCAGGGAATGACCTTTCCGGTTACCATCATAGTATCTTCGAAGAAATATACCTCGTGCGCGTCGAGAACGGTCATTACCGGCGCGTCGGCGGCGCTGGTGCTATTTAAGACAAGCTCTTCGAGGTCAGAACGAAATCCGGCCATAGCCTTGGTGACGGCGGTCGATACGTCCGGAGCTTCTATAGATCTTGCGGCGTAAAAACCCCTCTTTTTTGTTTCGCCCTCTACCTTCATCAGGAGATTTCTACCCCTGATGCATACCTGAATCTTTCTCATTAATAAGCTCTCCGTTCAATTTGATGTCTTTTTATTATAACAGTAAAACGATGTGGATTGATATAGTCCTTTTGATGCTGATTGAGATGGGCTTTATATATCCTTTTTTTATTAAAGATGGCTGGTCGCGGACGAGGATTGCTCGTCATTATTAAACTATATTCGCGAAAATAAGAGTAGACCTGTGTGCCACTGCTTTACTTTCTATGCGCTTGAATGGTATCCTGTAAAAATATCTAACCGTTAATATCGAAAGGTTTTCTTCTATATGAAATTATTACTCGTCCTTCCCCGTAACGACCGCGGTTACTGGGGCAAGGTGTCAAAGTCCGGCAAGGCCGGTTTCGTTCGCCTCTCCTTACCGACCGTTGCGGCGCTTACGCCCGACCACTGGGAGGTGGAGATACACGATTCGCGGGCCCATCCCGTGGACTACGGAAGCGACGCCGATCTTATCGGCATCACAGGTTTTACTGCCGAGATACCCAGCGCCTATGAGATCGCCGACGGCTTTCGCAAGCGCGGCAAGACAGTCGTTATGGGTGGAGTGCATGTTTCAGCCCTTCCAGACGAGGCGCTAGAACACTGTGACTCGGTCGTTATAGGCGAGGCCGAGGCTGTATGGGCGCAACTATTAAAGGATGTCGAAGAGGGTTGCCTGAAGGAAAAATATCAGGCGAAATCCCTATGCAGTATGGATAACTGGCCTATGCCGCGCCGCGACCTTCTGGACCGCAAGATGTACGTGAGCGGTTTTAATACGATCCAGGCCACTCGCGGCTGTCCCTTCGACTGCGACTACTGCGCCGTTACTTCGTTTTTCGGTAACGAGTTCCGCGTTCGTCCTGTCGAAGATGTTATTGAAGAGATAAAGACTTTAGACACCAAAGACTTTTTCTTTATGGACGATAATATAATAGGCCGCCCAAAGTACGCCAAAAAACTATTTAAGGCCCTGATTCCCTTAAAACGCACCTGGGGCTCACAGGCCTCTATTAATATCGCCAAGGACCCGGAGCTGATGGAACTATATGCAAAGAGCGGCGGCAGATATGCATTCATAGGGCTTGAGTCGCTCTCGCAAAAGAATCTTGAAAAGATGAGCAAGGGCTGGAACTCGGCAAAGGAATATAAGGACGCCATCAAGAAGATACATAAGGCCGGCATAAATATCGTAGGAAGCTTCGTCTTTGGACTCGACGAGGACGACCCGTCGGTCTTTCAGACGACCTTTGATTTTATTATGGAGACCAATATGGACTCGGCCCAGTTCCATATACTTACGCCGCTGCCCGGAACGGTCACCTACCGCGAATTTAAAGAAGGCGGGCGCATTACAGACTTCGACTGGTCCAAATACCATACGGCGGAGGTTGTTATTACGCCAAAAGGAATGACCGCGCAGGAGCTTCAGGACGGCTATTTCTGGATCTTCCGCGAGACCTATAAGATGTCAAATATCCTAAAGCGCACCTTCCGCTCTCTATCTGGCATAGGTTATCGTTTTGCCGTAAATTTCTCATATAGAAAAAAGGCATTAAGGATGCCCGATAGTCCAAACCCCTTTAAGTAGCCGCAGAGTCTGCGTGGGCGATCTTACGGTACGCTCAGGCTGCCCCGTTAATCAATGCCCGGCATTGTAATCTTTCGTCCCGGATCGAGTTCCTTGAGGTAGGGGAATATGTGGTCTCCGAATAAGTAGGCCTTATAGGTGCTTGCTCCGTGATTGGCCGCATGCACGTTATCCAGAAACTCGTGAGCCTTGAGACGGTATTGCCTCTCGCTTGGGATGAAACGTGCATTTTCATAGTTCTTTGCCAGTGCTGAGAGCCGCTTCTTTACGTGCCTCTCTACGCGGTTCCAGTTAGGCATTTGAGAACGCGGGTTTATGGAACCCTCTACGATCAGTACCTTTACGCCGCGCTCGGCGCAGAGCTTTACAAAATCCTCGACAAATATCATATTGAAATCGACTATCCTCTCTTCGAACGGGCCGACCTTGGGCGCTCTGCGCTTTGAGTTGAGTTGGTGCATGGGAGAGGCAATCCTTGCCGCTTCCCCTCCGAGGGCCTTTCCGACAATGCCCTTAAATACGAATGAGTACTTAAACTCCGGCAGCAGCTCTCCTATAGAGAGAAGTCTTACGCTCTTTTCGAGCCTTCCCGAGACCGGGTCAAGCTTGGACTTCCTCGCGAATTCAAAGAGGAAGGAGCCTTGAGCAGGGGTGAGTTCATAGACATTATGCGGTACGCTGCCAAGGTCGAACTGAGAGAGATATATCATTATCGTCGTAGGTTTGCGCGCCAGCGCATAGTCGCTAAAGAGCATGAAATCGGCCGGTTTAAAGCCGTTTATTATCAGAAAATTGACGGTAATATTGAATTTCGTATAGTCCATATTATTAAAGATGGCGTTGATCTGACTAGAGCCCATCATCAAAATATCGAGAGGCGGCGCCTTGAATTCTCTTTGCAGTTCCTTTGTTTGGACATTGATAAGGCTTATCTGGCGATGCCCTACTAATTCCGCGTCCGTATAAGAGTTGTAAAAATCCCAGGCAAGGGGGTTGCCTAAGATAAGCATCCTGATAAGGTAGAGAAAATAGAGCGCGAATAGAGCCTTTCGAACGAGCGGCCTCAAACGGCCCCTTATATAAATAAAGAAAGCGCCGCTTAAAACCATCAAGGCGAGCGTAAGCACGAACCTGGTCCAGTAGACCGACTCCATACCTAAAATATTTGCAAAAGTCTCCAGCAAACGAAAAACTCCTAGAACTGAAAGTATATAAACTGCTTAACGCCGAACTCGCCGAATAAGAGTATTGAAAATAGCACCAACATATAAAGAGGCCACCTGAGCCACGAGGGCAAGTGAAGCGGCGCATACATATCCTTCTTATATAATTTATAAAGCTGCACGATCAGAAGCAGGGCCGTATAAAAAATTATCTGCTTCAGGTAGTACGAATAGGGAACTGTGGGCGCATGTGATAGAAAAGAGCTAAAGAGCGCCCTTGTCATATTGGTAAAGCCCGAGAGGCCGTCGGCCCTGAAGATCAGCCATCCAAAGCATGTTATATGGAACATGAAGATAATTTTAAGAAAGAGCCAGAGCGCGCCCGGCGCGCCTTGTGGGTTAAAACGCGAGAGCGCCGGCTCTATAATCCTGTGGACCGAGAGTATAATCCCGTGAAAAAGCCCCCATATGACAAATGTCCACGAGGCCCCGTGCCAGAGGCCGCCAAGCAGCATCGTTATCATCAGGTTACGATAGAGCCCGGCGTTACCCGAACGGTTGCCTCCAAGAGATATATATAGATAGTCCCTAAGCCAGGTGGAGAGACTAATATGCCAGTTACGCCAAAACTCCCTGGGATTGGTGACAAAGTAGGGAAAGCGGAAGTTTATCATCAACTCAAAACCCATGAGCTTTGACAGGCCGCGCGCGATATCTGAATATCCTGAAAAGTCGCCATAGATCTGAAAGGCGAAGGCGTAAGAAGCCATAAGCACCTCCGCGCCGGTAAAACCGGTATTATCTCCAAAGATTGAATCGACGATCATTGCAAGATTATCGGCGATAAATATCTTCTTAAAGAGCCCCCATAGTATCAACCATAAACCCTCGTAAAACTGCTTGTCCGATATCGTTCTGGCTTTGGATATCTGCGGCAAGAGCCTTCGGGCTCTCTCGATAGGCCCGGCCACGAGCTGCGGGAAGAAGGCCACATATAACGAGAAATCAAGAAAGTCGCGTGTCGGCTTTAGTTGTTTCCTATAGATGTCGATACTATAACTGAGTGTTTGGAAGGTATAAAAAGAGATGCCGACCGGCAAGACGATATTGAGCGTTACATAATCGAGTTCAAGACCAAAAGAGGAGGCAAGAGAGGATAAAGAGCCGGAAAAGAAGTTAAAGTACTTAAAAAAGCCGAGTATCGATAGATTTACTATTATACTTATGGCCAGAAAGCGCTTTTGTCTGGTCACGTTACCGGGGCCGCCGGAGCTGCCGGAACTCTGGGCCTTTTCTATGGCGAGGCCGCAAAAGTAGTCTACTACTGTCGATAGCCATATGAGGCCGAGGAAGCGCCAGTCCCAAAAGCCGTAAAATATATAACTCGCAACGAGCAACATACGGTTTTGGACTTTATGTCTCAACGTCCGGTAAAGGGCGTATACAAGGACGAAGAAGATTAAGAATTCTAGAGAGTTAAATGCCAAAAAGGGCTCCGGTTTCTTAAAAAGATTTATCTTTAATCATATACGAATTTACCTCTTATTTGAATCAAAAAGAGAACAAATCTTACTTTCGAGCTATTAAAAGCAGGCTCTCTGTAATATAATGACTGAAATCTTCTCTAAACCGTTTTATGAGTACTCAAGAAAGGCAAGCCCTTAAGATGCAGCCCATAACGGCCCCCGGTGGTATAAAATCGGTAGTCCTCTCTATTAAAGGCGACGCGGCGCTAAAGCTCACGCCGGGAGATACGGTCAAGGGAGAGGTCGTTCGCGCCGGAGGCGGAGGCGAGGGGGCAAGCTCAAAGGTCGCCATACGCATCATGGGCAAGCTCGTTGAAGCGCACTCTGAAGTACCTCTAAAAGAAGGCGCGCAGGTACGCCTGACGGTAGAAGAATCTAAGGCCGGCAAAGGCTCTGATATACGTCTACGCCTGATTCAAGACCCGCAGGCCGAGCTTAAGACCGTGCTGAAAGGGGCTATGAAGGCCCTTGAAGAGGGGCGCATGACTCAGGGCGACATGAAGAGTTTTAGCGCCAAACTGGACAAGCTGCCGCAGGCCCTGCTTGACAAACTACCGACACTAGCCGCTATAAAGAAGCTGATGAGCTCGTTTGAAGGGCTTACGGGTAAGGAGTTAAAAAAGGCGCTCAAGGGTTCGGGCCTATTCATGGAGGCCAAGCTCAAGGGTCTTTTGCAAAGAGGCGGCGGCGCAGGTCTAAAGGGCGCGCTGAACGCACTATTAAAGGGAGACCTCAAAGGAGCGCTCTTACAGCTAAAAGCCGAGCTTCAAGGCGATAAGATACTCGAAGAGCTTGCAAAGACGGGTCTGAAAGCAAAGGATCTGGAATCAGAGGTCGATAAACTGCTTCGCACCATAGAGTATCACCAGCTAAAGAGCAAGCTTACGGAGACACTCGACTTCTATATCCCGATATTTTGGAAGTCGCTCAAGGACGGCTCGCTCGTTATAAGAGAGGGCGAGGCAGACAAGGACGGCAAGAAATCGTGCCTCTGCACGGTAAAGCTCGATCTCGAAGGCACGGGCAAGGTCGAGACCTCGGTCCTGCTCGAACGAGGCTCTCTTCATGTCTCAATAAGGGCTGAGAACCCGCACTTCGTCACCCTGATCGAAGAAGAAAGCGAGACCCTAAAAGAGCGTTTTGTAGAGATAGGGCTGCGCCTGGCCTCGATAAACGCCTCTGTCGAAGAGGATCTGCCCTTTAAGAGCGACGAAGGCACGGAACACGGACTGAATATAACTGCGTGATATATGAAAAATAAACAGAAAAAGGCCGCGGCCATCAAGTACGAGCAGGGCAAGAGCAACGCCCCGCGTATGGTCGCCAAGGGGCGCGGCCTCATGGCCGACAAGATAGTCGAGCTCGCGAAAGAGTTTAATATCCCAATTAAAGAGGATAAAGAGCTTGTAGAGATGCTCTCCGCCCTGGAGCTGAACGATGAGATTCCGCCGGAGTTATACAAGGCCGTAGCCGAAATACTGGCCTTCATATACAGGCTCCATAATAAAAAGTAGAAAAAACTTCTTTTTCTCCAAAGATCATATTTTACCTTCAAAATTCACTCTAACTACCTGTTCTTATTTCTTAAGAGCCACGCTCTATTTTTGCGATTTCTCTCCTTTGCAATTCCTTTTATATCCAATTTATAAAAGAATTTTCAAAAACGCTAAAGTTATAAAGAAATGGGCCGATAAAACATCCATGATAATAGATGATGCAAATATCGCCATGAAGGCGAACCGGGTCTATACCGAGCAGCACGAGAAGAGCGAACGTCTCGACGCATGGGTAGGTGAGCGCGGGCAAGACGAGGCCGTTGCCCCGATCGGGGATAATGTCGATATCAGCTCAGGCGCTTTCGACTCTTATAAGAGATATACCGAACTTACGCCCTTTGAGATGGCAAACGACGGTATAGCCGCCGGCGACCCGTTATATATCATGAAGCTCTTACTCGAAAAGATCACCGGCATGAAGATCGACGTCAGTGAGGTCGAGGAGGTAGACGAAGACGATATCGAAGATGTCGAGGGCTCAGAGGTTGCCAAAAAGCTCCATGGCCCGAATGAAGGCGAGGATATACCTGAAAGCGCGGGATTCGGCATCTCTTATGAGTACCGCGAATCCTACTACGAACGTGAAGTAACAGAGTTTTCCGCAAGCGGAGTGGTAAAGACCGCCGACGGGCAGGAGATCAGCTTTGATATCAATCTCAAGATGGAGCGCGAGTTCTATAGCGAAGAGAGTTTTTCATTCCGCGCTGGCGACGCGCTCGTAGACCCGCTCGTAATCAACTACAGCGGCAACGCGGCCTCGCTCACGAATGTCAAGTTCAAGTTCGATCTCGATAGCGACGGCACAAACGATAATATCTCCCGCATCGCTCCGGGCAGCGGTATACTTGTATACGACAAGAACGGCGACGGCAAGGTCAATAACGGAACCGAACTATTCGGCCCCAATACGGGCAACGGCTTTGCCGAACTCGCCGCATATGACCTCGACGGAAACGGCTGGATCGACGAACGCGATGATATCTTTTCGAAATTACAGATATGGGAACCCGATATCTTTGGAAAGGATTACCTAAAAAGCCTTCAAGAGATATCGGTCGGCGCCATATACCTTAACTCTAAGAGAACCGACTTCGATATGAAGAACGCGCAAAACGGACTTGACGGCCAAATTGCCCGCACAGGCATCTACTTAACCGAAGACGGAAAGGTAAATACCATACAACAACTAAACCTAGCCGTCTAACCGTCGGGCCGGGCCCGGGGCCTATTTCGCGCAGTAAGTTTGTTGTAGCTGATAATATGTCGTTCGCGTTGATAGTTATTTGACCCTTTTATTTCGCTCCACCGCACCAGGTGCGAGGCCTATTTTGCGGATAAAACTTTGTGGTCGTTGATAGTATGTCGTACGCGTCGGAAGTTTATTTAGATAACATCTAATAATGCAGGTTGGAAAGAGCGCTAAAACGCGTATGTAAAACCATCACGCTTTAAAAAATGTTCTTTGCGAAATAAAACCACACCTGTGTGGATAGATAAGAAGGTTTTATGGAAATAAACGGTCTACAACCGAATCTATTTAATGCACAACCCTTTGCGCAGAACCCTAACGCCAACGGTCTGCACGAGCAGGATAGTTCCGCTAAAAAGGCCGATCCGGCGCGCCGTGTAAATGGCGTAAACAAAGGTTCGGAGACGACAAAAGGGGCCGGAGGCGATAAGGTCAGCCTGTCCGGTGAGGCTATTAAGGCCGGTCAAGCAGGGGCCGGGAAGTCTAAAGAGACCGATCCGAGCGAAAAGAGGCAGACCGAGGCCCAGGTAGCCAAGCTCAAGGCACGCGAGCAAGAGGTCATCGCGCACGAGGCGGCACACAGCGCGGCAGGCGGACAGTACGCCGGTTCCGCCTCATATTCTTATACGACCGGCCCCGACGGTAAGCAGTATATCTCCGGAGGCGAGGTCTCGATAAGAACGCCGTCGGGTAGCACACCCGAAGAGACCGCCCGCATAGCGCGTCAGGTGAGGGCGGCGGCCCTTGCCCCGGCAAAACCCTCGGCGCAGGATATGTCGGTCGCGGCCAGCGCCTCTCAAAGAGAGGCCGCGGCGCAACGAGAGATAGCCTCAGCCAAGAGCGAAGAGGCTTTAGGCGGCGATAAAGAAGTTACGGCTAGCGAGGTAGGACAAAAAGGCCCGCTACCTGATAACACGACCAACGGTGCGGAAAAGACCATTGGAATAAACGGGTCTACAATCGGTTTAGCCGGAAATGAGAACAGAGAGCTACCTCCCATAGGTGGCAAAAAGGACGATGCCCAGACCGCCCAGATAGGCGGCCTGGGTAAGTCTGACCGCAATCACGCCGTTGATATCTTTAAAGAGGCCGCTGGAGTTGGAAACGAAGATTCAAGGCCCTCACTAGGCGGCGGCCCCGATGCAGGTACAAAGGGCGCGTCTGATCTCATAAAATCAATCTCACTCTTCGCCTAAGCGCATAGGATGCGCAGCCAATTTCGCGGATAAAGTTTTTAAGGGGCTGACAGTTTTAGTCCGCGAAAGAAGATTTTCATGCCGCTTCACGGAGTTCCTCGCTCTTCTTAAAGATGAATTGCAGATTTGACTTAGCACCGTCAAGGGTGTAACCTTACCGTATGGTTTTAGACCATACGGTTTTTTTATTTGCTCTCTAATAAAAGGCTAACCCTTCAGAGGTAAAGATTATGTCCAAAAATACCCGCCCGCTATCGGCAGTTCTTTTAGTCCACTGCGCCGACCGAAAGGGGCTGGTGGCCTTGATTACCGATTTCCTCTATAAAAATCAGGGTAATATTCTCTATCTCGATCAACATGTCGATGCAGAGCGCGGTGTCTTCTTCATGCGTATCGAATGGGAGATGTCCGGTTTCGCCCTACCGCGTAATAGCGTAAAAGCCGTTTTTAAGAGCGAGATTGCGGACCGCCTCGATCTCGACTTCTCGATACACTTTACCGACGAACGGCCGGGTATCGCAATCTTTGTCTCAAAACTGCCGCACTGCCTCTACGATCTCTTATCAAGCTCAAGGAGCGGCCACTGGCCGGCCGAGGTACGGCTCGTCATCAGCAATCACGAAACCCTTCGCCCGGTAGCCGAATCTTTCAATATCCCGTTCCATCATATACCGGTCACAAAAGAGAGCAAGGCCGAGGCCGAAAAAAAGCAGTTGAAGCTATTAAAAGAGCTCGATATCGAGTTAATAGTGCTCGCCAGATATATGCAGATTGTTTCTCAAGGTTTTATATCTAACTATGTGAATAAGATAATAAATATCCACCACTCTTTTCTCCCGGCCTTTCCGGGCGCAAGGCCCTATCACTCGGCCTTTGAACGAGGCGTAAAGATCATCGGAGCAACCAGCCACTACGTCACCGCCGAGCTCGACGCCGGGCCTATAATCGAACAAGATATAGTACGAGTAACGCATCGAGACTCGGTCTCCGAGCTGGTCCGAAAGGGCAGGGAACTCGAAAAGACCGTTTTAACCCGCGCTCTTTGGAACCATATCAACCGAAAAGTGCTGGTCTACGACAACCGGACGATAGTCTTTGAGTAAGGAGATTATCTCAGCTTTTTTTAAGAAGCCATACTAAGGCCGAGATAATTCCAATACTTTCCCCTTGACATCCACGCTCTCGATAACTATATTATAAAACTATAAGGACCGATATTGTCTTGTTTTTAAACTCTCAATATGGAGGCTCCAAATGGCTAAGTCTGTTACCGCGATAAAGAATATCCTCGACAGAGAAGAAAAACTACTCGCTAAGATCGTCGATACGATCACTATCATCGTTCATAAAGAGAGCAAGGCCCGCCTTCGTGAGGCGGCCAAGAATAAGCGCGCCGATATCCGCGACTATAAGAAGATCCTGAAGCAGGCCGCAAAATGTCCGGCGATAAAGAAACCGGCGGCCCCCGCAGCCAAGGCAGCGCCCAAAAAGGCGGCTCCGAAGAAGAAGGCCGCACCTAAGAAGGCGGCCAAGGCCAAAAAGTAGCTATCCGCCCTTATCTGGCTTCTTTTAATTAATTTCTTAAAGACGAGATTGCCGCGCTTTGCTCTAAGTAACGCGGCAATCTCGTCTTTTTATAACCTTTGCATCTCTATATTCTCATTATATTCTCATTTCAAAGAAAACCGTCATTAGGCGCGCACTCCCTGCGCGAAGGACATACCTACAGGTCCACAAACCCTCTCCGCGAAATTGGCCCCGCATCCTATGCGGCGCGATTTAGCTTGACACAACTATTGATATCTATTAAGTTAAGTAGATTATAAAGATACGGGAATTCTTTACTTTGATGAGAGGTCGGAAAAGTACTCGGACCTATCGGTATAAACGACAATCTTAAGGAGGATCTTTTTATGAAAAAGTTTTTAGTACTGCTTTCGTTCTGCGCAATCGTACTCTCTTCGTCTCTTGTAAAAGCGGACGACGCTCCTCTAGGGCTTGCAAGCCTTGCCGTTAAGATAGACCAGGTGCAGTTCACCAACAGCACGCTCAATGACGCCGACATCAAAGACGGCGCATATGTGGGTGTTGAGGCATACCTGAACCTTAAGGAAAATCTCTACATAGGCGGCGAAGTCGGTCACGCAAAGGCAGAGGGAACGATGGCCACGACATCCGGCCCGAGGGATACGGAGGCCTCCTATACCAACCTCGAACTCAACCTCAAGTACCTTGTCGAAGGCGAGAGCAACTTCCTTATTGACTTCGGCGCCGGTCTTGCGTACATCCGCGGCGAAGAGGAACTTAAGTCCACCACATGGGCAGCCAGTTCCACACGCGACGACTGGATGATGGGCGGTCAGGTATTTGCGGACTTCAATTATACATTCAGTTCGTTCTTCGCCGGCGCAAATATCAAGTATCAGATAACCGAAGACTCTGATGAGACATCTTACGACTACACCAACTACCGTTACGGTGTACAGTTCGGCATCATGTTCTAATAGCCCTAACCTGTTATTACCTTGAAGCGCCCCTTTACTACTGAAGGGGCGCTTCTTTTATCATTGAGAAATCCCCTTACACGACGCAAGACCCTTCGATAATTCTCATTAACTATTCTAATTTATTGGAGGCCTTCCTTTATGAAAAACCTTATTTTAATCTTTCCTGCCTTTCTGCTCGTATTTTTTCTTTCCACTGCTCAAGCCGTGGTAGAAGCGCCTCTCGGCGACCGCTATATTGCCATAAAAGGTAGCTATGTGCGGATGACCGATAGCTCGCTCGAACGTTTGGATATCGACGGCGGCGCTTATGTCGGCATTGAAGGTTATGTCGCTATCTTGAATAATATATATGTCGGCGCAGAGTACGGCCAGTATCGCGTGAGCGGCTCATCGAACTCCGTAAAGACCGAGCTGATAATGACCCCTATTGAGCTTAATGCCAAGTACGCTGTCGATGTGGCGGAAAATCTCGTACTCGACATAGGTGGCGGTCTATCCTATAACCACCTGAAAGTAAAGCAAAAGCTCCCCTTTAGAGGCACTCATACAAGCTCCGATAGCGGGTCCGGTATGCAGCTCTTTAGCGGTATAAGCTATAGAACAGGCCGCTATCTGGTAGGCCTCAATGCCAAATACCATATAATAAACGATGAAAGTAGCAACAGGTACGACACCGACAGCTGGCGCACCGGCGCTCATATGGGGGTAACCTTCTAGAGAAGCTCGGTAATGTGAGATTTAAAGAGGCCTATTACGGTATTTCGTAATGGGCCTCTTTTTTTAATGCGACTATCTCCACTCAAAAAACCCTTGCCAAAGGCCACCCTCGTGATATACTCATCATTTATCGGGTTAGATCGTTCCGGCCCTCCTTATGTATTGAAAATATCTTTGCTTTCTGATATGATTATTTGATTGTCAAACCTAATCAAAAGGGCAAAAATGAATCTCTTTTTGAAACAATACTGGACGCTCTCAAAGGCGCCGTTAGTTCTGCTCGTTATCGCCATAACCTTCTTTATCGGCGGCTGTAAGGATGAAGAAGCGGCGGGTCCTCCCAAGATCACGAAACGCATGAATATCGAACTCCCGGCCGATATGTCCACCAAGGTCTCGGTTAAGTCCAAGGGCGTAGTCTCTCCCAAATCTCCAACAGCACCGACTGCCGCTACAGTTGCAGCCTCTACAGTTATTGATCCTGTTAAACCCGAGATAGGCTGGATCAAGCCCAAATCCACAACTAAGAAGAAGCCGACCGTAAAGCGCAGCTCAAAAAAGAGCAAGACCGCATCAAAGAAGACGGCCTCAAAGAGCAAGACCGCAACTCTAACAAAATCCAAAACCGGATCGGCTAAAGCGGCCTTATCATCTGTTTACGCCGTCAGCGTCGCCTCCTTTAGCGCAAAGAGCAAGGCCGATGCTTTAAAGAAGAAGCTCAATAAGAGCGGTTATAGCGCCTATATCGCGGACTTTACGCTCAAGGGCAAGAAATGGTACCGCGTACGTGTCGGCTTTTATAAGAGCGAAGACGACGCTTATGTAGCCAAGACGAAGATCGAAAAGAAGTACAATACCAAAGGCGCATGGGTCGTTAAACCCACAAGGGCAGAACGCTCGGCGCACTCCGGCTAAAAACCGCCAATCATCCAATGAAACAAAAAGTACTTATAGAGACCTTCGGTTGCCAGATGAATACGAGCGACACCGACAGGCTGCTCGGCTTTCTTGAGAGAGCCGGTTATGAGGAGACGCGCGAGCCACAAGAGGCCGATCTCATATTGATAAATACCTGTAGCGTGCGCGATAAACCGCAACAGAAGGTCTATAGCGCCGCCGGGCGTTATAAGAGCTTAAAGGGCCAAAAGCCCAACCTTATAGTCGGCATATGCGGCTGCGTCGCACAGCAAGAGGGCGAGCGTCTTCTTGAGAGGATGCCGTACCTCGACCTCGTCTTCGGCCCCCAGTCCATACACAGGATCAACGAGCTGCTTAAAGAAGTAAGAGAGGGAAAAGAACGCACCTCCGATACTCCGCAGATCGAGACCATATCACCCGAAGAGTTTCCCTCATTCGCCCCGCGCGGAGGTGAGACCAGGGCCTTTGTCTCTATAATGCGCGGCTGCGATAACTTTTGCGCATATTGTATCGTTCCCTTTACGAGGGGGCGCGAGGTAAGCCGCACCTCAAAAGATATCCTGGAAGAGGTAGCATCTCTCGTAGAGGGCGGTATCACCGAGGTTACGCTTCTAGGCCAGAATGTGAATTCATACGGACAAAAGAGGCTCTCTGAAGAGATCGCCTCCGACCCGTCCGACGCGGATCGCTCATTTACGGCGCTTTTAAAGGAAGTTTGCGCTGTCGATGGTATTAAGAGGGTGCGTTTTGTTACATCTCACCCGAAAGATATAAGCGACGAGCTTATATATCTCTTCGCTACCGAACCGAAGCTCGCGCGCCATCTGCACCTGCCCTTACAGTCGGGCTCGGATGACGTGCTTGAGCGCATGGGCAGGGGATATACGAGAGAGAGTTACCTAAAAATGGCTCTGCGTATCAGAGAGTTATATGAGGATATATCTCTAACGACCGATATCATAGTAGGCTTTCCCGGTGAGACGGACGAGGATTTTTCGCAGACCATGGATATAATAGAGAAACTACGTTACGATAGTATCTTCTCTTTTAAATATTCGCCACGCCCCGGCACTTTGGCCGAGTCCTTTACAGACGAGGTGGACGAGCAAGTAAAGAGCAGACGCCTGCTTATACTGCAAGAGCGTCATAAAGAGATCGCATTGGAAGAGAACCGAGCGCTTATAGGCGCTACGGCCTCTGTATTCATAGAGGGTGTTAGCCGAAACGACCCGGACGAACTCATGGGGCGCACTTCGTGCAACAGGGTTGTAAATCTTAAGTCTACCGGTCTTAATACAGAAACCACAGCACTTACCGGTAGTATAGTAAAAGTCTCTATTACCGACGCTTTCGCCAATTCGTTACGCGGTTTTGTGGTAGATGAATCTGACTCAATTGAAGAGTCCGGCAAAGAGCCGATTAAAGAGCCAAACGAAAAACCGACCGAAGAGATCAGGTCTTATAATGCTTATTAGGATGCATGTAGAGAGTGTCGCCGTCGACCCGGAAACACGCGTGCCGATAGTGATATTGAAAGATAAGGAGAATGAACGCTCCTTGCCGATCTGGATCGGTCTCGTTGAAGCGGGGGCTATCGTTATGGCGCTTGAAGATATGTCGCTCTCTCGACCCATGACGCACGATATAATGTTTAATCTGCTTGCGAGCGTCGAGGTCGAGGTCGCAAGTGTCGAGGTAAACGATATAAGGGATAATGTCTATTACGCGACCATACACCTTGCCGCGCACGGTGAGCGTTCTATTGTGGACGCGAGGCCGAGCGACGCCATTGCTCTCGCGCTCAGGGCCAACTGCCCGATCATGGTCGATACGAAGGTCATTGAGAAATCAAAAGATATAAAGGTAACGATGCTGGATAAAAATGTCTCTGACCCGGATGAACTTGCCGATATACTGGGCTCTCTCGACTCAGAGGACTTTGGCAAATATAAGATGTAGATAGAACTTTTATTATGCCCGTTTTTATAATGCCCTATTTTTATAATGATTGAGATCTTATTATGGGGGAGGTTTTATTGTGATTGATCTGCACACACATACGCTCTTGAGCGACGGCGTGCTCGTACCCTCCGAACTGGTTAGAAGGGCGGAGGTTCACGGCTACGAGGCCATCGCCATCACCGACCACGTTGACGCCTCCAATATCGAGCGCGTCATCGGCGATATTACAAAATATACCGAAGGGCTCGACCCTGATGATCCGATAAGGGTTATACCCGGCGTTGAGATCACCCATGTCAGGCCCGACCGTATAGGGGAGATGACGAAGCTTGCGCGCTCTCTTGGCGCGAAGATCGTCATATGCCACGGCGAAACGGTCGCCGAGCCGGTGGCGCGCGGCACAAACCGGGCCGCCATAGAAGCCGGTGTCGATATACTGGCTCACCCCGGCCTTATTACCGAAGAAGCATGCCGCCTGGCGGCCGAACGCGGCGTCTACCTTGAGATAACAAGCCGCGCCGGACACTCTATTACTAACGGCCATGTGGCCTCCATGGCGGCCCTTTGCGGAGCAAGGATGGTATTAAATAGCGACGCGCACGCGCCCGGCGATCTTATTAGCGACGAATACGCGATGGTTGTGGCTCACGGGGCCTCCATCGACGAAAACCTATATGGAGAGATGAAAGATAATGCACGTAATATCATTGAAAAACTTACTTAAAGGACTAGGGCTCTTAACTATAGTTCTGACCTTCGGAGCCGTCGCAACAGGCTGCAAGACCACCACAGCTACTTCTCAGAACGATCTCGATAAACCTTCCGGGGCCGCAATATTAAAGCAATCGCCTCCGAGAACCACCGACGGTTCCACGCCGTGGACGACCTTCTTATTCGACTTTGGAAGGAATAACTATACGCCCGACAAGATGACGATACCTCCCGGCGGCTCAAAGAAGTTCAACCTGACCGGCTCGTTCTCCGTCTCTCGCATGAACTCGCCAAGACAGTACTCGACACCGGCTATTGTAGGGAATACCGCTTACGTAGGCTCTTCAGAGGGCGCCTTTTACGCGCTCGACCTCATAAGCGGCGAAGAGATCTGGCGAGTCGAGACCAATGCGGCAATAGACGCCTCTCCGACCGTAACCGAAGCGCTTGTCTGTTTTGGCACCTCCGGCGGATCACTCTACTGCCTCGATAGATCTACCGGCAAGGAACGGTTGCGTTATAACGTGCATACGGAGATAATCTCGTCACCGATCATATCGGGCGGCTCGGCTTTTTTCACAAGCGCCGATAACCGCCTTCATGCGATAGATATAAGGACGGGCGAGAAGCTCTGGTCCTATTCGAGCCGCGCTAACGCCATGGTTACTCGACGTTTTTTCAATTCTCCGGCGGCCTCTAAAGATCTTATCTACTGCCTCTTTCCGGATGGACGACTAATGGCCTTCAGTAAAGATAACGGCAGGTTGACATGGATACAGGAGCTACTTGAAAGCGAGTCCGAGACCCCGAACGTACGCCGCACGCCACTTTTTCATAACGGGCTGGTATATGCAATCGACGACAAGGGCAGCCTGCGCGCTATGGACGGCGCAACCGGCAAACTCAAGATAGTCTACGATGTAACCGATGCCGTGGACTTCTTTATAGCCAACGGTAATGTCATCATTGTCGGCACCGAAGAGGTCGTTTCCATCGATAAAAAGACGGGAAAGACTCTATGGGCAAAACCGCAAAAACTCGGAACGACAAAGTCCATAGCCGGAGCGGGGGAGAACTTAATACTTCTATCCAACCGTGAAATTCAGCCCTTTAAGTCGGTAGATAGCTTGGATAAGATAAAGAGCTCATCGGGTTACATACAGGCCTTTTCGCTAAGTACCGGCAAACTCGCATGGAGCGAAAAGCTCTCAAGCACCGTCTCCGGTAATGTCTCGGCTTCTAAGGATAAACTTTCCTTTGTTACCGATAAGGGCGCGCTCCTGATATATAGCTCAACCAAAGATTAGCAAGGTAGCTAAGAGATGTCCGACAGACTTAATATCGCCTTTCTCTGGCACATGCACCAGCCGCTCTACCGCGACCCGCTCACCGGTATCTACGAGCTTCCGTGGGTGCTCTTTCACGCCACAAAAGATTATTACGACATGGTCGCCATACTCGACGACTTCCCGGACGTTTCGCAGACCTTCAATATCGTTCCATCTCTTATAGAGCAGCTTAACGATTACGCCTCCGGTAATGTCAAGTGCCTTACAAGGGAATTGACTAAGAAGGACCCCTCTGACCTGACCGGTAAGGATAAGAGCGACATCCTCGATAGATTCTTCCACGCCAACTGGCATAATATGATAAAACCCCTGCCAAGGTACTGGGAACTATTGGAAAAACGAGGCTTTACAGCTGACAACGGCGAAATGGAGTCTGCCCTTCGTTACTATACGGATCAGGACTTTATGGATCTCCAGCTGCTCTATAACCTTGCCTGGATAGACCCGCAGATCATAAGAGACGATGAAGAATTAAAAGGACTTCAAGAGAAGGGGAGCAACTACGATTCGGACGACAAGGCCATGATAGTTTCCAAACAGACCGAGATCGCCGCATCGGTCCTGCCCAAGTATCGTGAACTTGCCGAACGCGGGCAGATTGAGCTAACGACAAGCCCCTATTACCACCCAATACTGCCCCTTATTTGCGATAGCGACTCGGCGCGTGAAGCGCTGCCCGATATCGAGCTGCCGACGACACGCCTTATCCACCCGGACGACGCGCGCGCGCAGATCGCCAAGGGCATAAAACTATTTGAGGAGACATTTGGACATAAGCCGCGCGGCATGTGGCCCTCCGAAGGCTCCGTCTCCATGGATATTATCCCGCTCCTGAAAGAGGCCGGTATCGAGTGGTTTGCAACCGACGAAGAGATACTTTGCAACAGCACGGGAAAGTCCTTCCACCGCGACAACTACGGCAACCCGACCGATAGCTTTCTCTACCGTCCATATTCGCTAGAGACAGCGCCCAAAGACGGCGCAGAGGCGGGCGAGATCAAGGTGGTTTTTCGGGACCATCTCTTAAGCGACCTGATCGGCTTTGAATATTCGCGTATGGACGCGGATCACGCCGCAGACGATATGATTCATAAGCTTCTAAATATCCGTAAGTTAGTAGATAATCCTTCTGAACATATCGTAAGTATTATTCTCGACGGTGAGAATGCGTGGGAGAACTATGCCAACGACGGACGAGACTTCCTCTACGCCCTATACTCAAAACTTAATAATCATAATGAACTAAAGTGTGTAACTATAGGAGATTTCTTAGATAAATCTCATTCTACTGAGCGCCTTCCTAAGATATTCGCAGGCTCCTGGATAAGCCACAACTTCAGGGTATGGATAGGCCACTCCGAGCATAGCGCCGCCTGGGAGCAGGTAAGCACGGCGCGCGCGGCCCTGGTCGATGCCGAAAGTACGGCTCGCGTTGACGGTCTCTACGAAGAGAAAGAAGATTCGTTCAATGCGGCATGGGAGGCCCTTTACGCCGCCGAGGGAAGCGACTGGTTCTGGTGGTACGGCGACATTCACTCCTCCGATAACGACGCGCTATTCGACCTGCTCTTTAGAAGACATATCAAGATGATCTACAAGGCCATCTCCGTACAGCCGCCGATGTCTCTGGAGATACCGATAATATCGACCGAACGCGGCCTTCGTCCCGTTGAAAAACCGGTAAAACTTATCACGCCTGTCATAGACGGCGAGATAACATCATATTTCGAGTGGTTAAGCGCCGGTCTGATCCTTCGCGCTCCCGGAGGCGAGGTGAGCGGCGCGATGCATACAGATACGCGCTGGACCGGGCTCATCGACCAGATCACATACGGCTTTGATCTCAAAAACCTCTATCTCAGGTTCGACTACCTGGAAGAGCTACGCCCATATGAAGATAAATGGTCCGTAACGATAAATCTGCTGCATCCCATGCCGCTAAAGATCGTCGTCCATGTCGAGGGCGAAAGGCTCACCAGCGAGGTGCTCGAACGCGACGACAATCACAAGTGGATAACGCTTGGCCCACTGACCGAGGCCGTGGCCAAAGATGTGCTTGAGATCGCTATCCCCTTCGACATAACAAGGACCTCGCCCGGCGACGAACTATGGACCTTTATCCAGATCGACGCCATTGAAAGAGGAAACGAACGCTGGCCGGTAAAAGGCTTTACAATCATAGATTTACCAACGAAAGATTTCGGCTCGGACTATTGGTCGGTATAGAGGTTTTTTTGTTATTCTTAATACATTCCAGAATAATTGCAGTCTTTTTTTAACCTTCTCTGATATACTAGCTTTGCCGCTCACCCTAGATCATTGATATGAAAAGACTTTGAACTCTACAGAAAAAGTGTTATTATATATTCAGCAAT
Source organism: Deltaproteobacteria bacterium (assembly GCA_029262535.1). Taxonomy (GTDB): domain Bacteria; phylum Desulfobacterota; class GWC2-55-46; order GWC2-55-46; family JAJCZF01; genus JAJCZF01. The sequence continues at coordinate 56,536 of JAJCZF010000040.1, forward strand.
TTTTTTTATAATTAAATAGAAGGATAGTATAGTGACGGACAATCAACTTAAAAAATTATTTGAAGATAAGATATGGTCATCGTATAAGGAGGCAAAAGATAGATTTAATTATACTGATCATATTTTTACAGAAATGCTTCATAATTACGGTGCCATACAAACCTCTATAAAGCTAATTATGAACCCGGTCACTTCAGGCGGCCTTGCAAAGATGGTTTTATATAAGGCTATTAATTTAACTGTAGAGGCTACTGTCCTTGAAGGACCATGGAAAAGGTTATTTAATGAGGATGTACTTTCTATGGCGAGGAAAAAACTGGCTAATTATGAGTATACTCCAATAGAATATGAAGGTGACGAGACTAGTTTTTATGCAGATGTTGAGAATATAAATGTCGATAAGATAAATTATGAATCTACTGCATCAAAAGAGGAATTGGAAGAGCGAGTAAATAGGCTAATGAACTCAGAACAATCAGATACTCCAGAGGGAGTTCATTTACCTAGGAATGTTGAGACATCTATAGTAACATTTTACCGTGATCCAGCTGTAAAAGCTTGGGTTCTGAAAAATGCTGCTGGTGCGTGTGAGTGCTGTAATAAACCCGCTCCTTTTAAAAAGAATAATGGCTACCCTTTTCTTGAAGTTCACCATGTTATAGAGTTATCTAATGAAGGTAGTGATAAAATTACTAATGCCGTAGCTCTGTGTCCTAACTGTCATCGCGCTTGTCATTACTCAGACAAAAAGAATTCAATTATCAAGGACTTGTATAATACAATCGACCGATTGGAGGGAGGTAGTGCCTAAGTTAAAATAAAGCACCCCCCTCATATTTATAAATAGACCCCTCTCTCTTCTTCGACGCCAACCCTTTACAATGTATGCTACAATATATTCAGTTAATTTATCACAACCATTAACCCTAAAAGGGGACCAGCATGGCCGGAGGCTTTCGTCTATTTAAGATATACGGTATTACCATTAGCATCGATTTTACATGGTTTATCGTCTTTTTCCTCTTTTCGTGGTCGCTCGCCTACGGTTATTACCCCTCCGAAGTGCCGGGCCATACGGTCGGCGCCTATCTCGTCATGGGCTCTATTTCCGCTTTTATGCTCTTCGTATGCGTACTGATCCACGAGCTTTCGCACTCTGTGACCTCTAATAAACTCGGGGTCGAGGTCAAAGAGATCACTCTCTTTATCTTTGGCGGTGTGGCGCAACTGACCCGTGAGCCGGACACGCCTGCTAAAGAGCTTAAAATAGCCGTAATGGGGCCGGTTGCGAGCGGCATACTGGCCCTGATCTTCTATCTCATATCCATTATACTGGTAAATCTGGAGGTCTCCGGGCCGGTGCTCTCTGTTATTAAGTTCCTCTCTCTGATCAATGTCGTGCTTCTGGTATTTAATATGATACCGGGCCTGCCGCTCGACGGAGGCAGGATCTTAAAGGCCCTCTGGTGGATGAAGTCCGGCAATATCAATACTGCGACCAGCGCCGCCGGTCACGTCGGACGCGCGTTTGCCACATTTCTAATATTTCTGGGTTTCTTACAGATGCTCTCCGGCAACTTCTCAGGTGGTCTTTGGGCTATATTGATCGGAGTATTTCTCATGCAGGCCGCCAAAAGCTCGGTACAACACCAGCAGCTTGAGTACGGACTTGAGGGGCTCACAGTAGGCGATATAATGACCGAGGCGCCCCACGTTATAACTGTCGATATCTCCGATAAACTGGACAGGGTCGTCGACGATAAGTTCTTCCATTATCACTTTGTGAGTTTTCCGGTTATGAATCAGGGGGCTCCCGTGGGGCTTCTTTCTATTAACGCCGTAAGAAACGCGGGGCGCGACAGCTGGCCTACGACAAATGTACTGCAAGTGATGGAGCCGCTTACGAGAAATAATTGCCTCTCTCCTGGCGATTCGGTAATGGCGGCGCTCATCGCCATGAATTCGACAGGGCAGGGGCGTTATGTCGTTCTTAAGCAAGATACCTTATACGGAGTCTTATCGAGGCGCGACATACTAAAGACCATTGATTTCAAGGGAAGGCTCGCCGGTACAGAGACCAAAAACGGCGCAAGTGGCGCAGGGTAACTAATAAATAAGTTCCTCTTATATAGATAGTTCTTGATTCCACACAGACAAACTGATAACCTGACCCCGTTATTCCATAACGACCTTCTTTCATTCGACAATCTAGAGCGTTACAACTTTAAATGGGACAGTAGCACTGTCAGGAGTATCGAAATGAAGCTTACCCGTACAATCTTTATCTTATTGGCAGCCGTATTTCTACTAACCTCTCCGGCCTCGGCCGAACTAAAGTTCACTCCGCTCGTAGAGGAATATGTAAAGGCCCACAAGGCCAAGGATGAGGCTAAGAAAGAGGCCCTGGTAGATATGATGAAGGCCAAGGTTCCCGGAGAGATCAAGGGGCTCATCTACCAGTCCTACTCTGCGGCCAATACCAAGGAAGATAAAGAGGCCGCACTGTATGTAGCCGAGGAGATGTCCAAGACCTATCACGACATAACCGGCGACTACGGACCTCTTAAAGAGGTAAAGCGGGCGGGTTTTGAGTCATTGTTATCGAAGGCAATCGTCTCGGAGGCTATTGACGGCATTCATCATATCGACTCTCAATCGACCGAAGAGAGAAAAAACTTCTTCACCCCGGACAATATCATAATAAAGAGCGGCGAAACGGTACGCTGGTCCAATTCGGACAAGATAGCCCACCTCTTCGCCTCATTTTCCATCATCGGCAAGGGCGGCCTCTTTGCCCCCAATATTGCTCCCGGCAGCTCATGGGAATATACATTTACCGAGCCCGGCGAATACTACTATCTCTGTTATATTCACAAAGGCATGGTAGGCAAGGTAACGGTAGAATAGCCGGGCCGGGCCCGGGGCCAATTTCGCGCGGTGGGTTTTGTAGATCCTTTAATTTGGGTGTAACGCGTCATAAGTTAGGTCGTACAATTAAAAATCTTACTTTTGCACAATGCCCGGAGCCGATTTCACGGATAAAGTTTATAGTTGCTGATAATTTTGCAGTGCGCGTCAAAGCTTTTTATATAATCGCTTTATAGAGAAGGGGGCCTTCACAGAGGGCTCCTTTTTTTTGGCCTAAACGACCTTATAGGCCATTCTGACCATTATCTCCCCTGTATCCTTATACGGCTTTTCCGAGACAAACTCAAAACCGAATTCTTCGTAAAAGGCCCTTGCCCCTCTATTTTTCTTAAAGACATTTACCATAAGGTTGCCTTTGAGCCTGCGCGCAAGTTCTAATAGGAGCGAACCTATGCCGTCCCGCTGATTTTCAGGGTAGATAAAGAGGGCCGCTACCTCGCCATCCAAAAGTGAGATAAAACCTACGACATCTCCTGATATCTCGTAGACCCAGGTCTCGACCATCGCTATATATTTATGGCGAATAAGCTCGCTCTCAGAGAGAAAAAAGTCGTCCTCCATGAATTCGTGCGCAATCCTTGAAGCCTTGAGCCAGGTATCCATTACGGCCTCTAAATCACTCTCTTTATACCTGCGAATCATCTTGAAAAAACCCTCCGGCATCTATTGTTTTCGCCCTTGCCCCAAGGCCCATTTAAAATAATATATTTCACTAAGGAAATCAAGTGATTAGGGCTGCATCTTTTTCTGGTCAAGGGGGCGCTTTATATGGTACTATAAATAAGTTTTAGCAATCATTTTACAACAACTCAAAGAGACCTTTTCTTAACGAATTTAGCCGGGAGAATAAGCTTTGTCCAATGATATAGATAACCAGGAAGAGCGTTACGACGCAGACTCTATTAAGGTCCTCGGGGGGCTTGCTGCGGTCAGAAAAAGACCGGCAATGTATATCGGCTCAACAGGGCCGATGGGACTCCATCATCTTGTCTACGAGGTTGTTGATAACTCTGTTGACGAGGCCCTTGCCGGACATTGCACAACGGTAAATGTAGTAATTCATACTGATAACTCGATCTCTGTAACAGACGACGGGCGCGGAATCCCGGTAGATAAGCATAAGCAAAAGAAGGTTCCGACCGTAGAGGTCGTCTTAACCGAGCTTCACGCGGGCGGCAAGTTTGAAAATAAGGCCTATAAGGTATCGGGCGGTCTTCACGGCGTCGGTGTAACCGTTGTAAACTTCCTCTCTGAATGGCTTGAGGTCGAGATAAAACGAGACGGCAATGTCTACTCACAGCGTTATGAAGGCGGAAAGAAGAGATCCGACCTGGAAATAGTAGGCAAGTCGCGAAAGAGCGGCACGCGTATCACCTTCAAACCCGACTCAACGATCTTCGAGCAGACCGAATATAGCTTCGACACGCTCTCTACTCGCCTTCGTGAGCTTTCCTTCCTAAACGCAGGCGTAAAGATTACGATCAACGACGAGCGCACAGACAAGAGCCACGAGTTCCAGTACAAGGGCGGCATAAAGTCCTTTGTCGAGCATCTCAATGACGGTAAGCAGGCGATACACCCAAAAATAATATATGTCGAGGGCGAGCGCGACGACGTTTTGCTCGAAATCGCCATGCAGTGGACTGAGAGTTATAGCGAAAGCGTCTATACCTTTGCCAATAATATTAATACGACAGAGGGCGGCACGCATCTCATCGGATTTAAGTCGGCCCTTACGCGTACCGTTAATAGTTACGCCTCTGAGCGCGGCCTTACCAAGGATATGAAGGCAGGTCTTCAGGGCGACGACATCCGAGAGGGGCTCACGGCGGTAATCAGCGTAAAGCTGCCGCAACCGCAGTTCGAGGGGCAGACAAAGACCAAGCTCGGCAATAGCGAAGTAGAGGGTTACGTTAAGACGATCCTGAACGCGGAGCTTGCGACCTACTTTGAAGAGAACCCCGCCATTGCAAAGAAGATAATCAAGAAGGCAACCGAAGGCGCGCGCGCCAGAGAGGCCGCTCGCAAGGCGCGCGAACTGATTCGCAGAAAGGGCGCCCTGGATAGCGCATCGCTACCCGGAAAGCTCGCCGACTGTCAGGAGAAGAACCCGGCGCTATGCGAACTATATAGAGTCGAGGGAGACAGCGCCGGCGGCTCGGCCAAACAGGGCCGGGACCGTAAGTTTCAGGCCATCTTGCCGCTTAAGGGTAAGATACTGAATGTCGAAAAGGCTCGCCTCGATAAGATACTTTCTAACGAAGAGATACGCACCATCATCACGGCCCTTGGCTGTGGAGTCGGCAAAGAAGAATTCAATAAAGAAAAACTGCGTTATCACCGCATAATCATAATGACTGACGCCGATGTCGACGGCTCTCATATTAGGACGCTGCTCCTGACCTTCTTCTATCGCCAGATGACGGAACTGGCAGAACAGGGCCATCTCTATATCGCTCAGCCGCCGCTCTTTAAGGTCAAAAAAGGAAAGAGCGAGAAATACCTGAAGGACGAAGGCGAATTTGAGAACTACCTGCTCGAAAGCGTGCAGGATACTATCACCGTCGGCGCATCCGATAGAAAGACATCAATGGGCGGGCCCAGACTCATAGAGATACTAAAGAAGGTAAGCGGCTTCAATACCATTATTCACAGAATGTCAAATCGCGGGCTCGACGCCGCGGTACTTAGCGCGCTCTCTTTTGACGGCACTATAAATCAGGCCCTTTTAAAAAGCCCTTCAAAGGTAGAAAAGGCCGCGACCTCGATAAAAGAGCATATAACGCGCCTTCACCCCGAAGTCTCTACCATAGACTATTCAACAAGCATTGACGACGAACATAAATCGAGCATCATTCACTTCCATACCGACAGGAAGGGCAATCGCCACACAACCAGCGTAGACCAGGCCTTCATAGCCCTGCCGGAGGTACAAAAGCTCTTTGAGCTGGCCGCAATACTTAAATCACTCGGCGCGCCGCCATTTGAAATAAGTCTGAAGGGTGAGATAACGACCGCTTCAACATTCACGACACTCTTGGATTCGGTTCTTGCGGCCTCGAAGAAAGGGCTCTCCATACAGAGGTATAAAGGTCTGGGTGAGATGAATCCCGACCAACTATGGGAGACGACCATGGACCCGGAAAACCGCGTCTTACTAAAGGTAACGGTCGAAGATACCGTAGCCGCAGAAAATATCTTCACCCGCCTCATGGGCGATCAGGTGGAGCCGAGAAGAGAGTTTATCCAGACACACGCCCTGGAAGCGCAGAATATAGATATTTAAAAAATAGAGGCGGGCGGGGGTCTCTAAAGAATCCTTGCCCGCCTATATTTGACTCTAAAGTACTATACTCTTTAACCCAGTTTATTTTAAAAACATAAAAGCAAAGGATATTATTATGAGAGGAAGCTGTTCCTATAAGAAGGTCGGTTTATATGTGGATGTAGCCAATATCGCCCGTAACGGCGGCTACGGCATGAGATTCGATATACTCAGGGATTTCGCCTGCCGCGACGGCGGCGAGCCGATGAGACTTAACGCATACGTCGCCTACGACGCCGACCGGGCAAAGATCGACCCCGACTATAAACACCGCACCATAAATTTCTATGCCGCTCTACGCGATCTCGGTTACAAGGTTATCGAAAAGACCGTTAGCTGGTATACAGACGACGAGGGCAACCGCTTTGGCAAGGCCAACGCCGACCTCGACATGGCCGTCGACGCCCTCTTGCAATCCGAGAATCTCGACCGCGTCATGATGGCAACCGGCGACGGAGACTTTATCGAGGTCGTGCGCGCTCTTCAAAACAAGGGCTGCCGTCTCGAAGGCGTCGCCTTTGAGAATGTATCATCGCAGCTCAAGCGCGAGGTCGATATCTATATGTCCGGCTACCTGATCCCGAACCTCCAGCCGATCTCCACCGAAGGCGGCGAGAACGGCAAGCCGTGGGGCGAGATGGGTTCGCGTGTTCGAGGAATATGTTATAACTACAATACCCAGAAGAACTTTGGCTTCATGCGCTACCTGGACCACATCGGTCCCGGCATATGGCTGACCGATACGCGCAAAAGCGAGTCGCCATACGAGACGGCCTTTGCCCACGAATCGGCCTTCGAGCCCGGCACCGATTTCAACCACCTCCCGTCACGAGACAAGATCTTCGAATTCGACCTCTCAAAAGGCGACAAGGGGTTACAGGCGACCAATATCATCAAGATATACCCGCATAAGGGGTAGGCGCACCGGGTGTGGGCACACAGGTGTGCTTTCATTTCGCTCGGCGGGTTTTGCAGTAAGTGAGGATTTACTGTAACGCGTCGGGGAGTCCCTATTCCTACTCCCTAAGAGGGCGAGGGGCTTTTCATCAAATCATTCAGTTACTAAGTCGGCAGAGAGCCCTTATCACTACCATGCAGGGTGGGTAAGGCCCAAGCTTCCTCAATCCAGCATCCTTCGTCTCCCATTTCCCTTTACAAATCCCCCCTAACGAGATAAAATTTAAAGATAATTTCCACGCATCTACCAGGCATTTAATTCGGATAAGAGATGAAACCCACTAAGAAAAAGGCTACGCTGGAACATACTCCCGCCATGCGGCAGTTTATCGATATCAAAGAGAAATATACCGATTCGATACTCTTTTTCCGCATGGGCGATTTTTATGAGATGTTCTTTGACGACGCGGTGGTCGCCGCGAAGGTCCTTAATATCACGCTCACCAAGCGCGACAAACAGCGCGATATACCGATGTGCGGCATCCCATACCACGCGGCCAAGACCTATATCCGCCGTCTGCTTACCGCCGGGCATAAGGTCGCGCTCTGCGAGCAGATGGAAGACCCTTCGGTCGCCAAGGGCGTTGTAAGGCGCGAGGTACAGCGCGTCATAACACCCGGCGTGGCCCTTGAAGAGGACTTTATCGCATCGACCGGCAATAACTTTGTCGCAGCCGTGGTAGGCGGGGCGCGCTCTATGGGTTTTGCATATCTGGACGTACTCACCGGAGAGTTTCGCGCAACCGATCTTGAGGGCAGGGGGGCGCTCGTTGACGAACTATCGAGACTTCGCCCCGCTGAGCTGCTCGTGCCCGAATCTTACGAGCTTGACGGCCTGATGCCGGAGCTGCATCTTTCAAGACTTTCCAGATACGATTTTTCAGGTACCGTTACCGAAGATCGCCTCAAAGAACATTTTAATCTTGAATCTATCGACGGACTCGGCCTTGGCGACTTCAAGACCGCCTCTCGCGCCGCCGGAGCGCTTCTTTATTATGTTAAAGAGACTCAACGGACAGAACTATCACACCTGAATTCCTTAAAAGCCTACTATCCGGGCAAGTATCTCGTGCTCGACCATACTACGAGGCGTAATCTCGACCTGACCGAACATCTGCGCTCTTCCGATAGCGGTGCGAAATTCTCGAGAGAGGGCACGCTCTTATCCATACTCGACCATACGCGCACATCAATGGGAAAGCGTATGATCAAAGATTGGATCAGCCGCCCGCTGATCGACCTGGACCGCATCAAGGCGCGGCTCGATTCCGTCGAGTGTCTTATTGAATTTCGCAGGGAGAGGGCCTTTCTTCTTGCCGCTATGGACGACATATACGACCTTGAGCGGTTGATCGGGCGTGTCTCCATGGGTGTCGCCGGACCGCGCGACCTTATCGCGCTCTCCAATTCACTTAAAAAGATACCGGAGATAAGAACCGGGCTGGGATTCGCTTTTGGCTTATTAGAAGAGATACGCGAGACTATTAAAGCGGAAGATGAAGTTATCGATCTAATAAGAGAGGCAATATCCGAAGAGAGCCCGGCCCAGGTCAAGGACGGCGGCGTTATACGCGGCGGTTATAATGAGGAGCTCGACGAACTGCGCGATATAAGCTCTAATGTTCAAGACTGGATGAAACGACTAGAGGCCGACGAACGTAAGAAGACCTCCATAACGACACTCAAGGTCAGTTATAATAGGGTCTTTGGTTATTATATAAATGTGCCACGCGGTAAAGAAGTCCCTGAGAACTACGAACGCAAGCAGACACTCGTAAATGCCGAAAGGTATATTACGCCTGAACTGAAGGATCAAGAGGCACAGATACTCGGCGCCGAAGAACGCGCAAAATCTATCGAGGCCGATCTATATGAGAAGGTACGCGCCCATGTCGCAAGATTCGCCGAATCGATTCAGACGACAGCCACCGCGATCGCCGCGCTAGACGTATTATCATCATTCGCCGAGGCCGCAACAAAAAGAAATTATGTAAAACCTGTAGTTACCGGCACAACGGCGATCGATATCGAAGACGGCCGCCACCCGGTCATCGAGCAACTCGCTTCTTCCGGTGAAGAGTTCGTGCCGAACGACCTTCATATAGATTCAAACGAGGATCAGATACATATCATCACCGGCCCCAATATGGCGGGTAAATCGACCTATATGCGCCAGGCCGCGCTCATCATACTGATGGCTCAGGCAGGCTGCTTCGTCCCTGCGGCACGCGCCGAGATAGGTGTGGTCGACAGGATATTTACGCGCGTCGGCGCCTCCGACGATCTAACGCGTGGACAGTCCACCTTTATGGTCGAGATGGCCGAGACTGCCAATATCTTAACAAACAGCACGCCGCGTTCCTTTATAATACTCGACGAGATAGGGCGCGGCACATCGACATTCGACGGCCTCTCAATCGCATGGGCCGTTACCGAGTACCTGCACGACCGTACCGACTTCGGCGCAAAGACTCTCTTTGCCACCCATTATCACGAGCTTACAGAGCTTTCCTTGACAAAGGAACGCGTCAAAAATTATAATATGATGATACGCGAATGGGAGGGCAATATCGTCTTCCTGAAAAAGATCGTACCCGGGGGCAGCAGCCGCAGTTACGGCATACAGGTAGCGCGCCTGGCAGGTCTACCCGAGGCCGTAACGACAAGGGCTGCGGAGATACTGAAAAATCTCGAAAGCGGAGAGCTAGACGAGACGGGTTCCCCAAAGCTTGCCGTAAGCGAGATCTCCGGTATCGCCGGAGCGGCGGCCGATAGTAAGGGTTTTTCACAACCGACGCTCACAAACGTATTTGCCAAGGAGGGGCCGGTCTATGAGTATATCAGCTCCATAGATCTCAATAGAACGACCCCGCTTGAATCGCTTGAGGCGCTATACCATATTAAGGAATTACTGGGAGAGTGAAACTTAATATCCTGAAATCATTACTCTTTTTTATTATGACGCTGGCCCTTTTCTGCGCAGACGCCAACGCTAAAGAGGTCTCTTCCGAAGCCGCCTCGCCGGAACGGTCAATATCAAGGATACGCCACTGGTCGGCCCCGACATATACCCGCATCGTCATAGATATCGGCAAGAACAGCCACTACAGCTATAACCTCTTAAAGAAAAATCCCGACTATAACAAACCTCGCCGCATATATGTCGATATCGACGGGGTTAAACTTGCTCCTAGCGTCAATAAGAAGATCGAAATAAACGACGGTCTCTTGCAATCGATACGCGCCGGACAGTTTAAAAAAGATGTCGTGCGCGTCGTTATGGATCTTGAGTCTATAGACGACTACCGCATATTTCCCCTGACCGACCCCTTTCGGATCGTTATAGATATAATGGGCGAACGAGAGCGGACCGCTCATGCTCAGTCACAAGACGAGCCGGAAGTTACGACTGATAAAAAGCCTGAGCCATCGGACCCAAAGGGCGCCCTCGTTGCAAAGATAGGCGATAAAGCGCTTAAAGCGCCTCTGCCCAAAGGACCGGAGTCTTCTAAGACAGTTTCCAAGCCTGAAAAAAAGAAGAGCAAGAAGAAGTATCAGAAGGCCACAAAACCAGCCAAAAAGAAGCGGCCCGTCATCGTAATCGATCCGGGTCACGGCGGCACAGACCCTGGAGCCATTGGCAGGCGCGGCCTGATGGAAAAAGACGTCACCCTTAAGATAGCGAAACTATTAAAGAAAAAGCTAGAAACCGAGACAAGGGCCAAGGTCATACTCACGCGCACACGCGACAAATATATCGCGCTCGACGACCGCACGGCGCTTGCCAACTCCACGCAGTGTGATCTCTTTATCTCGATTCATATTAATGCCAGCCTCAATAGAAAGGCCTCAGGGGTAGAGACCTACTTTCTTGACGTATCGAACGATAAACGCTCCATGCAGCTGGCCGCGCGTGAGAATGCATCTTCCCTCAAGGCCACGAGCGACCTCCAATATATTCTCGCCGACCTTATACGCACCGCAAACAGGGTAGATTCCAGCAATCTGGCCGAAGATGTACAGACCTCGCTTGTCTCGACCCTCAAGAAAAAGTATAAGGGCATCAAGGGTAACGGCGTCAAGGGCGCGCCATTTTATGTGCTCGTCCGTACGGATATGCCTTCGATACTTGTTGAGGCCTCCTTCATTAGCAACCCCACGGGCGAAAAACGTCTCAAAAGCGATAAATATCTAAGACAGATCGTGCTTGGCATATCGCGCGGCGTAACCAGGTTCCTAAAGAGCAGAAAGGCCGTATAGGTCCATGCGCCCAACCCCTCTGCCTAATAAAGATAAGGATAACCACCTTGTAAAACCAATGGAAGATCTGGTAACTCGCCCGGAGCCGCCAACTTCCTCTGAGATTAAAGATCTTTTAAGAAATGTAGACGAATATCTGCTTATTGAGCACAAAAAAGGCTGCACGGGCAGGTCGGTAATCGATCGCTATACTTCCGTCATTGATCGTCTCTTAAAGGGGCTCTTTTTACACTTTGGACCGAAAAAGTCCAAAAACTGCCCAACCGCATTCGTAGCGCTCGGCGGTTATGGCCGGGCGGAGCTGAATGTGCGCTCTGATGTGGACTTTATGCTGCTCTATCGAGGCAACCTGACGCCTGAGATAGAAGAGATGAACGAAAAACTCTACTACCTGCTCTGCGACACCGGCCTCGACCTCGGGTTCGCCATACGCTCTATCTCGGACTGTCTCACACTTGCGCGCGAGGATCTCAAGACACTGACCGCGATACTGGACCGCAGGCTCGTCGCCGGTGACAAGACCTTATATAAAGAGTTTGATAAGGCTTTTATAAAAAAAGTCCTCACTAAAAAGAAGAGGACCGCCTTTATAAAAGAAAAGATGGAAGAAAGCTCGCAACGCCAGGCCCGCTACGGAGGATCGGTCTATATACTCGAACATAATTTGAAAGAAGGCGAGGGCGGCCTCCGGGATCTGCACTCGGCACGCTGGGTATCGATTGTGACCGAAGCGGCCCCGAACGGCAACCTGCGCGCCCTGCTTCGCACTAAAGAATCTGCGGAGCTGGCCGCGTCCATTGATTTCCTTATGTGGGTTCGTAACGACCTGCATTTTGCCGCCGACAGGAAGAGCGACCAGCTCTCATTCGACCAACAAGAGCGCATGGCACGCGACCTTGGTTATAAAAAAACAGAAAACGAACTCGGCGTAGAGACCTTTATGCGCAACTACTATCGCCATGCCTCGAATATAAGCCGCTATGCAAGGTTAATCACCGCGCGTTCGCTCGACGGAGAAAAGGACAAGAGGTTATTTCGGAAACGCTCCAGAAAGTCCATTAACGAGTACTTTTCTATTGTTGACAATACCGTAGCCGTCACTGACGATACGCTCTTTAAAAAAGACCCGTCACGCATCGTGCGCGCATTCGAGCACTCGCAATCTTATGACGTGCCGGTCTCCGTCAAGACCCGCGACCTTATACTGGAGGCGATCGAAGGGTTCGATGATAAAGCGCGCTCAAGCTCTACCACCACCAGCGCTTTTAAACATATAATAAAGAAGAAAAAGCGGCTCTTTAAGACCATCTCCGATATGCATGCGCATAAGGTTATCGGGGCCTTAATACCTGAGTTCAACGCCATAAGCAACCGCGTCCAGCATGATATGTATCATGTCTATACGGTTGATATGCATACGCTTTATGCCCTTAAAGAATTCGAGTCGCTTCGCGGTAATGTCGAGCCCGAGTTATTTCTTATGGCCTCGATACTAAAGGATATAAAACGCCCGCACGTGCTTGTCCTTGGCATATTATTACACGACATCGGAAAGAGCCTCGGCACGGGCCACGCCGAAAAGGGCGCGGACCTTGTGCCCTCCATGCTTAAAAAGCTAAAGATCAAACAATCTGATATCGTAGAGGTCGAGTTCCTGGTGCGCGAGCACCTGATACTCGCCAATACGGCCCAATACCGTGATATACACGACGAAAAGCTCGTCGCGGAGTTCGCAAAGAAGATCGGCAGTATCGATCGTCTCAATATGCTCTTTCTCCTAACCTTCGCGGATGTTCGCGCCGTAGGGCCGGAGGTCTGGAACCAGTGGAAGGCGGCCCTATACCAGGAGCTCTATTTCAAGGCCCTGACATTCCTTGAGCGCGGCACCTTTGAAATTGAGGAGGTCAGCAACAAGATAGACCGCCTCAGACGCGCCGTATTAAAAGAGCTCGGCACCGATAGAAAAATCGAGATAGAAGAGTACTTTAATATGTTGCCGCAGCGTTATTTCCTCTCTAATAACGCAAAGAAGATAAGCACGCATATCAATATCGTTGCAAATCTCGGTCAAGAGCCCGTGAGCCTCACTACCACCCAAAATAAGGAACGCGACTATACGGAGCTGATTGTCTGCACACACGACGTCTCCGGTCTCTTTGCGAAGGTAACAGGCGTCATGGCCGCAAATTCGGTCGATATCCTCGGCGCTCAGATTTATACATTAACGACCGGCATTGCACTCGACATCCTTGAGGTCAAGAATGCCTACGGCGAGCTGCTCACCGATGAGAAGAAAATTAACGACATAAGAAGCGACCTCTCGGATATCGTAACCGGCAGGACATGGCTCGAAAAACTGGTTAAAAAGCCGCGCCAGTCGATACTCGACCAGAAAGAGACCCCGCACGTGCCGACCCGCGTAGCCGTGGACAACGAGGTTTCGGAGTCCTATACTGTCCTCGATATCAATACCTATAACAGGATCGGCCTACTCTATAAGATATCGTCGGCCCTGTATGAACTAGGCCTCTACATTAAGATAGCCAAGATCTCGACAAAGGGCGAGAGCGTCAGTGATATCTTCTACATCCTCGATATCTTTGGACAGAAGATATATAACTCCGAAAAGATAGAAAATATTATAAAGGGACTGACCGAGACCCTCTCGAAAGACGAGTAGAAAAGATAATCCAAATACTTATATATCTACTGTAATTTATGGAAATTATTCGAGATTTTATAAACTATATATTAGTCGAAAGAGGGCTCTCAGATAATACCTGCGCCTCTTACGAGCGTGATCTAACCGGATTCTCACGCTTCCTCGAAGCACGCGGCAAAGAGCCTAAGACCGTCGCGCCGCAAGATATCACCGACTTTATAGGCGAGCTGAGCAGACGCGGTCTCAAGCCCCGCTCCTACGCCCGCCACCTGACGACGATCCGTTCCTTATACAGATTTATGATCTCAAGAGGTATGATAGAAAGCTCGCCATGCGACCTTATCGATATGCCGCGCATCGAAAAGAAGCTGCCAAACTTCCTCTCACTCGACGAGGTAGAGTCGTTACTGGAAAGCCCGCCCGTGGACAGGGCCAAGGGCATACGCGACCGTACGATGCTCGAAGTCCTCTACGCTACCGGCATGCGCGTAAGCGAGCTGACCTCTATAGGTCTAAACGACCTGAACCTTCAGACCGGCCTCATAACAACGATAGGAAAGGGCGGCAAGGAACGGTTGGTCCCTCTGGGCGAGCTCTCGCTCCGCTGGATAAGGGATTATCTAAAAGATGCCAGGCCCTTGATCTTAAAGAATAAAAGGTCGCCCTACCTCTTCATAACCGCCCGCGGTTCGGCCATGACGCGCCAGAACTTTTGGGTAATCATTAAAAAATATGCCCGCGTTGCAGGCCTGCCAATCGAAAAGGTGAAACCTCACGCCCTGCGCCACTCCTTCGCCACCCACCTTTTAGAACGCGGCGTGGACCTCAGGCACCTACAGGTAATGCTCGGCCACAGCGACATATCAACCACCCAGATTTATACCCACGTCTCGACAGAAAGACTAAAGAAACTGCATAGCGCAAAACACCCGCGCGGCTAGGCACACAGGTGTGCTTTTATTTCGCGGATAACCTATGTTGTGCCTAAAAGTTCCAGTTACGCGTTGGAGATTTTATAGTGACGGGGTAATACTTCTTTACCTCCCTACTTTGTTAATTGTTGCACAATACTCTGCACTCCTATATAGTTATAAAGACAAACAAATTGCCGGTTCAGGTTTGTAACCTGAACCGGAACGTTAAAAATATTATAAACTGTACAGAGTTACAAGCCTACAACATAAGGATTTAAAATGGGAAATTCAGTACTGGTCTTTATAAGCCACTCATCCGAAGACAAAGACGACTATATAGAACCAATCGTTCAAGACCTCGAAGACTGCTATATAAACGTCTGGATCGATACGCGAAAGATAGTACCTGGTGACAGTCTCAGGAAGTCGATATTTAGAGACGGCCTCGATAAGGCTGACGTAGCATTAATTTTCTTTACCGAAAAGTCTCTCGAATCATCTTGGGTAGATCGTGAAATCAAACATGTCATGAGAGAAGAGGCCAAAAAAGGGAATGACTTTGACCTAAAAAAGATAATATCGGTTTATGACTCAAAGGCTACATACGATAAGGTCAGCGACAGATTCCCCGAACTTACAGACGATCTATTCCATCTAATGCCTACAGATTACGGGAAAAAGGAGCTTGGACAGCTCGTTTCAGCAATCTGGTCAAAATATATGGATTTGCAGGGTGGTGACGTAGAGACGCAAAAACAATTGCTTAGTAAGGATAAAGAGTTATTTCAAAAAGATAAAAGTATTGAGGACTTAAAGAGTAAACTTTTGGAAGCAAAGGCGAAGAATTCATCTAGTATACAAGAAGATGAGTTTGAGGCTTATTTGAAGTCAGGAAAGGTTGATGGTTTTCTTTCTCTCAAAGACAAATTCCTAATGAATCAGAATCCTTATTATAATAATGTTGCCAATGCATCTGATTTAGTCATATTCGACCTTGTTAAGCGAGTACCTGTTGATAAACTTGAATATACTAATAAAGGCAAAGAGTTCTTTAAATGGTACCTCTTAAACAAGGAGTCTTAATATTCGTTTTTCCACTGCACCTGCCGCCACTTTTCTATTCCGTTCTTATATTTTCGCACACTTACCACCCCGCACCTCTTAACATTCCCGGTTCAGGTTACAATCCTGAACCGGCAGTAGGGAACTAATATTTTTCTAAGCTTAGCGCGGCAAAATCATATGCAATTTTCCAGAAAAGTTGTCAACGCGGATAGAAAACCTGCAGAGACCTAAAAACCTACCCCGCGAAATTGGCTCCGCACCCTGTGCGGCGCGAAAAAAATAGCACCCCCGTGTGCTTAACTATTGCCAATTCCCCAAACTTTCTATATACTTAAAGTACCAAATCAAACAAACTACCGGGAGCCGTCATGCCTTTAAAAGTACTTGAAAATATATTTACGATCAATCTCGGCGTTAAAGAAGACGAGCGCGCGCTGGTCTTTACCGATTATACCGAAGAGAAAGATATCGTCTCGGTCGTCGCCTGTAAGGAGATTGCCGATATCGCTCAAAAGGCGTTCGAGGCGGGCAACGAACACTGTACGACATCTTATCTCGAATATCTCTCGACCGGACAGCACGGCACAGAGCCACCCGAAGCGGCATGGCGCGAGGCCTTCGGCGAACGCACGGTCGATGCTCTCTTAAAAGAAGGGCTCTTTGGACGACTGATAAAAAAGCAACTCAAGCCGGGCGAGATCGAACGTTGCGAGGAGATCGTCTCATCAATGAAGGGCGACGCCATGGACGCGGTTGTGGCGCTCTCCAAGTATTCGACGAGCCATACCAGCTTTCGCCGCCTGCTGACAGGTTCGGCCGGTGCGCGCGTGGCCTCGATGCCGAACTTCGACGCGCTGATGCTCGACGGCGTCATGACGGTCGATTGGCAGACCCTTAGAGACCGCACCCTGCACCTGGCAAAGCTCATGAAGGGCGCTGAATCGGTCCGCGTCACCTGTCCGAACGGCACTGACATCTCCTTTTCCATCAAAGGGCGCACGGTACACGCCGACACAGGCGACATCAGCGCAGCCGGGGCCTTTAGCAACCTGCCGGCAGGTGAGGCCTTTTGTGCTCCCGTAGAAGGCACGGCGCAAGGCACGCTCGTGCTCGAATGGGCCCCGATGCGCAAACTCGAATCCCAGGTAGTCCTACAAGTCAAAAACGGCCTGGTAATAAGCGTAGAGGGAGATGAAGATTACGTGCAGGAACTAGCCGCCGAGCTGGAGACCAACCAGAACAAGGGCAATATCGCCGAACTGGGCATAGGCACCAATGACAAGGCCACCCGCCCCGATAACATACTGGAATCAGAGAAGATTCTCGGCACCATCCACATCGCGCTAGGCGACAACTCGACCTTCGGCGGCACTGTGCGCGTGCCCTTCCACCAAGACTATGTATTCTTCGAACCAACACTAGAAGTAACCAAAGGCAAAGAAAGCTTTCTGGTATTAGAAAAGGGCAGGGCGATCTTCTAGCACACTAGTGTGCTCTTATATTGCGAATAAGGTTTTTGTAGGTAAAGCTAGTTGGCTAGTTCGCGCCCTGACTCTAAGGAAGACGACTTTACCGTATTGAATCATACCGGCATTGACGGTGAGCAATTCATGATAATGTACGGTGCGGTTGGTGTGCTTATGGTGGGAGTCGCAACCGCCATGACAAAGAGAAAATCGCTAGGCGGGAGTACCAGGCCGCTTAGAAAAGAACTAAAAGCGCGACCTGTGGAAATAAAGAGTGCCTTTAATGATCTCCTCAAAGTCCGACTTGCACCACTTAGAACTTGATAGGAGCGGTTACTGGCTCTTTAAACGAGCCACACTTGCTTCGCAATAATAACTCTCGTATGAGAAGGGGCTACCCATATTTACAACGGTACCATCAAAGCAATCCCTCACTTTAGCAGAATCCTACTAAATTTGACATAATATCCATTATGCGACATTTATTTGAGTCTTCTATGGAGCCTCCGAAAGAAGTTCTGGCTCGTCAATCTAAAGTCGGCCAGGTAAAAAAGGAGCAATATCTACTGACTAATAACTCCCATAAGTCCTCATTATCAAAGCAATCTTCAAAAACCTTCTTTGCACAACTCCAACGAGGCCAATCATATGTAGGTTGACAGAAGGCTTAAGTCTCTGATAATATATAAAGATTATGACACTTGTTGATTTCGTATTCCTGACCTTTGAGGTCGCTATGGTAGCCACGGTCCTGAACCTGCCCTTCGGTTACCTTCGAGCGCCTACCAAGAAATTTTCCATCGCATGGTTCGCCTATATCCATGTGCCGATACCGGCGATATTCATCCTCAGAAAGCTCGCCGATCTCGATGGCAAGGCCATACCCTTTATCATCGCCGGAGCCGTGCTCGGACAAGTAATCGGCGCGAGGCTCAATAGAAAAGCCAAGTTAAATCGCGTTTTGCGGATCGAGGAATGACCCGCTACCGCAGCAACCGTCCGACTCCTGTCGGTAACGTGCTTTGCGGTTTTACAAAACTTGCCATCCCCGTAAAAATCCGTGAATACCGCATATTCAATGCCTGGGCCGATATCGTCGGTGAAGCCATCGCCAAACGCTCCATGCCGTCACACCTGATCGGCAAGACCCTCTATGTTAATGTAGTATCTCAAGTATGGCTCACGGAACTTCTCTATCAACGCGAAACGCTCGTTGCAAAGATCAATGCCACACTGAACGACGAGGCGCTAGCCGATATCGTGCTCAAGCTCGGAACTATCAAGAATATAAAGAGAAATAATAAAAAGGCTAAGAAAGTGGTTGAAGAACGAAAGCCGCTCACTGATAACCAGCGCGCTTATATAGAGAAGACAGTAAGAGATATAAAAGACCCGGAAATCAAGGACTCTATCAAAAAAGCAATGGAAAAAGCCCTCTAGGCACGCCGGGCGTGCGGCCAATTTCGCGGATGAGGTTCACAGTAGCTGATAGGTTATTCTTCGCGTCGCAAGTCCAAAGACCAGCAACCTATTTCCTTAAAAGCTGACCGGACCCGCAGCCAATTTCGCGGATTGGGTTTGTCGTAGCTGGTAGGTCACACTCCGCGTCATCAGTCTTACGAGACCGGCAATCTCTTTCCTTCAAGAAACAATCTTCGACGCGTACTACCTGCTAATCGTCTAATAAAAATTCTACCACGCGAAATAAAACCACACCTGTGTGGTCTGCTCTAACTATCTATAATTCATAGAAAAATGGGGTGGCAATTTTCATCTCTGCGCCCTCTCTCTTAAACTCAACGCAGAAGAACCTGGCAGG
Organism: Deltaproteobacteria bacterium; assembly: GCA_029262535.1. Taxonomy (GTDB): domain Bacteria; phylum Desulfobacterota; class GWC2-55-46; order GWC2-55-46; family JAJCZF01; genus JAJCZF01. The sequence continues at coordinate 75,932 of JAJCZF010000040.1, forward strand.
CGCATCCTTTTTGGTATGTATGAACTGGATGCGTACCGGATGAAGCCCTATATCACGCGCCCTGTCCATAACCTCCAGAAAACGCGAAGTTGGCAGAATAAAGCCAACGCGCCCTTCCGGTTCAAGGTGAATTCGCGCAAATCTCAAAAAGTCCTTTAACTCTCCCGCTAGCTCGGTCGAGAATCTCGCGCGACGTTCACAAGGACTTATACGACCCATATTCTGCTTTACATACGGAGGGTTACAGAGAATAGTTGAGAAACGTGAACCGATCTCCAAGGTCCGAACGTCACCTCTTAAAATAGAAACCCGGTCGCCTAGTCCATTATCATTAATATTACGCTTCGCAAGCTCTACATCGGCCCGGTCGATCTCTACGGCGGTTATCTGACTTGCCCTGCTCTTCTCGCAAACTAACAAAGGGATGATGCCAGCGCCGGTGCCGATATCAAGCACCCTGTCGTCATCTGTGATGGGCAAGATAAAGTTGACCAAGAGTATCGGGTCTTCTGTGAGCAACGGGCTCTCGCTCGGCTCCAGGTAGCTGTAAGGACCTATCTTCTCGGTTCGAAGAAGCTCGCCTTTGGTTGCAGCGTCCACCTGTTTCTCAACTTTTTCAGTCACTTAAGAGGTTTATCGTAAGCCCGGTGAGTAGTTTTGGGTAAAAATAGGTCGATTTCTGCGGCATGACCAGCCCGGCTTCGGCGATCTCCCTCACCTGCTCAATGCGCGTGGCGTTCATGAAGAATACGAGCTGGTTGGCATCGTCGTGCGCCGCGGCTATGGCGTCGTCCATACTCTTTACATACTTTAGGTTAGTCTGCTTCTCCTGGCTCTTCTGGTCAAGTTCCAGTATATCTCCGAGAATCATAGTATGCAGCACATTAACGTCGAGCCTCTTATAGACTTCCGGCGCGTCCGCGTCAAAGAAGATATCCAGATACTCGTCGCCCTTAAGCGTCAGGATAAAGAAGGATTCGCGCCCCTTGATGGAAAGGCCGAAGGATATATCCGGGTTCTTGCCCTCTTCGACAACCTCGGATGCGTTGAGTTTGGCCAGGAACCTCTCACGGGCTACATCTTCATCCTGTCCATCAAAAAAGAACTCGTCTACAAAAAAGTACTTTGCGCATCTGGTAAGAAAACTATCGGCGTTGAAATCGTCGAGCGAGTGCACGACCCTGTGTGTCGGGAATATAGAAAGGCCGCCCTCGTCCATGGAGCAGAAATATACCATCAGGAAGTCGGAAGGCAGGTCCGGGCCGCCGTCGCCCAGGCCTTTTTCCGCCCTTACCTGATTCTTGTAGTTCAAGGCGGTCTCGTATCGGTGGTGTCCGTCGGCTATAAAGAACCTTTTTCCCTCCATAGCCGTGGTGACGTCGTCGAGCAGGGCCGGATCGCCCAGCCTCCAGACCTTGTTTGTGACTCCGTCTCCGTCTATTACGTCTATAATCGGCTCTCCGGTGGCGGCTTCCTTTATCCTTCTGGCGATACGCGCAGAAGGCTCTACGTCGGGTTCGTGATATAGCGCAAATATTGCGGAAAGATTTGAGTTGCAGGCGCCCATCAACTTGAGCCTGTCGGCCTTGGGGCCGGAAAGGGTCTTTTCGTGGCGAAGCACGCTGCCCTTGCCGTCGGCCCCCTCGTCTATATGTTTTCTCGCCAGAAAGCCGTCGCGCTCGTGGTTTTCTCCGTTTATCTCAAATGACTGCTTATAGTAATATATGGCAGGCGCTTCGTCGCGTTTCAATACACCCTCTTCGAGCCACTTATTAAGGTCGGCGGCGGCGCGGCTATATTTATTGCTCGTATCGCTGTCGCCCTCTTCATCCTTACCCAAAATGAGACGTATGATATTGTGCGGATGACGCGCATGCAGCTCGTCCTGATAAGCTGGTTTTATAACGTCGTACGGCGGGGCCATGACCTTCGACAGGTCGCCTACGGCCTCGGGGTTATATAATACGGCTTTAAAGGGCAATACGCTTTTAGTCATTGTGGAATCCAATCATTAATAAAGGTTAAATTTTACAACGTAATAGGCTGCAAAGCTAATAATATTCCTTAAGTTATAATTATGAATACGCTCTCGATTTTCGAGCCTGAAATAATGCTCAATACTGTACTACTTAGCCCCGCTATTGTCAAGCATACAATGGGATATCCGGTCTGCTTGATTCTGGCGGGCCGGTGTGCTAAAACGGTTCTATGGGAATAGATATAAAAGATATAATCGAGAAGGACGCCATAGATGAAATAGCGAGCCTCAGAGTCCTTATCGAACGTCATAATTATAATTATTATGTGCTCGACGCGCCCGAGATTACCGACGGAGAGTACGACCGCCTCTTCAGGCGGCTTGAAGAACTTGAGCAGAAGTTCCCAGAACATATCAACGCGCTCTCTCCGACCCAGCGTGTCGGCCATGAGCCGGTCAGAACATTCGGCACCGTTGCCCATACCATGCCCATGCTCTCTCTAAAGAACGCCTTTAACGACGAAGAGGTGCGCGAGTTCGATATGCGCCTCAAAAAGCTGCTTGAGACAGACCGGATTGAATATATATGCGAACCCAAGATGGACGGCCTCGCCGTTAGCCTTGTCTACGGAGACGGCGAATTCTACCGCGGCTCGACACGCGGAGACGGTTATGTTGGCGAAGATGTCACCACAAACCTGAAGACGATTCGCTCCATTCCGCTGCGCCTCAATATAGAGGGTGAAAAACGTGTGGATGGAGAGGTAGCCCCGGTAATAGAGGCCCGTGGAGAGGTATATATCTCCCTGGAATCATTTGATAAATTAAATGAGGAGCGCATTGCCGCAAATGAGCCGCCATTCGCCAACCCAAGAAACGCAGCCGCCGGCTCAATGAGGCAGCTCGACCCGCAGATCACTGCACAGCGGCCGCTTAATATATTCTGTTACGGAGTGGGACGGCTCGACGGTTTCGACTTTAAGACGCACTATGAAACACTTATGGCGCTTAAAGAGTGGGGCCTACGCGTAAACCCGCTAACCGAGGTTGTAAGTGATATAGAGGAAGCGCTGAAATATTATAAAAAACTCTCAGAAATACGCGACATTCTGGACTATGAGATCGACGGAATGGTCATTAAGGTCAACGACTTACGCACTCAGGAGCGCGCCGGTGCGATAGCTCGAAGCCCGCGCTGGGCAATCGCCCAAAAGTTCCCTCCCAGACAGGAAGAGACGCGCCTCATCGATATATTAATCAGCGTCGGACGTACAGGCGCGCTAACGCCCGTAGCCAAGCTTGAGCCGGTCGTGGTTGGCGGCGTAACGGTTCAGAACGCCTCTCTCCATAATATGGACGAGATTGAGCGGCTTAGGATTCTAAAGGGCGATATCGTCGTAATTGAACGCGCCGGTGACGTCATACCGAAGGTTGTCGGTCTTCTCAAAGAGAAGTACGGCAAAGAAAACCCCTATATTATACCCAAAGACATAATGCCCTCCAAGTGCCCCGAGTGCGGCGCGGCTGTGGTAAGGACAGGGGCCATATACTTTTGCACCGGCGGCCTCTCGTGCCCAGCGCAGTTAAAGGGCTCTATAGAGCATTTCGTCAGTAAAACGGCGCTCGACATAGACGGCATGGGCGAACGCAATGTCGTTCAGCTCATCGAAGAGGGTCTATTAAGAGATATCTCCGACATATATGAGTTAAAGAAAGACGACCTGACCACCCTCGACCGCTGGGGGGAAAAGAGCGCGGAAAATCTAATACTAGCCATAGAAGAGAGCAAAAAAAGCACCCTGCCCCGCCTGATCTACGCTTTTGGCATAAAGGGCGTCGGAGAGGCCACTGCAAAGACACTGGCGGAGAACTTTGGCAGACTGGACGCGCTGATGGAGGCAACCGAGGAAACCATCATAGATATTAAAGATATCGGTACTGAAACGGCCCGTAGTCTCGTTGAGTTTTTTGCCGAAGAGCACAACCTGGCGGTTATCGAAAGGCTCCGCGTCCATTTCGGCTCATTCCCCGTATCCGACATAAAAGAGCGCGGCACAAAACTAACCGAAAAGAGATTCGTCCTGACCGGCACCCTGCCCACCATCACCCGCACCGAGGCCAAAGCCCTAATAGAGGCCGAAGGCGGAAAGGTAAGCTCCAGCGTCAGCAAAAAGACCGACTACGTGGTCGCCGGCGCCGAAGCTGGCTCAAAGCTTGAAAAGGCCGAAAGGCTGGGGGTTACGGTTATCGACGAGGCGGGCTTGATGGAGCTGCTTCAGGAATAGGGTCGGTTTGACCTTTTATTGGCAGGACTTCTGTTGTAAATCTTACTTCCTTAGTGTAACAACCCTCTATATATTGGCCGGGCTACGCCGTGGGGGGGGGGTAGACCGGTGATGCCTTGTCTTGCTTCGCGCTCTGTGAGGGGGCTACGCCGGTTCAGGTTTGTAACCTGAACCGGAACGTTAAAAAGAGCGTTACCGTTCACATCTCAGCCGGGCTTCGCCGTGGTTTGGCTTTACAGATACGCTAGTTTTCTCTTGCCGTTTATCGGCGCTTTGTGAGGGGGAGAGATGACTAAGATTTTTTCTAAAATTACTTCCTTAATGTATCCCTCTAAAATATAATCCGGGCTTCACCGTGTGTGGCTGTGCAGACCTGTATTTGATGGCCGGGCTTCGCCGTGGTTAGGTTTTACAGATACATTTATTTTATCTTGCCGTTTACCGGCGCTTTGTGAGGGGAGTTACGCTCTCTGTTCCGTCGCATAAAGATAAAGACGCTCCTCCTTATGTTCGCTTCATCCCCTCACGAGGGTCTCATTACTTTAGGTAAGAGACATTATTTAGATAGAAGAAGAGGCACGAGAGAAGCTCCGCCTTCCTCCCTCACGCCGTGCGCCACTCCCTTTCGGACCGCTCCTATTGAAACGGTCGGGTTCCTCAAAAACGTGAATGGCACACGGCGTGAAAAACAGCCTCAGCCTCAAGGTGAAGGGCAGAGTTTAATAGGGGTCATATGGTATGCACGATATTTCAAGAGCAACTATGCAAGATTACTTTTATTCAGAAGAGTTCTATATAATTCAGACTCGCCACTCGAGCCTGGCTTAAAATTCTCTGTGTTGAAATCCTCGTCCTGCAAGTCTATTTTCTTTAATATATTCAAAAACTGGTCTTTAGTTGGAACCTCACCAGGTGCTGTTAAGTGAAGATAGGCGTTTTTCAAAAACCTCATCAAGCCCTTAAAACCATTGGTTTTATTCAGCATGATTCCGCGACCGGTATTAAGCCACGCTCTTGGCCACCGCTCCTTAACTGCATCAAAGTAATTAAAGATAATATCTGCAATCTCAATATCTTGTTCATCAATAAACATGTTACGGAATATCAGTGTTTCTATTTCATCCGCATTAGCCTTGTGAGGTTTTTTTCTGCGCATATAGAAGTCACGATCAGAGATTTGCTCTTTATAATTTTTGCAAATATAGCATATCAGAGATTGTACAAATGTTGCTTGGGTGATAGTTTCATCAAAACGACCTTCAGTGGCAACGCCAAGTCGTTTTATCTTTTTATAGAAAGGGCTGCCTTTCTTTTGATCCAACGCAACCGCAATATTGTGACAAGTCTTCTGGGGACTTCTTGTTTCAGCCAGAGCGAAGAGGTCGTAGACTAAGCTTTTATTGACCTTAGTTTGAGCCAAGTTTACCGTTGAGAAAATATATGCTTGCTCAGCAATATCAATATCTACGAAGATACTAACATTAATATCAAAATTTTCTATACCTGATTCTTTTAGCCCTTCTATCCTATGTTGTCCATCTAGTACTCTAGCAATGTACCTGTATATAACACACTCCTCATCATTATTACCTTCTATATAATTTGACAAAGTCATTAAGTTTTTGTCTTTATCAAACTTTACGCAAACACCAGGTACCGCTAGGATAATACCAGTGGGAAAACAAGCATCAAAGGTGTTTATGTAATTAGCAATTTCGTCAACTCTTTTTTGGTTAAGAGGTCGCTGTATCCCAAGGTAGGTTTCGAACCCGCGCTCTTCGATAACTCTTCTTACATCAAAATCTGTTATCTCGCACAATGTCTTCTTATCAAGCGACGCGATGTAAAAATCACCAACGGGTTGCTTTACTTTAATGCAAGGAAACGGCCTTGTTGATTTTGAGCCTGGATCTCTCATTAATTAATGTCCCTATCCCTATGAGTACTGAACTCTTCCGAAAAATCTTTCGTCTTTTTTCGCATCAAGCCAGGTGCATCCACTATATTATTTTGGTAGACTAACGCTAGGTATAGCAAGGAAACTGACCCAATGTATATGATAAAAGGGAACTTAAGTAGAAAATTAGGATTTATCGGAGACCCTGTCCTTTGCAACATAAATACAATTATTGAAGCAATCATCAATAATAAAACAAGAATTATATGCGGTAATTTACCGGGAAAATCACGTGGTCTATTTTTATCATTTAAGGCTATATAAACGATTGGACCCAATGCTGACATGGCATACAAGTAAAGTTCCCCATTACTGACACTTAGCTCAACCTTAAGAAGGTAAAGCTTGAAGATACCTGATGTCGACTCCTTATCTAACGCAGACAAGACTAAGGCCGCACCCCATATCGGTAATGTTGCTAGAATTTGTGTTGAGAGTAATTCTATAAAAGCATGCCAATGATTTCCTCGATTACACCAACTTAGATTACCAAGAATAGGGATTTTACATAACAAATCCATCATTTACCTCTAT
>JAJCZF010000041.1 GCA_029262535.1 Deltaproteobacteria bacterium
CGGGCCGCCGTGGTATATGGTCACGTATCTTTCCCGAAAATAAGAATCTTATCTGACATGACAAACCTCCTCATATTAGAGTTTATAAAATAAATATTAGCACTAAAGTACTATATATACAAGCCTTTCCCATCATAGTGCCGTCACTGTCTCCAGAGCCTATTATAGCGCGCTGATTTTGGCAAGCTCCGGCCCCTATCTTAGACAGAGCGATTTTCTATATTCTAAACTCTCTTTAAGATAAGCAGTTTAAAAAAGCGCCTGGCGGCTTTTCTCCATATAATTTTGCGCTAAAGATCCCTCACTATATGAGGCGCCGGAAGCTATAGTTACTTTTAAGGTATCACCAAGCTTAAACCGTCTTGACATTTGGCAGCTATTATATTAATTTTATTAATAAAATTAATTCTTTACCCTTACGGTTATATGCATTCATCAAATCAAAAAAGTTTATTTACAAGAAAGTATCTGGCCGGTATCATCGCGCTCGCAGTCGCCTACGCCATTTATCACTTCCTCGGCAAGCAGGGCGACTTCTTTATCTATAAAAATCAGTCCGAGATGGCCCTCTATTTCAGGACGTCGCAATATATCCAGCTCTTCTGGGCCGGTCTATTCGGGAGCGAGGCTTCCTTTATAGAATGGCTCTATAACTTCGTCTTCCACCTCTCGCCAAACGGGTTTACGGAAAAACCTCTCTATAGCTTCATGCTCGGATATTTCAGGTTATTTTTAAAGGGTCTTGGGCTCGACACGGCTTCAAGCGACAGCATCTATAACCACCTTCTCACTATTACGATCAGCCTCGCGGCCCTACGGTACTTTATCAAGAAAAACGACGGACTTACCGGGCTTTTAATCGGCTCCTTTATCTTGAGCTTTCCGATACTTACCTATGTGGATTCCATGGGATACCACACAACGTCGGGCCTCTTCCTCTTTCTCTTTTCTTTAATGCTGATCGGGAGGGCAAGGCCGCTATATTTAACCGAAGGGCTCTTGTTGGGCCTATCGTTCTTTGCCTCGCAACATCTGGCGATACTTGCGACAGCGGCCTTTGGGATACGGCTGCTCTATCTTCTGTTTACCGGAGCAAAGGGAGAAAGAAAGGCCGTGCTTTCGAGATATTTAGCGGGCTTCATCCTGCCCTTTGCGTACTTTCTATTAAGGGACTTTGCCGAGAGCCTCAAGCATCTTGAGTACCTCTCCCCGCCGGGACTCTTTGAATACGCCTCGCATTTCAAGCGCAACTCCAATTTCATTTACGAGGCCTTTACGCAGTCGGCTACCGACGCAGTGGATCAAAACGTGCCATTTGACCCGCTCTACCTCTTCGGCCTCCTGAAGATCCTCTATCCGATGGTCCACTACCTCTGGTATCTTATATTACCCACCGTATTCATAATCACCAAGGGACGCGATATAGCTAAGCGTCAACAGAAGGGCGGGGGTGGGGAAGGGCTATTTAACCAACTTGAGCTCTCAATATCCTTTATACTTTTAGGGCTTATAGTCTCGGCCCTCGCACATACGACCCTTGGGTTGGTTGCGATACCGAGGGCATTTACGCCATATGTCGTTCTGCTCTTTATACTGGAATTCCTGCTGCTTAGATGGGTTGTGGTTCGAGCCGGCAAGAAGGCCGCCTCATATAAAAAGGCCGCTTATCTCCTTACATTTGCCGCAGGCATACTCTTTTTCTCCTTTAATACCTACTATACCTCTACTATAATCTCATCAAAGTCCACCAACGATAGCTATCTCAAAAAGATCGCCAAAAGCGAAAATGCCATACGGCCATCCCATATCTTCCTTAATAAACCGGGCAATAAGTTTGACGTCTTCTACAGATTCGTAAAAGAGGCGCAGGTAAAGGGATATGATAAGGTCATCCTGCCGGCCATGCTCATATTCGTCCAACAATCTAGGCTCTCGGACGAGGATATGCTCTGCGCCGTGGCGGTCCTTAAGGACCGGGTAAAGACGGTCGAGAAGATAGAGATATTCGACCCGAAGACCGACCGCGGTCTTGCAATGGCCATGAACGAACATGCCTACTATCGCTTTTACAAAGGGGTATATTCGGGCAAAGGACAACTTGGCAGCGAACTTGATCTCAAGCTGAGCCGCCTTCTTTCATACAGGCATGAGTATATCTTTAAGACGGACGAACTGATCGAGGTCATGGAGGAGAACGGATCGGCTATGCTCACGCAATATCCATGCGAAATAGTCTACCGCTCCAAAGGGCTTTAGGCGCTACCGGCTCTTATCCACACCTATGCGTTTACAATACTTGGACAACCTGCACTTAGAACAATATGAGCTTACGGGCTTGCAAAGGTTCTGTCCGTATGTGACGAGCAGATCGTTAATCTCAAGCCAATACTCGGGCGGTAGTTTTTTTCTAAGGGCCGCCTCGGTCTGGTCGGGCGTCTTCGTCTTTACATAACCCCAGCGGTTGGTGATCCTGTGAACATGGATATCAACACAGATTCCCGGCAGCTTATAACCCATCGTAACTACTAGATTTGCCGTCTTCCTGCCCACACCCTTAAATTCCAAGAGGCCTTCTATAGTATCGGGCACCCGCCCGTCGTATCTATCCAAAAGCTCGCGCGAAAGAGTCTTTAGAGTCACGGCCTTATTCCTGTAAAAACCGACTGGATAGATAAGCTTTTCTATCTTTTCCGCATCAAGCGCGGCGAGCCTTTCCGGGTCCGGGGCCACGGCAAAGAGCCTCTCGCCCGCCTCGTGCGTCGTCTTATCCTGCGTCCGAAGGCTAAGAATGCATGAAACGAGTATCCTAAAAGGGTCTTTGGTATTTTCGGTAACGAGCGTTACCGCCGGGGTGACGTACTTAGGCACCTCCTGGCGAAGTATCTTTATGGCTTCGTCTATCTCGTCTTTTTTCATAACTATTTCCCCAAATAAAAAAGGCCGCCCCGATCTTTCGGGGCGGCCTTCGAGTATGATCCGTGGGTCTTGGAAGTGGTACTTGGGGGAGGCTTTTTCGTGTGTAAAGGTTTCCCCCACCCTTCCCAATATAAACGGTTTACATCATGCCGCCCATACCACCCATGCCGCCCATTCCTCCCATACCGCCCATGCCGCCCATATCTGGCATTGCGGGTGCGGAATCGTCGCTCGGTTTGTCGGCGATCATCGCTTCGGTAGTGAGAAGAAGGCCGGAGATACTGGCCGCGTTCTGAAGGGCTATTCTCGATACCTTCGTGGGGTCTATGACGCCGGCCTTTACGAGGTCTTCGTAGGTCTCGGTGCCTGCGTTGAAGCCGAAAGAACCTTCGCCGTTCTTGACCTTGTCTACTACTATAGAGGCTTCGCATCCGGCATTTGTGGCTATCTGGCGGATCGGCTCTTCAAGGGCCCTCTTTATGAGATTAACGCCAAACTGCTGGTCGCCGTCGAGTTCGAGGGCTTCGACCGCGGCAAGGGCGCGAATGTAGGCTACGCCGCCACCGGGGACTATGCCCTCTTCCACGGCTGCGCGAGTTGCGTGAAGAGCGTCTTCCACGCGGGCCTTCTTTTCCTTCATCTCGACTTCTGTGGCTGCGCCGACGTTGATTACGGCTACTCCGCCAACGAGCTTTGCGAGCCTTTCCTGGAGCTTTTCACGGTCATAGTCGCTTGTGGACTCTTCTATCTGGCCCCTGATCTGCGCAACACGTCCATCTATCGCTTCGACCGAACCGGCGCCGTCTATAATGGTGGTGTTTTCCTTGTCAACGACGATCCTCTTAGCCGTGCCGAGATCTTCGAGTTCCACGGTCTCAAGCTTGATGCCGAGTTCTTCGGCGATCAGCTTGCCGCCGGTGAGTACGGCGATATCTTCGAGCATCTGTTTGCGCCTGTCGCCAAAGCCCGGGGCCTTGACTGCGCATACATGCAGGGTGCCGCGAATCTTGTTTACAACGAGGGTCGCAAGGGCTTCGCCGTCGATATCCTCGGAGAGGATGATGAAAGGCCTGCCGGTCTTTGCGATCTTTTCCAGAAGCGGTAGGAGGTCGCGCATATTGGAGATCTTCTTTTCGTTAATAAGTACGTAACAGTCTTCGAGCACGCACTCCATACGGTCGGCGTCGGTTACGAAGTAGGGGGAGAGGTAACCGCGGTCGAACTGCATTCCCTCAACGACTGTAAGCTCGGTCTCCATCGACTTTGCCTCTTCGACGGTGATAACGCCTTCTTTACCGACCTTATCCATTGCCTCGGAGATGATCTCCCCGATGGTGGAATCTGAATTGGCGCTTATGGTGCCTACCTGCGCGATCTCTTTCTTATCCTGAATAGGCTTGCTGATATCTTCAAGAGCGCCTACGGCGGCTCCTACGGCGTTATCTATGCCGCGCTTGATATCCATCGGGTCGTGTCCTGCGGCGACGAGCTTTGCGCCCTCGCGGTATATGGCCTGCGAAAGCACGGTCGCGGTGGTGGTGCCGTCTCCAGCGATATCGGAGGTCTTGGAGGCTACCTCCTTTACCATCTGCGCGCCCATATTCTCAAACTTGTTTTCGAGCTCGATCTCCTTGGCGACGCTGACGCCGTCCTTGGTGATGGTCGGAGCGCCAAAGCTCTTGTCGAGTATGACGTTACGACCCTTGGGGCCGAGTGTGACCTTTACCGTATCGGCCAGAATATTAATGCCATGCAGGATCGCGGTCCTTGCGTTATGGCTAAATAGTATCTCTTTTCCTGCCATTTGAATTTCCTCCTATTAGAAAGTTTTATAATTATGCCGCTAACGCGACAGATAGTTTTAGTCTTCTACTACGGCTAAAATATCTTCCTCGCGCATGATGAGGTGCTCTTCACCCTCTACCTTAACCTTATTGCCCGCATAGCTTGAAAATATTACGCGGTCGCCGGCCTTAACGTCGAGCGGCTTTACATTTCCGTCGTCGTCTTGCTTGCCCGGTCCTACTGCGATAACCACTCCCTCGGCCTGCTGCTCCTTGGCCGCGTCCGGTATTATTATGCCGCCACTGGATACCTCGGCGTCTTCGAGCCTCTTTAAGAGAACCTTGTCGTTTAACGGTCTTACTTTCATCTACTTTCCTCCTTATGTTATTTTATTAAATTTCGCAGATAATCTGCGCTCTTTCCATATCAAAAAATAAATATAGGTACAGAGCAAGAGGTTGTCAAGGGCATTTCAGCACTCTTTTCTCCTGAATGCTAAAAAAAATGAATATTTTACTTTTAAAGGAGGTTTTGATGAACTAAGCCGGTAAAGCAGACCGACGGTAAGAAACTATAAAGAGGGCTATCTTTCCGCCACTATCCTAACGGACTTCCTGCTCTCGGATATAACCTTAAAGTCGGGGAAGTATTTGGCGATTACCTCTTCACCGCCCTGCCCCTTTCTTATATCCATTATCAAGCGCCCTTTGTCATTCAAGATCTTATGTACGCGTTCGATATATGTGGCGACAGGGTAATGAAAGCCCCATGAGATGAGCGAAATGACGAGATCGACCTTATTGTTGATATTAATGCGGTTATCCGGTGTAACCTCCATGGTATGAATCTTATCTGGCCTTATGCCGTTCTTCTCTAAGAGATCCTTTGCAACGGCCAGCGAGTTATAGAAAGCTCCCTTTTCTTCAAATTTATAAAAGACCTTCTCCTCTATGCTCGACTTATCGAGCAGATAAAAATCGATCTCTTCAGAGCTGCCAAAGTGCTCGAATAGGAAAATATCTATCCCGGCGACGCCACAGCCTATATCGAGCACGGATCTACAGTTCTCAGGAAGCGAGGACTTGACATCCTCATACTCGGCTCCCATGTCCCGGTTAAAGGCCTCGCTTATCTCTTCCTGACGTTCCTGTGCCTCGCGCTCGACCGTTGCATTATAACGCGCACCGGGCAAGACCTTATCGGCAAGTTTATAGGAGAGCTTCTCAGTATAGGTAATATAGGCCGTACGCTGAAAAAGTATATATTTAAAGGCATTACCGGGTATTTTTATTCGAGTTGTCATTGGCTTTTTTAAAACTCCGTGGAGATAGAGAGAGAAACGAAAGAAATCTTTTTCTCTAATAATGGCGTAAAGTTACCACAGGACCGGCATAAACTCAAGCGGCCCATGGCCGTAAATAAGAAAAACCCCTTCCCGTAATACGGGAAGGGGTTTTTAAAGACTCTATATGCGGCCCTTTAAGAAGCAAAGCCGTCTTTTACTTATTAGAAGCCAGATTCTTGTTATAGGACCTGATCTGTCCGTCTATGGTCAGGCGAAAGCCTAAAGCAAAGTCCCTGTCAGATGAATTGTACTCGTCAAAGCGTGAATCTGTTCCCAGGTACCTGTTCATGGAGTACCATGAACCGCCGCGTATTACACGGTTGGTCTTGGTCGGCTCGGCTCCGTCGTCTCCCTGTACCCACTCCCATACATTGCCGCTCATATCGTGAAGACCTAGTGCGTTAGGCTTCTTCGAACCTACCGGATGTGTCTTCTGATCGGAGTTATTGGAGTACCAGGCGTATGTGCCTAGCTCTTTTTCGTCGCTCGTACCGGCCCACCTGTCGGACTTGCCGCCACCGCGAGCCGCGAACTCCCACTCAGACTCGGTTGGGAGGCGGTAGACGATACCTACCTTCTGGCTCTTCCACTTGATAAACTCTACAGTGTCATTCCAGCTTACGCAGGTAACGGGGTGCTTTTGACCCTGGCCGATGATGGCGTCTTTCCAGCTATAGCTCTTTGCGCTATACCATGTGTTGTTCGTATAAGCCGTGTTACCGGTATATAGGAAGCAACCGCCGTTCTTCTCGGCATCGGTTACATAGTTGGTCTCTTTTATAAAGTCGTTAAACTCTCCGGCTGTAACCTCGTGCTTGCTCATATAGAAGTCGTCGACACAGGTCTCTTTACCCTTTACCCCTGTCATCTCATAACAGCCGCCGCTTACCCTGACCATGCCAATGGAAGACAGAAGGCGTTTTTCTCTCTGCAAGCCGGACTCTTTGCCGCTATTTTTGAGTTGGTCGCTAAGTATCTTTTCGGCCTTGGCTATGCGCTTGGCCTCCTTGCTCCACTCTTTTACCTCTTCGTTCTCCCACTTCTTCATCTCAGCGGCGCGACGGGCCTCGGAAGCCTCTTTGCGCTTGCGAAGTTTATTGTACTCGTAGTCGCTACTCTCCTGCACACGAGAGATGGCCGCAATGCGGCGCTCCTCTTCGGCTATTATAGAGGTCTCGCTCTGCCTGCGCCTCTCATCGGCCTTAAAGGAATCTTCCCAACGCTTAAAGTCGCTGTGGGAACCGGCCGAGTCCCTGCTTGAGCTGCTATATGTAGCGCAACCGCCAAGGGCGCCGATGACGACCACTGCCGCCAGCGTCTTTAAGAGGAGGCTCTTTAGATTATATTTTTTGCTTTCGCTCTTCATCTCAATATTTGCTTTCCTGATCATTAATAACCCCAATTAAGGTCTCTGCATCTTTTCTGTGTAGCGTTTGACGCGTCCCTTTGTTTGTTGTTGATGATACTATTATACCAACCGTACATTAGAGGATTATTAAGAGAGAAAGTTTTTTATTTTTCTTACATTTACTTTGTATTTCAATGAGTTAGGAGGGTGATCATTTTTACCTTCCGATTTTTTCATATAAAATCCCATCAAAAATGGCTCTATAACAGGCTTTATACGCCTTGATAAGTCTCTACCTGGTCTCAAAAGCTTTATAGCATAGTAAGGGCCGAAGTCCAGCCCCAATATATCTGTCTGCTTATACAAGTAAGACTGCTACAGAGTGGAAAAGAGTCTTTAAAAAGGTTATAATAATCGCTTGGCCTCTATCATATAGGCCAAAGAGGGAGCACTATGTGAAGCAGAAAAAGATGACTAATAAGGTAAGGGCGGCCGATCTCGTGCAGTTTGTTCCGCCGCCGCTTACAAATGGCGACGAGCTTATAGTCCAAGGGCTACGCCAAAACAACCTTAAGGATCTAAGCTTCACCGTGCCGCATAATAAGATAACCGCCGTCGTCGGTCCGTCGGGCAGCGGAAAGTCCTCGCTCGCCTTCGATACCCTCTTTGCCGAAGGACGCTGGCGTTTTATAGAATCACTCTCGACCTACTCGCGCCTATTCCTTGAACGTATGGACAGGCCGGATGTAGATCTCATACAAAATATACGCCCGGCTGTCGCCATCGAACAGAAAAACCCGGTCCGCACCAGCCGCTCGACCGTGGCCACGGCAACGGAACTTTACGACTATCTTCGCCTCCTCTATGCGCGAGCCGGCACAATCCACTGCCCAGAGTGTGATAACGAGCTGCGCCAAGCTTCTCCGGCCCTGCTTTCACAAAGACTTATCGCCGATCACACCAATGACAAGATAGTCATCGGTTATACAATCATGCCGGAAAAGGGATTAAAAGGCCTACTTGCAGAGCTCTTAAAGAAGGGTCTCTTCCGGGTCATAATCGACGGGGTGCAGCACGACCTTTCAGGCGGCCTCCCTGTGGACTTAACTAATGACAATTTATCTGTCATGGTTATATGCGACCGGCTGCTGCTTAAAGAAAAAGAACGGGCACGGCTTGCGGCCTCGCTGGAGCTTGCCTATCACGAAGGGTCTGGAAAGTTATGGGTCCAAGTCGGTAACAACAAAAAATTATTACACTTTACCAAAGCGCTCAAGTGCCTGGACTGCGATATAGGCATTAAAAAACCCACGCCTATTCTCTTCTCTTTCAACCACCCGCTCGGGGCCTGTCCGGAGTGCAAGGGTTTTGGAAATATCTTAAGATATAGCGAAGAGCGCGTTATACAAGACGATTCTCTCTCGCTCCGCGACGGAGCTATCGAACCCTGGACCAAGCCCTCATACCGCTGGTGGTACGAGGAGATGGAGCAGTATGGAGAAGAGAACGGGCTGGATCTGGACATACCGTTTCGTAGTCTTTCCGAGGCCCAGAGAGAGATAGTATTCAGCGGCACAGCGGACTTCGTTGGCATAGACGGCTTCTTTGAGGAACTAGAACGCAAAAAATACAAACTTCATATAAGGGTATTCCTCTCCCGCTACAAAGGTCAAAACCGCTGCCCGGAGTGCCTTGGAACGAGACTTAAAAAAGAGGCCCTATCAGTAAAGGTAGGCGGCCTGACGATATCTGACCTTACCTCTTTGACGATAGAGGAGGCCCGCGAGTTCTTTATAAAACTCGACCTGCCGCGGATGAAGGCCGATATATCTAGAGAACCCCTTAAGCAGACAGCCTCGAAACTTGAATTCCTCTGCAAGACCGGCCTTGGTTATATCACGCTATCGAGGCTTACGCGCACGCTTTCGGGAGGAGAGGCCCAGCGCGTCTCTCTCGCAAACCAGATGGGCTCGGCCCTGTCTGGCGTTCTCTATATACTGGACGAGCCGTCTATCGGCCTGCACCCGCGTGATATTGATAAACTCGTGGCCCAGATTGTGCGGCTTAAAGAGAGGCAAAATACCGTTGTCTTAGTAGAGCACGACAGAACGGTGATGAACCGGGCCGACCATATACTCGAATTAGGCCCCGGTGCGGGAACCGGAGGCGGACGGCTCGTATACGCAGGCCCAAGGGACGAGTTCCTTAAGAAGGCCCGGACGATAACGGCCGACTACCTGACCGGCAGATCCACTATAGCCGTTCCGCGCTGGAGGCGTTCGGGCAAAGGAGATAAGCTCTCCATACGAGGCGCAAGCGGCAATAACCTCAAGAATGTAAAGCTTGAGATACCACTCAAGACGGTAACCTGTATTACCGGCGTATCGGGTTCGGGCAAGAGCACGCTTATTATAGATACGCTATACCGCGCCGTTGCGGCGGAACTCGGCGAAAAGGCCGAAAGGCCTCTGCCCTTCGACTTTATCGACGGCACAGAGCTTTTATCGGGTGTAAAACTCATTAATCAGGAGCCGATAGGAAGAACGCCACGCTCGAATCCGATTACCTACCTCGGTGGCTTTGACGAGATACGACGCTTCTTCTCAACCCTTCCCGAGGCCAGGAGCGCGGCGCTTTCAAAGGGGGCCTTCTCCTTCAATGTGCCCGGAGGCCGGTGCGAAAGCTGCAAGGGCGAAGGTTCGGAAAAGTTAGAGATGTACTTCCTGCCGGATGTATATGTCGAGTGCGGCGCGTGCGCCGGCAAACGCTTTAAGCCGCAGGTGCTAGATGTCAAAGACCGTGGTAAAAATATCTTCGACGCCCTTGAGATGACATTCGCCGATGCCGCGGCCTACTTCCCTCACATGCCGGCCCTTGACAAGAGATTTGATATAATACGCGAGGTGGGCCTATCTTACCTGAAACTCGGCCAGCCCGCGACGACGCTCTCCGGCGGTGAGGCCCAACGCCTGAAGATTGCCCGCGAACTTGTCACAGAGAGTGGCGCCGGGACTATATATATACTCGACGAGCCGACGACCGGACTTCATATGGTCGATATCAAGAAACTGCTCTCGGTCCTCGGTGGCCTAGCCGATGCCGGTAATACCGTCGTCATCGTCGAGCACAACCTCGACTGCGTAAAGAGCGCAGACCACGTCATAGACCTCGGCCCCGAAGGGGGCGAACGAGGCGGCGAAATTATAGCCCGCGGCACGCCGGAAGAAGTAGCGGCATGCGCAGCGAGCCACACGGGAAGATATCTTAAAGAGTTGCTTTAGCGTAGGTGAACTATTTTGCTGGAAGGTTACTTGATCTTTTTGCCTATCAGACCACTACGACCTTCTTGCGCTAACTAAGTACTATCGGCTTCCGGAAACTATCGACGCGCAAATAAATGCACACCTGTGTGCCCCCGCACACGGTGCAATGCTAAAAAACATACTACCACCTGCTTGCGCGGACTACATAACTTTCGGCTCCTGCAAACTTATTGCGCGAAAGAAACCCACGACCGTGGGTGTGCGGTTGACAAATTTGTTTTTTAAGGGTAGTATAAATCATTGAATTCCATCCCTGGCAAAGGGACACCTCTAAACATTGCGCTTTTCCCCGATCTTTTTAAGATTTAAAGGGTTGAAAGTAGGCAAACCTACTCGTATATGGATTGTTTTCTCTTCCTTCGTCTTAATTTGGGTAATAAGCTGATCATTTTAGATAAAATAGAAAGAAAAAGAGACTGAAAATGGCAAAAAAAATTGTATTTATAGAGACCAAGCCGCCGAACTGGCACCTCTTCTCGCGCACCCCGCTTCCGAGACTAGGCACCATCATACTCGGCACCAAACTCAAGGCCGAAGGTTACGATGTAAAGATCTATGTTGAAGAGATCGCCGAGATGGACCTGAAGGAGGTACTTAGCGCCGACGTCATCGGCATCTCGTCCATAACCTCTACCTCACAACGTTCTTACGAGATAGCAAAACTCCTGCGCAGCGCCGGCAAGACCGTCATCATGGGCGGCCCGCACGTGACCTACATGCCCGAAGAGGCCATAGAGCACTGCGACTACGTGGTGCGCGGCGAGGCCGACGACACTATACTCGACATAATTCCAGCCGTGCTAAATGGCGGTAAGGGTATCGAAAAAATCCCGGGCATGACTTACAGAAACGCTGATGGGGATATCCTGCACAACAAGACCCCGGCATTCTGCAAGGATATGGACACCATACCGATCCCCGACTACTCGCTCGTAAAAGGGCTTGAGACAGACGGCATAAAGAATCTTCCCATAACGCCGCTTACGACGTCCAGAGGTTGCCCATACGACTGCCACTTCTGTTCGGTGACCTCCATGTTTGGCAGAAAGTACCGCTTCCGCAGCGAGGAACTCGTAATTGAGGAACTGCGCCTTATAAAGGAACAAGGCTCGAACTGGATATTCTTCTACGACGACAACTTCATCGCCGACAGAGGCAGAACAAAGAAGCTTCTTCAGTCCATGATAGATCAGGGCGTTACACCAAACTGGACCGCGCAGGTCAGGGTCGAGGTCGCCAAGGACCCTGAACTGATGGACCTTATGAAACGCTCAGGCTGCCACACCGTGTATGTCGGCTTCGAGTCGATAAACCCGGCGACACTTGAGGCCTACAACAAGAGCCAGTCGCTTGAGGATATCGAACACTGCATAGAGACGATGCACGATTACGGCATTCGCATTCACGGCATGTTCGTCTTCGGCTCGGACGAGGACACAGTCCAGACGATTCGCGAGACACAGCACTTTGCCACAAAGAACAAAATCGAATCTGTGCAGTTTCTGATGCTAACGCCGCTTCCGGGTACGAAGCTCTACTACGACCTCGACCGCGAAGAGCGTATCGTCACCAAAGACTGGGCGCTCTACGACGCGCACCACGCCGTCTATACACCCAAACTAATGAACTACTACCAGCTACAGACAGAGACCATGGACGCCACGCGTAATTTTTACACCTTAAGGGCTGTAGTAAGCGAGGGCATCATGAAGTTCAATATGTTCAATATTGTCATAAAGCTCTACGGCTACAGGTTATCGAGAAACTGGTACAAAACACATAAGCATTTTGTGGAATATACAAAAGAACTCTCCGAAAACGCCGGAAGGAATATCCTCGCCGCCAAGAAGACGGCCGAAGATATCAAGGAAAAGTTCCACCAACTTGAACTGTCGGGAGATATCACAATGGCCGACAGTAACCGGACAAATTAAGACGGGTGATAATGGCTATAAAAAGAGTCTTATCACTATTCTTCGTCTTGGCCTGTCTTGCTTTCGGCATAACCGCCTCCAACGCCGACTCCATTATAAATAAAAAAGCAACGCCTCCGGCGGTAGACCACTCCGTCCTGTTGAGTATCTACGGCACGGACTGGCTTGATGTGGGCGACACGCAACAAAGCAGTCATATACCCACAGCAAACAACTCCGCCACAAAAGATCGATACGAACTTACCCGCCACTACGTCCCGGTCGTGATAAATGACGAGGTAATGACCTATATAAAGTACTTCCAGGGGCCCGGCAAGAGGTTTTTTTCCAAGTGGCTCGAACGAAGCGCGCACTACCTTCCGATGATAAAGTCCATACTTGCTGAAAACGGCCTGCCCGAAGATCTCGTTTACCTGGCCCTCATAGAGAGCGGCTTTAGTCCGCATGCGAGGTCCAGGGCCAACGCGGTGGGCATATGGCAGTTCATGGTGTGGACGGGCAGGCACAGCGGTCTACGGACCGACTGGTGGATAGATGAACGAAAGGACCCGGAGCTTGCCACATGGGCCGCCTCAAGACATCTCTCAAGGCTCTATAACCGCTTCGGTTCATGGTACCTGGCGGCGGCCAGCTACAACGCCGGAGAGGGACGCGTCTCACGGGCCATGAAAAAGTCCGGCTCAGACGATTTTTGGGTCATTACGAGAAAGAACAAAAAGACACTCAAGCGCGAGACCCGCGACTACGTGCCAAAATACCTGGCCGCAATGCTGATCGCAAAAGACCCGGAAAAGTACGGACTTAAAAAACTCGACTACGATAAACCGATAGCCTACGATAAGGTCGTAGTCTCTCGACCGACCGACATTCGCATAATAGCGCAGGCCGCCGAGACCAGCGTAAAAGAGATAAAACGCTTGAACCCTGCCCTGCTTCGCTGGTTCACCCCGCCCGATTATAAAGATTTCGAAATAAAGATCCCGGCAGGACGCACGGAGAGCTTTGAGAAGAAACTCGCGCGCATAGCACCGACAGATATGATTCGCTTCCACAGGCATAAGATCAGGAAGGGCGAGAGCCTCTACGTCATAGGTAGAAAGTACGGCACCCCGATCAGGCCGATCATGTACTTAAACAACCTGAAAAAAGCGAGTCTCATACGCGCGGGTTCCACACTTGTAGTACCGGTCAGATCCAAATCCAAGTCCACGCCCCGGATAATACAGGCCGCCCTTCCCTCCGAAGGAACCCACCAGGTAAAGAGCGGCGATACGCTCTGGTCGATCACACGCAGGTACGGCATGACGATGAACGAACTCCTGCGCATCAACAATATCCGAAAGAACGGTATAATCAAACCCGGACAGCTGCTCTTATTAAGAGAGGCCGCCGCTTCCAGCCCGCAAAAGATCACCAGTATAAAATAAATCATACTAAAGGAGCTATTATATGTTTAAGGTAGTCGAATGGAAAAAAAATACATGCGTAATGATAGACCAGCGCCTCCTGCCCACAAAGGAGGTATATAACACCTATAAAGATTATAAGGGTGTGGCCAAGGCGATTAAGGATATGGTCGTTCGAGGGGCCCCGGCCATAGGGGTCGCCGCCGCCATGGGTTGCGCCATCGGCGCGCTCGATATAAAGGCAAAGGACTTTGACGAATTCTCAAAAAAGTTTGCAAAGGTCTGCGACCACCTCGCAGGCACCAGGCCGACCGCGGTAAATCTCTTCTGGGCCATAGAGCGCATGAAAGGTGTGGCCGAAGCGAATAAAGGCCTAACTATAGCCAAACTCAAACAGAGACTCGTAAAAGAGGCCAAGGATATCCACGACGACGATATCGAGATAAACAAAAAAATGGGACGGAACGGCGCAAAACTTCTAAAAAAAGACTGGACCATACTTACCCACTGTAACGCGGGCGCGCTGGCTACGGCCGGTTACGGCACCGCGCTCGGCGTAATCCGGGCCGCCAGCGAAGCGGGAAAGAATGTAAAGGTATTCGCCGACGAGACGAGGCCCTTCCTTCAGGGAGCGCGCCTGACGGCATGGGAGCTTAAAGAAGACAATATACCTGTAACGCTCATCACCGACAATATGGCTGCCCACATGATGCAAAAGGGCATGATAGACGCCGTCGTGGTAGGCACCGACCGCATGGCCTCCAACGGAGACGTAGCCAATAAGATCGGCACCTACGGCGTGGCAATCCTTGCGCGTTATCACAAGATACCATTTTACGTTGCAGGGCCGACTTCGACCATTGACATGGATATGAAGGACGGCTCCGGCATACCGATAGAAGAGCGAAAGACCAGAGAGGTCACCCACATCGGCGGAAAGCGCATGGCCCCGGAGGGGATCGACGTCCTCAACCCGGCCTTCGACGTCACACCGGCTAAGCTCGTTAACGCCATCATCACCGAAAAGGGTGTGGTTACGGCCCCATATAAAGCGGGATTCAAGAAACTCTTCGCAAAGAAGTAATGAGAGGTATCCGAGCCGCTCTCACCTTATCCCACAGATAAGATGAGAGCGGCGACGCAAACTCCCTCATCTGAAGAACTTCTCTCCAAAGATATCTTCGCGGACGAAAGAACCTTCTGTCCTATGCCCCCCCCCTTCGCGAAATAAGAGCACACCTGTGTGCCTGTGTGGTTGTTTCAGCTCCTCAAAAGTTGTATATTACTAAACATGTCCAAAGTGAACGAGTCCATAAGTCCGGGCAGGATAATTATCTGCCTGATAATAGTGCTGATTATCGCGGCCTTCTTTCGCTTATATAAACTTGATGAAAACCCGCGCTATCTCGATATCGACGAGGCCGTCGGCGGTCTGAAGGCCGAGAAGGCCCTTACGACCGGCGACTTTCAATTCTTCTATAGCATCGACCCGATGGTCATGAAGAGAGAGCCCTTTACGCACGAGGGCCTCTATGTAAATCTAATCGCGCTCTCTTTTGCACTCTTTGGCAAATCGATTTGGGCTATACGCGTCACCTCGGCGGTCATCGGCCTGCTTACGGTTCTTGGTATCTTTCTTCTATCGAGAGAGATCTTCCAGGCATGGCCGCGCCCGCCTACGCAACAAGACAAGACCCTTTTATATGGAATAAATCCAAACACTGCGGCGCTTGCCTGCGCCTTTCTGCTCGCAGTCTCGTTCTGGCATACGCTATTTTCGCGCATCGGCTTTAACGCGACACTCACACCGCTGCCCACGGTCTTCGCATTCTGGTTTCTCGTCAGGGCTACCTGCAGGAGCGGCCGCATACGCGACTTCATTCTCGGCGGTATTTTTTTGGGACTAAGTTTTCACACCTATCTCTCCAACCGCGTCCTGCCCTTTGTCGCTCTCGCGCTCCTCCTCTTATGGTTATTACAGAGGGCGCGGGGTAATAGCGAGACCGATAAAGTCTATAAACCTATCGTGCCGATTTTTTTCTACTGGACCGCATGGCTTGTCGTAGCCTCGCCGATCTTCTATTATTTCCTAACTCACCCGGAGGATTTTACGCACCGCGCAAAGGATCTTTCGATCTTCGAAAAGCCGGGCTGGGCGCTCGTGGTAATCAAGAATTTCTTTGTGACACTTGGACAGTTCAACTTACGCGGAGACGAGTTTTTACGCCACAACCTGCCGGGTTCGCCCCAGCTCTATTGGACAACGGGGATCTTTTTTATTATCGGTATTGTCTTAGGCGTTAGAATGTCGGTTGCTTACATTAGAGGGATTTTATCAAAGAGATGCGCCGGAGACGGAAGTTTTTTACCGCTCTTTTTGCTCTTGTGGCTTCTGGCGACGCTTGCGCCTGCCTTTCTCAGTTCAGGGCCTCACCCGCACGCGCACAGGGCGCTTAACGCCGTCTTGCCCGCCTTTATTCTTGCCGCGCTCGGAGGCACGTACCTGTACGGCTGCCTTAAAAGAAGCTTCTCAAATGAAACGGGCAAGAGATTGCTGGCCGTCTTCGCTATAGCGACCCTCGTCTTTACCGGGGTTATGGAGTATAGAAAGTATTTTCAGAGCTGGGCCGGCCACGAGGATATCGGCTTCTATTTTAGTAAAAACCAGTACCGGATCTCGGAATTTATAAATAGCCAACCGCGCGAAATGAAA
The DNA here is from genome assembly GCA_029262535.1 of Deltaproteobacteria bacterium. GTDB lineage: Bacteria > Desulfobacterota > GWC2-55-46 > GWC2-55-46 > JAJCZF01 > JAJCZF01. Next base: position 16,771 of record JAJCZF010000041.1, read on the forward strand.
AAGTTTGTTATTGTAAATTTCTACGGACCGCAACCGGTTCAGTTTTTAACCGACACATATCTCGAAGAGGGCAGAGAAGAAAAGAATCTCATCTACCTGGTCCCCGACCAGCCCATAAATATCGACTTTTCAAAAGAGAGGCCCTATGTCGTCATACCGCTCAGCCGCGACAAGGCCCTCTACGAAAAGATGCGCGCAAATGTACCGGGAGATTTTGTCCAGACCGAAGATTTCGACTATATAATAAACGAATAATATACAAGACCGGCAAAGGGCTCAGGCTATCCTCGTTCCGGCCTTGCCGACAATTGCACAGGCCGCCATCTC
>JAJCZF010000042.1 GCA_029262535.1 Deltaproteobacteria bacterium
AGAGGACCGCCGAGCCGAGGTTTATATATAGACCGCCTTCGAGTGTTGCTACTACCGAACTAAATGTATCGAAATCTTTTATCGTCGCCGCGCCGGTCGCCTCTCCGTCCATATTCCTGTGGATGTGCAGGATGTCGGTTCCCATTGCGACATGTACCGTTACGGGTATGTCGAGCCTCGCACCGGCGGCGAGTATGGAGAGGTCTTTATATGGAAAGTCGCAGCTATTTATCATCTCTCCGACTGCGCGCCCTAGCCCTAAGTCGCGGTTATTATTTATCGCTTCGTTTAAGAGCGTGCCGGTCTCTTCGGCCATGCCGAATGCGCCGCCGCCTATCTCCGCGTCTACGTCCTCGCTCGTCGTGCCGTTAAAGGCAGACTCGAAGTCGTGCACTACGCAGGAGCCGTTCATGGCTATCGCGCCGATTACGCCGCGCTTCATCAGCTCTATTATAAGTGGCGCAAGCCCGACCTTTACGACATGTCCGCCCATGCCGAGGGCGATTGTTTTACCTTCTCCGTGCGCCTTGGCGACTGCCGCGGCGACTGCGCGCAGGTCGTTTGCGCCGAGCATTCCGGGAAGGCCCTCTAAGAATGCCTTTACCGAGCCGCCGCGTTCGGGCAGCTTTGCAAAGTCTTCGACCGAGACCTTGGACTTGCGGTCTTTTATCGAATAGGTTTTTATCGCGCTTTTATCTAACGGTTCGTACTTCATTATTATTTTCCCGGCTGACCGAATAACATATGGTCCACTAACTGGCAGAGTATGTGGCCGACCGTTATGTGGACCTCTTGAATACGTGCGGTCTTTTCGGCCTCTACATTTATTATCATGTCGGCGTGTTCGGCGAGTACGCCGCCGCCTTTGCCGGTTAGCGCTATTGTTTTTATTCCGGTCTCTTTTGCGGCAATGGCGGCGTTGGTGATATTTGCCGAGTTGCCGCTCGTCGTTATGGCCAGCAAAAGGTCGCCATCCCTGCCGAGAGCCTTTACCTGCTTGGAGAATATCTGGTCGAAATCGTAATCGTTACCGATACTTGTGATATTAGAGGTATCGGTCGTAAGGGCCAGCGCGGGTAGTGGAGGCCTCTCGATCTCAAAGCGATTTACAAACTCCGCCGCAAGGTGCTGCGCGTCCGAGGCCGAGCCGCCGTTGCCGATTATTAAGAGCTTTCCGTCGGCGTTAAAGCACTCGACGATCGTCTCGGCAACATCTACGAGCAGGCGCGCGTTCTCATCGGTAAAGAACTTTTTCTTTGCCTTTACGCTATCTTTATATGTCTTTAGTACTAGATCGATTTCCATATCTCACCTAAAAATTGACCTTTTCCCCGATCTCTTCGTTGGGATAATGAATAAAACGCTCAACGTATAGGTATACGCCTCGCTTTTTATTTATTATCCCGCCTCGACCTCGGAGAAAATCTCTAATTTTTCCGAGGAATTTACTCAATCATTAATATTATCCCGCTGGGGGGCTTTCTGTCAAGGAATTCGGGGGTTGCGTCGGGTCTTTGCAGTTTTTGTCATTCTGAGTGAGTGAAGAATCTCAGGCTACGAGGGGCTCCGTACTGACCTGATAGCCTGAGACCACCAGCTCCGCTCAGGGTGACAAGCGGTGGGCGATGGACACCCTACAGGGCACACTTGCCATAAGCAAATTTAACGCCACCGAGTTAGGTTTTAATATTAACCGCACGGTAGTGCTATATCAAAAACTTCCCGTTCTTCTGTATCGGTTTTCCGTCTATGAATATGCAGCCGCCTTGTCGGAGGTCTTTTATCATGTCCCAGTGGATGGCCGACTTGTTGGTGCCTCCGGCCGATTCGTATGAGCGGCCGACGGCGAGGTGTACGGTTCCGCCGATCTTTTCGTCGAAGAGGATATCCTTTGAGAACTTTTTTATGCCGTAGTTGGTGCCGATGCCGAGCTCTCCGAGAAAGCGCGCGCCACGGTCGGTGTCGAGCATCGTATGGAGGAATTTTTCGTTCTTAGTTGCCGTGGCCTCGACAACCTTGCCTTTTTTGAATCTCAGGCGTATGCCGGTCACTTCGCGCCCCTGATAGATGGCGGGCATCTCGTAATAGATATGGCCCTCCGCCGAGTCTTCGATGGGTGACAGGAATACCTCTCCGTCGGGCATGTTGCGTATGCCGTGGCAGGGTATCGATTTTCTGCCTTTGATGGAGAGGGTGATGTCGGTATCCTGACCCATGATGCGGACCGTCTTGCCCTTGTCGAGTACCTTTTGGAGCGACTCTTCCTGCTTTTTGACCTTGTCCCAGTCGATATTGGTCGCGCGGTAGAGGAAGTCTTCGTATTCGGATAGGGACATGTCGGCCTCTTGCGCAAGGGCCTGCGTGGGGAAGTTCGTAAGGACCCAGCGTTTATTATTTACAATTTCTTCGCCGATAGGCTTTAAGGCCTTGGATCTTGTTCCCGCTTTTTGGGGGTCTATATTTGAGAGGGCCTTTTTATTTAACGGCGCGCGGATATTGACAAAACAGTCCATATTCTTCGCCTCGTGGAGCTGGGTCTTCGGCAGGTGGCGGAGCTGGGTTTCGCTTGCGTATTCAAAGAAGATATTTGCCGCCTCCTCTAACTTTATCGATACGAGCGGGTGAGCCCCGGCCAGAAGAATTTCTTTATAGACCTCAAGCACCAGCGGCTTTGCGAGTTCCGAAGAGGATACGATCAGAACATTTTCGCCTTTTCTTACGCTAAGTGAATGGTTTACCAGTATCTTTGCAAGCTTTGCTATCCTCTTATCCGCCACTTTTATATCTCCTTAGTTGTCGCCTTGCCAGAGACGTCCTTGCCGAGTGTTTTCTTCTTCCAGCGCTCTCTTTATCTTTTCCAGGGCATTGAACTTCGCCGGTCCCCACGGGGCGACGAGCATAGTCGGGTTCATATCTCCGACGAGCCTGTGTATGACGATGTCGGGCCGTAGATGTTCGAGGCATTTTATCACGACCGTAGTATAATCATCAATAGTAATGGGTTCGTATTCGCCCTCTTTCCAGAGGGTTTCGAGGGCGGTTCCTTTGACGATCTGGACCTGGTGAAATTTTACGCCCCAGACCGGCAGTTTTGAGACGAAGCTGACAGTATCGAGGATATCGTCGCGGCTCTCTCCGGGTAGGCCTATCATCAGGTGGGCGCAGACCTTAATATCTCTCTTTGCGGCGCGTAAGACGGCGTCTTCAAAGTCCGCTGCCGTATGTTGGCGATTTATGAGGACGAGTGTTTCATCATTAGAGCTTTGCAGGCCGAGTTCGAGCCAGAGGTCGGTCTTTTTGGAGAGTCCTTCGAGCAGCTCCATAACTTCTTCACCGACGCAGTCGGGACGGGTCGATATTGCGAGCCCGGCAACGAGCGGGTTTATAAGGGCTTCTTCGTATAGGGCGCGAAGTTTTTCAACCGGCGCGTTCGTGCTGGTCTTTAGCTGGAAATAGGCGATGAACTTTTCGACGCCGCGACGTTTGGAAAGTACTTCGATACCGCTCTCGACCTGTTCGCTTACTGTGGCCAGGTCCGGCATGGAGGGCACAAGCAGGGTATCGGGCGTGCAGAAAGTGCAGCCGTTCGAGGATTTCGTGCCGTCCTTGTTGGGACATTCGAGGTCGATATTTACAGTAATCTTGTAGGCGCGCGTACCGTGGTGTTTCTGAATATATTCGTTAAGCCGGTTGTATCTGTGGCCATTGAACGGGCCATTACCTGTCACAATAGACCCTGAACTTTTTCAGGAAGCAGAGGGGTTTGTAACTCTCTTTGGCCTGGCGCAGCCCCTCTTCGCCTAGGTCTTGCTCTCTATTTATAAAGCGCACCGAATCGGGCAGTGTCGAGGCGAAGTCGCGGTTTACATACTGGGCGAGCCCCCGGTAACGCGAGAGGCTCTTTTCAAAGTGGGTTATGGAGCTCTTTCCGTCCGGCAGTATCTCGCTGATGGTGAAGGCCGCCGGGTTCTTGTCGATATGGTAGATAGTACCGAAGAGGCCGAGCTCTTCAAGTGAGATCAAGGCGTCGCGCGCCGCGTCGTAGTCGCCCGGTGTAGGCCTGTCGGCTACCCAGCGGTCCAGTATCCAGAGGGCGTCGTCCCTGTTTGACTCGTTTAACGGAGACGAAGTAGCGTGGTATTCCGTATTGAATTGTTTTATAAGGTTTCTCTTTTTGGCGTAACGCCTTCCGGCCAGTGTGGCGAGATCTCTTCTCAGGTAGATATAGTCAAAGTTGTTCCGGTCTTCTTCTACACGGTAACCCGCCTCTGAGAGGATTACCGCCTGGTGGCAGCTCGCGTTCTTTATAGAGCCGAAGCGCCTGAAGAGCAGCGTTAGTTCCTCGTCCGTTGGCAGGGCGAATGGTATCATGAAAAAACTCTCTCCCTCGTCGGAGCCGGTGATTACTGTAGTGCCGCTCCCGTTCTCTTTTTGAAGGGTCGTTGTTTGATATGCATGGATCTTCCTGAAGAGATATAGATTGGCAAAGGTGAATTCGCTAATACCTATACTAGCGGCCTTTAAGAGCGGGTCGAGCCATACTTTGTCTTCAAGTTTTATATCGGATAGAACAGGGAATAGCGCTTTTGTCATGGGCTCCGCCGGTTAGGAAAGCTCTGATTTATTCTGAGCGAAGTAGGTTGTGGTCGAAAATGTTCAGATTCAAGGCGCGAAATGCACTTAATAGCTAGCTATTAAGAAGATTCGTAACGCGGAAGCCGGACATTTTAGGCACAAGGTACGAGTTCACGAATAGATCAGAGTTTCTTAGGTTATTGTACCGTAATTATCAGCCAATACTATACCAGTATTTTCATTGTTTCGGCAACCTATTCTGCTTTGCCGCCGAGATAGAAAGCTATTGACAGGGCCTTTCATTAGTTGTAATCTTGCGAGTAAATCATCGCTATATTTTTTTTGATAGAGTATCTTGTTGTAAACCGTGCGTCTTTCACATTCGCTCTCGTGATATGCAGTCCTTGATAGATGCGCCACCCGGACCGCGTCGGTTTTTTATTTTTGTATAGTTAAACCCTAAAACGAGGAGGATCTTTTATGAAGAGGTTTTTGATGGCGATTACGGTCGCTATGTCCCTATTTGCGCTCACCACGGCGGCTAGCGCGTCGGATGGTTCCTATGTGGGTCTTTACGGTGGTTTTTCAATGGCTTCGGACGCAGACGTCAAGACCCACCCCGTAACGATACCGATGGAGTTCGAGTTTGATAACGGCATCGCAGTAGGCGCAAGAGCAGGTTACTACCTGCCAAGCGACAAGAAGGTTCAGTTTGGTTTTGAAGCCGATATAAACTGGCAAAATCCCGACTTTAGCGCTATTAAGGCTGCAGGGGTCACGGTACCTGCCGACGCCGATACCTCCATCGTTGCTCTTACAGGAAACTTTCTTATGAGGTTCAGGCCTTCTGAGCCGCTACGTCTTTACTTAGGCCTTGGCGGCGGCATCTTTAAGATGGAAGTAGATAGCGGCACAATCGCAGGCCTGCCCTTTGTCGGCGACGATGATACGGCCATGGGCTGGCAGGCCCTTGCCGGGTTTGACTACGACCTTGGCAATAACCTTTTTGCTTTCAGCGAGGTAAGGCACCAGAGGGCCGATTTTGAGTTTGGTAACGATATCAGTTCCGATGTGGAGATGAGGACAACCCAGGCTCTAGTGGGCCTTGTGATGGAGTTTTAATTAACCGTCAATAATACTAATTTAATGACTTAAGGCCGCATCCCGTTTCGGGGTGCGGCCTTTTTTTATTTGTTTGTCTCTTTATTATCTTTAAGACGGTCTAAAGCCCGAGGGCCTTTCTCCGTAGCCCCTGAAGGTATGCGGCTGCCGCCTCCTTATCGGCAGGGTCGGGAGACCAGGGGGCAAAGTCCTTGTCCAGCGTCTCGACATAGGGGCCGTCCTTTACCTCGAAAAATACCGTTCCGGGTCGAAGCGCCATTACCGTATGCCACTGTCCGGAAGCTATCTCCACGCCGTGGTTGTGCGTGCCGTCGCCAAAGACCGAAGACTCGGTCACATTGCCGGTATCGTCGAATAGAAAACAGGCCCCAGCCCCCCGGAGCGCAAGAAATAACTCGACCTTTGGAGGGTCTACGTGACGGTGGGGGCGGATATAACTATTCGGCTCAACGGCGTTTAACATCCGCTGGACATTATCGGAAAGCTCGTGCAGGTTGTGGTTCATCCTGAGCCTGCCGTTCTCTTTCGCCCTGCCGGAGGTGGCATTTAAGAGCTCGTCGTCTATTATTTTCAACACTAATCAGGTCTCCTTTATCATCTTAAAGCTATTTTAAAGTAAAAAAAGCCATAGTCAAGAAGCAAAATATCTTAGGAGCATTGTTATTTTGGCAACTCGTTTATCTCGCCCATAAAAGTGTTATGATTAAATGATATGCTTTTTGCCTATTGCGCCGTTTTGAGTTATAGTATCTATGACTATTGTCTAAAAAAGAAAGGGCTCATCATCTATGATAAGCAAGACAATTAGCAAGATATTTACAACCGATGTAAAGAGCGTTTTGACCACCGATAGACTTGCCGATACCGTGGCCCTTATGGAGCGTGAAGGGGTAAGTTGCGTTCCTGTGCTCGATGGGAAGAAACCCTGCGGCATACTTACCGAGCGTGACATTGTAAGGGCCGCTAACGAGCGGATGGATTTCGCCTCTACCGCGATCGGCGATATTATGATATCGCCTGTAATTACTGTGGAGAGATCTGTTGATGATCTCGATATATTTGAGATATACGAACTTATGGCATCTAATGAAATCCGCCACCTCACCGCGGTGGACGAGGCCGGGGATATCGTCGGGGTTGTTACTCAGACAGATCTAATAAGATGGCTCAACCCGGAGTACTTCGTTTCTTTAAAAGAGGTCGGGAAGATTATGACGCCGGATGTCGTAACGCTCACCGAAGACGGCTCGCTTGTTAAGGCCGTCTCCTTAATGGCGTCGGCCTTCATAAGTTGCGTTATAATAGTATCTGAGGCCGTGCCAATAGGCATTATTACGGAGCGTGATATTACAAGGCTTGCCGCAAAGGGTGTTGAGTTTGACGAGAACGATGTAAGCCGATATATGTCATCTCCGGTCGAGACCGTCACGGTAGGCTGCAAGCTCCAGGATGCGGTAGCCCTCATGATGGAGAAAGGGGTTCGCAGGCTTGTCGTAGTGGATTCTGACGGCCTTCTCACCGGGGTTGTTACTCAGTTTGACGTTATCAAGGGGCTTGAGAGCGAGTATGTAAAGGCCTTGAAGGCGAAGGTAGGCGAGACCGAAGGTCGCCTCAGGGAGGTTGTTAGGCAACTCGACGAGAAGTCTACATATCTCGATAATATCCTTCGCAGCACGACCGACGAGGCCATTGTTACATGTTCGCCCGATATGACTATAAATTATATCAACCCGGTTGCCGAGTCTTTTTATAATCTGCCCGCTAGCGAAGCGATAGGCATGAGGATAGACGAGATACACAAGCGCGAAAATGTTAATCCCGAGCGCGTGGAAGAGACGATGAGCGAGGTCAGGAAGACCGGACGTTCCAGTTATATGATAAATAATGGAGAGGGAGAGGATCGACAGGTGCTCGACGTGCGTATCTCGACAATAATCAATAAGAAAGGCGTGCCCATAGGTTTTGGCCATTTTGCCAGAGACGTCACAGAGATCACTAATGCCGGTGAGGCACTAAGACAGAGTGAGGCCCGTTATCGTTCGCTCATTGATAATATCGACATGGGCATTACGCTTATTGGTAGCGACTACAGGATCCTTATGGCTAATAGCTTTCAACACAAGTTATTTGAGAGAAGACCTGGTTATTTTGTCGGCAAGAACTGTTTTGAAGAGTTTGAACGGTGCGACGGTGTTTGCTCTTACTGTCCCGGTACTGCTGCTATGGAGACGGGCCGCGCGGCCGAGGTCGAAACCGAGGCGACCCTTAAGGACGGCAGGACGGTTTCTGTGCATATAAAGGCCTTCCCTGTCATGGATGAATCTGGCAAGGCCTCCGGTTTTATCGAGGTTGTGCAGGATATTACCAAACGTAAAGATGTCGAGGCTGAGCGCGAGAATATGATAGGGGCGTTGATGGACGCATTTGAGCGTATCAAGATGCTGCACGGCCTCATCCCGATATGCTCCTACTGCAAGAAGGTTCGAGACGACGACGGCTATTGGTCAAAGGTAGAGACATATATAGAGGCCCATTCGGACGCCCACTTTACGCATAGTATATGTTCTGATTGCGGAGACAGGTTAAAAGAAGGCGAACTGGAAGAAATTTAATATGACCATAAGCTTCAATAATTCAAAGGGCTTTACCGTCGGCATGGAGCTTGAGCTTCAGCTTATCGATAAAGATACTTTGGCCCTCGCCAATCTCTCCGATGAAGTAATCGCGGCAGTTAAGGCCGGGCCTTTGGCTAGGGCTGCGGGTGACGTCAAACATGAACTTATGAAGTCGAACCTTGAGGTCGTAACCGGCGTATGCGCGGATCTGGATCAGGCACATGGAGAGCTTAAGGAGGTTATCGGGCGTGTCATCGACGGCGCGGCTACCGAAGGCGCGCTTATATCGATGGCCGGTACGCATCCATTCTCCCTTGCTAAGGATCAGGTGATAACGGCCGGCCCGCGTTACAGAAGGCTCGTAGATACGCTCCAGATGGTGGCGCGTCGTTTTAATATCTTCGGTATGCATATCCATGTAGGCGTGGACGGCCCGGAACGCTGTATATACGTAATGAACCGTATCTTATATTACCTGCCGCATATACTGGCCCTGTCGTCCAATTCGCCCTTTTGGGAGGGTGAGGATACGGGCCTTAGATCATACAGGACCAAGGTCTTCGAGACTCTACCGACGGCGGGCTTGCCGTTTTATTTTGAGAGTTGGGATACATATACCCGGTTGGTCGAAAGTTATATCGAGACCGGCACCATTGAGACGATACGGGAGATATGGTGGGACGTGAGGCCTCATCCCGACTTCGGCACGGTGGAGCTTCGTATCTGCGACACCCCCTCGACCATCGGAGAGGCCGTCTCTATCGCCGCGCTCGTTCAGGCCCTGGTAAAGAAGTTCAGCGACGAGTATCATGAGGAAGTCCCCTATAAACGGCTCTCGTCCGCTGTTATTAGAGAGAATAAATGGCGCGCCTGCCGTTACGGACTAGATGGTGAGCTGCTTACCGCCGACGGACATTCGACCTTTAAACTTAGAGAGGGACTTTTGGACTTGCTAGAAATGGTTGCGCCTGAGTCCGAAGCGCTGGGTTCAACGAAATATATCGAAAAACTAAAGTATTCTATAGAGTCAGACTCCGGCACAGGGGCCGCTCGACAGCTTGACGTATGGGCCGATACCGGTGATTTCAAAGAGATCGTAAAGGCGCAGGTCGCAAGGCTTTACGCCGAGGTCAAGGGTAGTGAGTAGGGCCGGCGGGGTGGTTTCGGCCGGCACCGAAGAGACGGCCCGCGCCGGCATTGAGATGTTAGAGGCCGGGGGCAATGCCTTTGACGCAGCCGTGGCGGCGGCCTTTGCCTCATTCGTCTGCGAGCCGGCCCTGACGAGCCTTGCCGGGGGCGGTTTTCTCATGGCTAAAAAGAGCGGCGGCGCTATCTCGCTCTACGACTTCTTTACCGCTGTTCCGGGGCTTGGCAGGGATAATAATAGAGACTCCGTCAACTTCCATTCCGTAGATGTAAACTTTTCCGATACCACGCAGGAGTTTCACGTAGGCGAGGGTTCGGCAGCCGTGCCGGGCAATGCAGCCGGGCTTGCGCTCGTACATAAAGAGTTATGCTCGCTCCCAATCGAAAAGATACTCGAACCGGCTATCAGATACGCGAGAGATGGGATAAAGCTCTCGCCCCGCCAGGCCGGATTTCTAAAGATTCTTACGCCGATATTGACACTTACCGAAGAGGGCCGATCTTTTTTCGCACCCGGCGGCGAGATACTTTCCGAAGGGGATATATTAGTCAATCCATTACTGGCCGATACGCTTGAGTCTCTTTTGCGAGACGGCCTTGAGAGTTTTTATAACGGTCCGCTTTCAAGGTCAATTGTTGAGGGTTTTTCCAAAAAGGGTTTTTTGACCGAAGAGGACCTGAGATCATACCGTGTCTATAAAAGAGAGCCTGTTATGGTAATATATAGGGGTAGGCAGGTCTATACGAATCCGCCGCCTTCTTCGGGCGGAACGCTTATCGCCTTTACGCTATCACTGCTTGAGGGCTTTGATCTGGGAGCGATGAAACATAACGGGGCCGATTACCTGAAGCTGCTCTCCGAGGTAAAGCGCGTAACGAACGAAGCGAGGCGCGAGAAGCTCGACGAGTGCCTCTTTAAAGAGGGCTTGACCGATATATTTCTCTCTGACGAAAATGTGACTAACTATAGAAAGAGGATCGGTATCGAAGCCCCTGCCGTGCCGGACGAATGGCACTCGGCCTCAACGACGCAGATAAGTGTTGTGGACGCCCTTGGAAACGCGGCGACCGTTACGACCTCCACCGGCTCCGGCAGCGGTTATCCCATACCGGGCACCGGCATAATGATGAATAATATGCTCGGCGAAGAGGACCTTAACCCCGGCGGCTTTCACTTGCAGAGGGCGGGTGAGCGCATGAGTTCGATGATGAGTCCTACCATAGTGATGCATGGCGACGCGCCGGAGGTAGTCACAGGTTCAGGCGGCTCGAACAGGATACGGAGCGCGATCTTGCAGGTCATTCTTAATGTGCTCGACTTCGGCCTGCCGGCAGGTAAGGCCGTCAATCTGCCCCGCGCCTACTTTGACAAGGGCACGCTGCATGTAGAACATGGCGTGGACGAGAGAGAATTAAAGAGGCTCGAAAAGATGGTGCCCCACCTGAAGAGCTGGTCGTGCAGGGACGTCTTTTTCGGCGGGGCGCACTCGGTAGTTTTGACCGAAGGTGGATACGAAGGCGCGGGTGACGAAAGAAGAGGCGGGGTAGCTATAAAAAATTGATCTTTTTCCCGATCTCTTCGTTGCGACTAAAGATATAAATGCTCACGTGAAAGACCACGCTCCGCTTTCTATCTTCAGTCGCGCCTCGACCTCGGAAAAAATCTCTAATTTTTTCAGGAACTCTTTTATGAGGAATTTATGACTAAGAAGAAGATAGACCTAAAAGATATAGTAGAGCTCGTTGACAATGGGGCCGAACGAATAAAGAAGTTCAGGCGCGAGATTCATCAGAACCCTGAGCTATCGGGCGAGGAACGCATGACTTCGGCCCTCGTAGCCGGAGTGCTTGAGGCCTCCGATATCGAGGTCACGAGAAATGTCGGCGGACACGGTGTCGTCGGTTTTCTGAAGGGGGCTAAAGCGGGCCGTACCGTCGCGCTTCGGGCCGACATGGACGCACTTCCCATGCAGGAGAAGAGCGAGGCCGAATATAAGTCGTGCGTAGACGGGGTGATGCACGCCTGTGGCCATGACGTACATACGGCTATATTACTTGGCGTAGCCATAACGCTCGCCAATCTAAGGGAGCGTCTCGTTGGTAATGTCAAATTTCTCTTTCAGCCCTCGGAGGAGCGCGGGCCGAGCGGGGCCACAGGCATTATAGAGTCGGGCGCGTTAAAGGACCCGGACGTAGACGCCATATGCGCGCTCCATTGCTTTCCGGAATTTTCCGTCGGACAGATCGCACATAAGCAGGGCGTTATGACCGCCTCGGCCGACTGGATAAAGATCGTCGTTAAGGGCAAGAGCGGCCACGCCTCAAGGCCTCACAAGAGCGTGGACGCGGTGCTCATAGCCTCTCTTGTTATTAACGCCATACACCATATCGTCAGCCGCCGCACCGATCCGCTCCATCACGCGGTGATATCGATCGGCACCATTCACGGCGGCGACGCAGAGAATATCATTGCCGACCGCGTGGAGATGAAGGGCACTGTCAGGACATTTAACGAAGAGGTCCGCCGGCAGATGCCGGACCTTATAGAAGAGACCGTTCGTGGCGTTACTCACGGTTTTGGCGGGGACTATGAATTTGAGTATTCTTTCGAGATCCCTTCGGTCGTTAACGACCCTGAGGTTGACGAAGTCGTAGCGTCGGCGGCCCGTGATATATTAGGCCCTGAAAATGTTACCGCCATGCGCGACCCGTTGATGGGGGCCGAGGATTTTTCATACTACCTCGCCGAAGTCCCCGGAGCTCTCTTTCGTCTCGGCACCTCCAATAAGGAAGAAGGCTTTACCGCTATGCTTCATAACGCTTCCTTTGATGTGGATGAGGATGCGCTCGCTGTGGGCGCGAAGGTAATGGCCTGGACCGCTATAAAGCTCCTTTCAAGGTAAGGTAAATGAAATCCCGCCAGGCCTTTTTATAGTCTGCGGTGCGTTAGCCGACCTTTTCAGATCTCTTTTGTAACCTAATTCGCATATAATAAGAGACTTTCTCTTCTGGCGCGCTTTGAGGCAGTATTGTTTAATTTCCAGGCATCTTTCCTGGTTATGAGCACTTCCTATCTTATCTATTTTAGATAAGTATTGGCATATCAGGTGGTTAACTATTTGGCATTATCCTTGCGCTACTATATCGGCAATGCTATAGATGGGTAGCGCTTACTCTATGGTTTCTCTCTCGTATGTGAGATAGGGTGCTTTTGGTGGACTTTTCTATAGTATGTGCTATACTAGAGAAAAATATACTTCGTTTATTTCCTTATTGCTATTTAGCTATATCACCCCTGTTTATCTATTATTTCACTACTGAACTATCTGGGATTTACTTCTACCTTTGTTTGACTAACGCTTAAGCGGGGTCTTTAATGAAGAATAGTATGCACAGATATCTCTTCCCTACAGGTATTGCGGCCGGCATAACCCTGGCTATCCTTACCATAGCCTCGCATATGCTGCTCGAATACAATATCAAAGACCGGGAGACCGACGCCGCCGTAATCAATATGGCCGGTCGCCAGCGTATGTATTCCCAGCGCGCCGCACTGCTCTTTCATACCATGATAGACATAACCGACGAAGCTGAACGCGAGAGATACAGGGTCGATCTTTTAGAGACTGCAGACCTTATGGAGCGCACCCATAACGCCATTGTGAACGGTGACAAGGCCATGGGTATAAGGTTGCCGGTTTCGGATCTTTTGAGGCCTTATTATTTTGAACCCCCGGTTGCCCTGGATCTTAAGGTCAGGCGGTATATCTACCGGGTAAGGGAGATTGCCAAGGATCCCTACATGACATTTGACAAAGATAACGCCGGGTTGCTCTTCGAGATAAGCGAGGCCTCGACCGTCTTGCTTACTGCGCTCGACCAGGTCGCCATGGCCCACCAGAAGGAGAACGAGCAGGGCATACGCGCACACAAGGATCTAAATGACCTCTTAATGTATATATCTCTTGCGATACTTGCCCTGATGGCCATAGTTATCTTCATGCCGATGGCCCGCCGAATAAAGCGTGAGGCGGCCTTAATAGAAAAAACCAACGCACAGCTCGAAGACGTCAATGCGTCACTTGAAGAGCGAGTAAAAGACCGCACGCAGGAGGTAACCCGTTATAATGAAGAGCTGAAACGTGAGATCGAGGAGCGGGTTCGTGTGGAAGCCGACCTGCGTAATATCGAGACGGGCCTGAGAAGGAGCGAGGCCGGGCTGGCCGAGGCGCAGCGTATCGCCCATGTAGGGAGTTGGAACTGGGATATAACCAATAACCACCTTATCTGGTCCGAGGAGACATTCCGTATCTTCGGGGTCACTCCGAGAGAGTTCAACTCCACATTTGAGAACTTTATTGAATTGGTCCACCCGTCCGACAGGGCGGGGGTGGAAGATGCAGTAGACGCGGCTCTTAATGACGGGCTCACTTTCAGCATTATGCACAGGTTGCTCTTGCCTAATGACGAGATTCGCTACGTGCACGAGCGGGCCGAGGTAACTTATGAAAATGATATACCCGTCAGGATGTTCGGCACGATTCAAGATATCACGGAACAGAAGAAGGCCGAAGAGGAGCTAAAGCTCTTTAAGCTGCTCATAGACAGGTCGAGCGATTCGGTATTTGTTATAAATGCCCATACCGCGGAATTTATCGATATGAACGCCAGCGCCTGCGTCAACCTGGGATATAGCCGCGAGGAGCTTTTGTCCTTGAGGGTAATGCATATCGCGCCGGTTATACCGGACAGTGGCGCATGGAAAGCCCATGTCGATAATATCAAAAAGACCGGCTCTCTCATAATGGAAGGCGAGCATATGAGAAAAGACGGCACGATCTACCCGGTAGAGGTAAGTATAAAGATGGTCGAGGAGGGCGAGCGTTCTTATCTGGTCGCCGTGGCGCGCGACCTTACCGAAAGGAAGAAGGCCGAAGAAGACCTGCGCCTATTTAAGAATCTTATCAACCAGTCCAACGACGCCGTTTTCATAACCGACCCGGAGAGCTGCGTTTTCATGGATGTAAATGAGCGGGCGTGCGAGAGTCTGGGATATAAACGCGAAGAGCTTCTTGAGAAGTCTATGTTAGATATTGAAGAGTCGTTAACGGATGTCGATACCTGTAAATTCCATATAGACGAGGTTAAGAGGCGCGGCTCGATTATTATCGAGGGGGTTAACATAAGGAAAGACGGCACGACCTTTCCAGTCGAGGCGAGCGTTAAGTATGTCGAAGAGAGTGAGAAGAGCTATATAGTCGCCGTGGTTCGGGATCTTACCGAGCGTAAGGATATGGAGAGCGAATTAAGGACAAGGATCTTGCAGCAGCGCGTCGTATCGGGGCTCGGACAGATGGCCTTGTCGGGGCGCGACCTTGATGTTCTCTTCGATGAGGCCGTAAAGCGTATCGCCTTAACCCTTGAAGTCGATCTAAGCGAGATACTCGAACTTCAGCCGAGCGGCAGCGAGTTGCTGCTTCGGGCCGGTGTTGGCTGGCGCGAAGAGACAATCGGAAGCGGCACTGTGGGTGCGGGTCTTCGCTCTCAGGCCGGGTATACCATACTATCCAACGACCCGGTAATAGTCGAAGACCTGCGTGCCGAGCGGCGCTTTACCTGCGAGACGTTATTAGACGACTATGGTGTCGTAAGCGGCATGAGCATTGTTATCTCGGGACACGACGGACCCTACGGCGTCATGGGCGTGCATACAAAGATAAAGAAGATATTTACGCATAACGACATATCCTTCTTTCAGTCGGTCTCAAATGTGCTTGCCACGGCAATAGAGAGAAAGAGAGCCGAAGAGAAAGAGGCCGAACTATACTCGATGTCGATCATTGACGAGCTTACGGGGCTCTATAATCGCCGGGGTTTTCACATCCTCGCCGGGCAGCAGCTAAAGGTGGCCGAAAGGGCTAAAAAGAGGCTTGTCATATTCTTTGGTGATCTTGACGGCCTGAAGACTATCAATGATACGCTCGGTCATGACGAGGGAGACCGTGCCCTGAAGGAGACGGCGGAAGTTTTAAAGAAGGTATTTCGCCAGGCCGATATAATAGCACGGCTCGGCGGCGACGAGTTTGCGGCTATAACGACCGAGACTCCGGCCTACGGTTCGGTCGAGATCCTCGACAGGCTTAACGATGTAATAATGGAGCATAACGATATTGACGGGCGCGCCTATGAGTTATCGATAAGCACAGGCACCACCCATTACGACCCCACGCTCTACGACGCTAATACTGAGGCTTCAGTGACGATAGAAGGGCTTTTGAAGATAGCCGACGGTATTATGTATGAGAGGAAGAAAGAGAAGAAAGAGGGTAGTCCCTAAGGGCTGGACTTTTTAGTTCGTTTAAAGAGCGATACCAGCAGAAAGGCCGCGCCGAGCGCCAGTATAATCGTCGCCCCTGACGATAGGTCGAGCACATACGAAAGCCAGAGCCCAAAGAGCGTTATAATGATACCGGTAAGTATCGATAAGAGCATCAGGGTCATCAGGCGTTCGGTAAACTGCCTGCATATGGCTACCGGTATGGTAAGTAGCGCGATGACCAGTATTATGCCAACCACCCGTATCATCACTATAACACTAAGCGCAACGAGACATAATAATAAGAGGTAGAGGAACCTCGTCGGCACGCCGGATACTTGCGCAAACTCTTCGTCGAATGACAGGGCGGCGAACTCACGGTGTAATAACGCCACAGCCCCGACGATGACGCAGTCGAGCAGGACCATCAATAAAAGGTCGAAGTTCGGCACCGTAAGTATATTGCCGAATAGATAACTGAAGAGGTCGGGCGCGTATCCGGGCGAGAGATTTATAAATATGATGCCAAGGGCCATGCCGACGGTCCAGAGTATACCGATCGCCGTATCTTCGCTGACATTGGTCCTTTGGCTCATCACACCGATGCCGAGCGCAGATAGTATCGAATAGGGTATGGCCATGAGCACCGGGTTGATGCCGAGCAGATAACCGAGGCCGATGCCGCCGAAGGCCGCGTGCGATATGCCGCCGCTGATAAATACAAGCCGTTTGGTGACGACATAGGTACCGACGATGCCGCAGGCGATCGATACGAGCACCGTGCTTATGAGCGCGTTTCTAATAAAATCGTATTGAAGCAGTTCCATCATCTGTGCCGGCACCTCTTTGTCATTTGCGCCTCTTTGTTATTTATGATCATGCCGTCCCATTACCCTGTGCGGCACGCCGTGGGCGACTATCTCTACCGGACACTCGTAGAGCTCTTCGATATGTTTCAAGCCCCCCTCGACCGAGCCGTGGTAAAAGAGCTTTTTATTTATACAGGCGATCTTGTCTACATGTACGGACGATACGCCGATATCGTGCGTTACCATTATGACGGCCATCTTCTCCTTTAATTCGTTAATGAGTTCATAAAACGAACTCTGCATCTCCGGGTCGATGGAGGCCGTCGGCTCGTCCAGAAGCAGCAGGCGCGGGTCCTTTACGATTGCGCGCGCGAGAAAGACGCGCTGAATTTGACCGCCCGATAGCTTCCCTATCTGCCTGTCTAGAAAGTCGGACATGCCGACGGTGGCCAGAGCCATCTCGGTCGCGTCGCGGTCGTCCTTAGTATAACGGTGAAATAAGCCGCTGTAGCGCCCCATCAGAACGACGTCGAATACGTTGATCGGAAAGCTGTGGTCGAAGTCGAACTTTTGCGGCAGATAACCGATACGCATGCGCGCATCTTTCGGCTCGTGTCCGACTATCCAGACATCTCCCGCGTCGGGCTCGATGAGGCCGAGTATAACCTTTAAGAGGGTAGTCTTGCCCGAGCCGTTAGGCCCGATAACGGCCAAAAAGTCGCTCTCGTCCACAGAAAGGGTGAGGTCCTCCAGGACCGTCTCCCCCCCGCGCACGACCGTTACGTTTTTAAGGCTTACTACTCCGCTATTGGGCATCTTTAGTTGGTTCCTTTGAGTTGTGTTGTGTAGTCTTTATTGGTTTGAACTCTCTGGAGAGTTTTTGCGCTTCTGCTATTTGTTCAGGTGTCATCTTTTTTTCCAAAATGTTCAGTTGCTTACGGGCATCCTCAATCCTCTGCGAACCCGCTAGGTTGGCCCACATATAACCCAAAACGTAGTGTTTTGGAACGCCTTGTCCCTTAATGTACAGCAATCCCATGCTATATTGCGCCCAAGCATTCCCCTGTTCTGCGCTCTTACGAAACCACTTTGCGGCTTCTGTGTAATTTTGTGCGACTCCCTGCCCTTTTTCATACAGCAATCCGAGGCTATACTGTGCACTGGCATTACCTGCCTCGGCTACGGGCGTGAGTTCCTTTAGAGCTGTCTCGCTGTCTCCGCGGGCGAAGGCGATCATTCCCTCATCGTAGCCCGCATATGCCAAACCCGGAATCGACAGACCGATAAAAAGAACCGCTAGCAAAGCATAATATATAGAAAACCTTTTCATATTTGATGCCTTATTCTGTTTACGGTCATTGCGAGCGTAGCGAAGCAATCTCGTTTTTATCCTAAGTTTAACTACGAGATTGCCGCGTTGCTTTGCTCCTCGAAGTGACGGGCCTGAGCTTGTCCCAACCCCCTTATTTACTTAATGGTACTTGTTGGGTTTCGTAAGGCTTCGCCTTGCTCTACCCAACCTACATGATTGTAACAAAAACCTCTAATCGTGTAGGTTGGGTAGAGCGCGTTCTTTGCGAAACCCAACAAGTACATTTAAGTAAAGCACTCTTCTAAATGAAGAACGAGATTGCCGCGCTACGCTCGCAATGGCAAAACCACCTACTTACTCCCAAACGCCTTTAGCAGTCGTTCCATATTGCCGACATAATCCTTTTCAAGCGGGCTTATGAGTACGAGAGACGCGTCGATCTCTTTTGCTATTACCTCTGCCGAGCGGGCCGAGAACTCAGGGGAGGCTATTATTACCTTTAGCTTACTTGCGCGCGCGGCGCGGACCAGTTCTACTATCGTCTTTGGTGTAGCCTCGCGGCCTCCGCGCTCTATGGCTATCTGCTCAAGGCCGTAGTCCTTTGCAAAATATCCCCACGAGGGGTGGTATACGAGAAACTTTTTATTGGCCATCTTTGCGACCGCCTCTATTAAGCGCTCGTCGAGGTCCTTTAATTCCCTTAAAAAATCGTCGGCGCGGGAGGTGTAATAATCTCTTCCGTCCGGGTCTATCTCTATCAGGCCGTCTCTTATATTAGAGACCATCTGCTGCGCGTTACGGACCGAGACCCATATGTGCGGATCGTTTCCACTATGGCCGTGGTGGTCGTGACCACCGTGGTCGTCTTCTTCACCTTCGTCGTCGTCCTCGTCGTCGTCGCCGTCTTTCTCTACGCCGGTGGACGAGTCGACGATGGCCATCTCGTTATTCATATCCTTGAGCTTGGCGAGCCACGCCTTCTCGAACTCTACCCCGGAGCCGGCTATTATGAGCGCGCTTGTCTTTGCCACTCCGATGAGCTGGCGCGGCGTGGGCTCGAATGTATGCGGGCTCGCGCCGGGCGGTACGAGAGTCGTCACGCTTACGCGCTCCCCGCCGACCTTCTCCGTAAAGGCCGCCACGGGCAGTATCGTCGCCGTGACGTCGAGCCTTGTGCTCTCGCCTTTAACTTCGGTTGCGGGTCTCTCGTCGCCGCAGCCGTAAAGAAAGGCCGCAATCATTACGACCGCCAATATTATTCCTCTGTTATAAAAGCTCTTCTTCGGCATAAACTGTCCTTTCCTCAATAGAACATATCTTTTTATCACGACTATTGGTCCAGAGCAACGAGAATCGAGCGATAGCTATCGACCGAGACCATGCCCGGACGCGCCCCGCGCGGTTTCTTTACATTCTTTGCCTCGGTATATATGACCTCGGCCTTTGACGACGTGCCGAGGCGGCTGCGTTTAGCCGCCTCGCGCGCGGCCTCTTCTATCGCGCCTATAGGCGCTTCGTCTTTCATCCCGTCGGTACGTAGCAATACGTGCGCCCCGGGCGCGCCCTGGGCGTGGAACCAGAGATCTCCGGGCCTGGCGTATCTTTTTACCAGCAGGTCGTTGCCCGCGCCCGACTTGCCGACGAGCATTTCGATAGAGCCCGTTTCAACGGAAGTCTTAAGGCGCGAGACCGGTTCTGCCCGTTTCATGGCTCCCTGTTGTTTTCTCTTTTTCTTAGTATCTTTTTGAGCTGCTCTTATATACCCGGCCTTGCTGAGCGCCTCTTCTACTAATAAAAAACCTTCTTCGTCCTCGGCGACTTCGAGCTCGTATGAAAGCGTGTCGAGATACTCAAGCTCCGCTTCGACTTCGGGCATCCGTTCGGCCAGTACCTTTAGTGTGGTCTTTGATTTTTTTGCGCGTTTAAAGATACGGTCGATATTTTCGTTTGGCGATAGCGCAGGGTCGAGCGGGACCTTGACCTCTTCGGGAGGGTCTTTGGTGTAGTCCATGACCACGGCTTCTTTGGCCCCGCGTTTTAAAGATCTGAAGTCGGTAAGCAACAGCTCGCCCATTCGGGCGCCTTCGATTGCAACGTGCGCCTTGTCTTTGTCGTTAGATAGATTACGAAGCTTCTTTTCGGCCTTCTTACGCGCCTTTTTCAGGATACGACCAAGGCGGCTTCTCGATTCAATCTCGCCTTTGTCCCGGTCTATAGATTTATAAAAGGCGTCGGCGCTCTCGTTCCATGTGTCATCTGTATTGGGTGTTTTTTCGGCAAAGGCCTCTTTGGCGGTCCGGTCCGGCGGGAGAGGGGGCAAGGGTGTGAGCCTTACCCCCTGCGTAACGACCCTTGCCGAGCCTTCGGGATATTCCTTTAGAGATCCTATTATAATATCTTCCGCATCGGTCAGAATTATATTTGCGCTCTTGCCTGTAAGCTCGACGACCAGCTTATAGGTCGTCTCTCTCGCCTTGAAGGTTATTGTGGCGACGACCTCTCCGTCGTTTACGGAGATACCGGTAATGACCCCATTCTTTAATCGGCTACGAAGCAGCGCGGCGAATCTGGGTGGAGCCGGCGGGTTCTCAGGGCGTTCCACGGTAAGGTGCATCCTCGAAAAAGACGGGCTTGCCGAGATCATAAGGCGCTTTTCGTCTCTGCCGGTAAATAACCGTATAATGATAGTGCGCTCTCCGGGTTGATCGACCTTCTTTACGAGCGCTCCGGTTAGGAGCTTTGAAAGCTCGCATATTATCTTTTTTAATAGTATTGGGCCCATATCTTCGAATTATAGCATAAAAGAATAAACCGTTGTTAATGCGTTCTTTTCTCCTTCTTTTATAAGAAAAGGGACAATAATTTCTTGACATGGTTTTTCTTTTATATTATATGTACAGTAATGGATACAGTATACAATACGTAAGGCTGTATTTGGCAATCCCGACTATTTCATAATTAAAAATAAAGAAGACCGAATCCATGACGGACGAGATCAAAAATAACGCCCCTAAAAGGGCCGCAGATACGGTAGAGACGAAAAAAGGCTCCGAACGTAAAGGCGACGTCTCAAGGCGTGGTCTGCTTAAGGGCGCGGCGCTTGCCACGGTTGCCGTCGGCGGCGCGGCCGGTGTAACCGCCTATCTGCATAAGGCCGTTACCGATGGCGACTTTTCCGCCTTGGTCCAGAAGGATGTGGATGCCGGCGTTAAGGCCATGGCGTCTTGCAAGCCGGAGTTTCTGACCTCTAAGGTAAAGGCCAAACTCGTAAACGACTATAAGAAGAACTATAAGTACTATAAGTCTTAAAGTAAGGAAAGCCCTTGTCCGACGATATTAAAAAAGATAGAGCCGAAGAGCCTGAGCTTACCGACCAGTCCAGGCGTTCGCTCTTCAAGACCATGGGCCTGGGCGCCGCTTCGCTCGCAGGCGCCGCAGCCCTAGTTACGGGTTCTGACGACAAGGCCGAAGCTCGCACGACATTCGCCGAATTCTTTCAGAAGAACTACCGGTTAATGAGTGAGCAAGAGAAGAAAGAGTCCGTAAAGCGTCTTGAAACGCGTTACGAAGAGGACTACGGCCGCAAGGTAAAGGTCGGCTACGAGCCCGCCGAAGAGGGAGTTCTCTTCGGTTACGCCCTGAATATTCAAAAATGTATCGGCTGCCGCCGTTGTGTAAAGGCCTGTGTTAAAGAGAATAACCAGTCCCGTCATACGACCGAGATCGAGTGGATCAGGGTCATCAAGCTTGAAAAGGGCCAGTTCTCCGAGGCGGCGCTCACACAGGGCGGTTATCCGGGCGGAGACTACGGTATACAGGTCGGCGGCAACGCCTACAGGAACGCCGGCCTTATTTTAGAGGGGCAGCACTATTACGAGCCCGAGAAGGTTCCGGAAAAAGACAGCTTCTACCTGCCGATGCAGTGTATGCAGTGTGAAAAGCCTCCGTGCGTCAAGGTCTGTCCCGTAAGGACAACCTACCGCGACCCGGACGGCGTCGTCGTAATAGATTATAACTGGTGTATCGGTTGCAGGATGTGCATGGGCGCCTGTCCTTATTGGGCGAGACGCTTTAATTTCGCGCACCCGACGCTGCCCGCCAAGGAACTAAATACCGACATGCATTACCTCGGCAACCGCCCGCGCGTAAAGGGCGTAGTCGAAAAGTGCCACTTCTGCCTCCAGCGTACGAGGAAGGGTCGCTATACCTCCTGCATCGAGGTCTGTCCCGTGGGGGCGAGGAAGTTCGGCAATCTGCTCGACCCGGAGAGCGAGGTCAGAAGGATACTCGACCGCAAGAGGGTCTTCAGGCTCAAGGCGGAGTTCAACACATATCCCAAGTTCTTTTACTTTGTAGACTAAGGCGAATCAAGGCTATGAACAATAATTCGATTGTAAGATTCATATCCACATTCATATGCTTTGGCATAGAGACGGCTCTCTATCTGCTAAAGGGTGGCCTTAAGTTCTATATCTGGTGTTTTATACTGCTCTCGCTCGGCGGCCTTGTCGTTATAGGCGGCGCGCTTCAGGGTTACTATGGATTCATAGTAACCGGCCTTACCGACCAGGTAACGTGGGGTCTGTATCTCGCCAACTTCGTATTCCTTGTCGGAGTGGCGGCCGCGGCCGTCACGGTAGTATTTCCCGGATACGTCTATAAACATAAAGAGATCAAAAAGGTCGCCGTCTTAGGCGAGATGTTGGCTATCGCCGCCGTCAGTATGTGCATGATCTTTATCCTCTTTCACATGGGCAGGCCCGACCGTCTCTGGCATATCTTTCCCGGTATAGGTATATTTAACTGGCCGAACTCCATGCTTACCTGGGATGTCGTCGCGCTGAACGTCTACCTTGCGCTGAACGTAGTATGCGGTTTCTACTACCTTTATAAGAAATATATGGGAGAGCCTACAAATGACAGGTGGTATATACCGCTCGTATATATCGCTTGCGTATGGGCGCTCAGCATTCATACGGTAACGGCCTTCCTTATGAATACGATGCCTACGAGACCGATGTGGGCGCATTCGATACTACCGATTAAGTTTATCATCACGGCCTTTGCGGCCGGACCGGCCTTTATCATCATAGCCTTCTCGGTGATACGCAATAATACCGATTTGGATATACCGGACAAGGTATTTCACTTCCTTTCGCAGATAGTGGTGTGGTGCTTAGGCATTGCGCTATTCCTTACGATATCTGAGCTGGTGACGGAGTTATATCCCGGCACGGAGCATTCGTTCTCTCTCGTATATACGATCATGGGCAAGCACGGCCTTACGATGATAGTGCCATTCTTCTGGACGGCTATGGTCTTTATGGTAGGTTCCTTTATATTGCTCCTGAACCCGAAGATACGTAAGAACCTGACGATACTGCCCTATATCTGTTTAGTGGCTTTTGTAGGTATATGGCTTGAGAAGGGCATGGCCTTTGTGCTTCCGGGTTTCAACCCGAGTCCGATAGGCGAGTTTTCAGAGTATACCCCGTCCATCGTAGAGATAATTAACTGCATAGGAACGTGGGCGATAGGCCTATTCATCTTTACAATACTTGCCAAGGGCGCGGTTGGTGTGCTGCTTGGCGATATTAAGTATAAGGAATATCCGGACTCTTAAGATATGAAACTTTTTAAGATTACATATACCGTGGCCGCAGCAACGCTCGCGTTCTTTCTTTCGACAGGGCCGGTTACCGACGCGCTTGCGGATAACACCGAGAGCGATACTCCTAAGACCGATTGCTTCGAGTCGCGCGAGGGTTATACCAAGGTCCAGCGTGTCGAGGGTGATAACGAATTCGACTGGCCCAATATTAAATGTTCGGACAAGACCGGTGGCGTGCTCTGGTGGGGCGATCCCTTCGACGGGACAGAGCCCATGGGCGAGATGCCGATAGAGGCCGATTACTCGCACGAAGAGGCTGTTGTTAAACCGCGCATTCCGCACCTGACCTACTTTATGCCGTGTACAGCATGCCATAACGGGGAGACAGTGCCGGTGCCGACCTCGACCAAGCCGCGCCAGCTTTACATGCATCAGGATATCGTTCCGAACTCTCTGGATCTTAAACACGGTAAGGGCGCGATCTGGTGCCTTAACTGTCATAGCGCCAAGAACCGCGATAAGCTCATAGACCATTTCGGTAACGAGATAAGCTTTAACCAGCCCCAGAAGCTCTGCGGCAAGTGTCACGGTCAGATATACCGCGACTGGCGTGACGGCATACACGGAAAGCGTACCGGTTCGTGGAGACCAAACGGTAAGCGTCGGTGGTGGACATGCACCGAGTGTCATAACCCGCACGACATGGAGCCGCCCTTTAAGCAGCTTGAGCCGGAGTGGGCGCCTGAACTGCCGAGGGGCATGACCAATGCCGACCATGAACAGCATCATTACCCGGAAGATTCAGGGCACGGAGCTGGACATGACTCGCCAGCTAGCGGTGCGGGTCACGGTGAAACCAAGGCCGGAGCCGGAGACTAAGAATAGAAATCATAAACTTCCAAAAGGCCGCGCACAACCCAGTGCGCGGCCTTTCTTTATTATGCAAACCTAGTGATTTTACTCAACTTATCCGTCATTTCCTTGCCCCTGTTTCATAGGCAAAATCATCGAATTAATCTTGACTTAATCTCGAATAAGATATAAATTAAGAAGAGAACTCAATAGTATCGTTTTATTATCTGCAATATCGTAGAACCGGACGCGATTTGCGCTATGGAGCTCGAAAGATGGACGACAAAGAATTTAAGCGTTTTATGAATGCCCAGTGCAAAGAGATCCTGAAGTATAAATGGATCGAAAGCGAAAAGGCTCATCATGACATCGGGCGTACTAGGGCCGCCATGGAATGGACCGATTGTTACGCAAAGGGTTTCAGGGAGTGGTGGATGAAGAATAAACCCGAATAATCAGCCCTTTTTCCTCTGCTTTTGCCGACTGTCTATATAATAGTTCTTACCCTTCTTAGCTTCTTTCTCCTATTTTTTAAAAAATCTTTAAAAATACGCTAGATTACGCTTTTTTCTTCCAAGAGACCCTTGACAGAGTCTCACTTCGTACCTACATTAGAAATGAAACTAATAGAGCCTGGTGTCGCGGTTATCTTATAGAGAAGCCCGGACCAATAAAGCGCGCTATAATTAACTAATTTTTATAATAAAAACCAGGAGGTAGTAAAAATGGGTAAGATAATCGGCATAGACCTTGGCACGACCAATAGCGTTGTGGCCGTCATGGAGGCCGGAGAGCCTAAGGTCATTGTCAACGAGGAGGGAAGCCGCATAACACCCTCAATCGTTGCATTCACAAAGGAAAAAGAGACATTAGTCGGTCAGGTCGCCAAGCGCCAGGCCGTTACCAATCCGGAAGATACCATATTCTCGATCAAACGCTTTATGGGCCGCAACTTCGACGAGGTCAATGAAGAGATGACGATGGTCCCTTATCCGGTTATAAAGGATTCGAACGGGCGCGCCGCCATAAAGAGCGCCAATATGGGAAAAGAGTATCTTCCGCCCAATGTTTCGGCCTTTATACTCGGAAAGCTCAAAAGGAGCGCCGAGGCCTATCTCGGAGAAGAGGTGACCGAGGCGGTAATTACCGTTCCGGCATACTTTAACGACTCCCAGCGTCAGGCCACCAAGGACGCCGGTAAGATCGCCGGACTCGAAGTACAGAGGATAATAAACGAGCCGACCGCTTCTTCTCTCGCCTACGGCCTTGATAAGAAGAAGGAAGAGCTTATAGTTGTCTACGATTTCGGAGGCGGTACATTCGACGTATCGGTGCTTGAGGTCGGAGACGGCGTATTCGAGGTTAAGGCCACCAACGGCGACACCCACCTTGGCGGAGATAACTTTGATTTTAAGATAATCGAATGGCTCATAAGCGAGTTCAAAAAAGATCAGGGCGTGGATCTCTCCGCCGACAAGATGGCTCTTCAGAGATTAAAAGAGGCCGCTGAAAAGGCCAAGATCGAACTCTCCTCCTCTATGGAGACCGAGATAAACCTGCCCTTTATTACGGCGGACGCCTCCGGCCCCAAGCATCTCGTTATGAGAATATCGAGGTCAAAGTTTGAACAGCTGACAATGGATCTCGTTGAGAGAAGCCGCCAGCCTTGCCTGAACGCTATCAGGGACGCGGGGCTCTCCGCATCCGATATCCACGAGGTAGTTCTTGTCGGCGGCATGACACGCATGCCGGCCATCCAGAAATTTGTAACCGAGATCTTTGGCAAAGAGCCCCACAAGGGTGTTAACCCGGAC
>JAJCZF010000043.1 GCA_029262535.1 Deltaproteobacteria bacterium
AGAAGGAGAAGGAGAAGGAGAAGGAGAACGCATGGTTTGGTTGACAATTTTTGCTCGAAAACATAGAATTAGAAGATGTATCCTTTTACTAAAATAAGATTCGCTTTTTTGATATTTTTCCTGATTATCCTCTCTAGTGACATACTGAAGGCCGCAGAACCGGCTGTTGCCGATAAGGTGGAAGAAAATCCGCTCAAGGTTATTGTGATAGATCCCGGTCACGGCGGTAAGGACTCCGGCGCAAGAGGGCCTGGAGGGACCTTTGAAAAAGACCTGACGCTCGCCATATCGCTAAAGCTCGCCGAGAAACTAAGGGATTCAATAGAGGCCGAAGTCCTGCTCACCAGGAATACCGATGAGTATATTACGCTCAAGGAGAGAACTGTCTTTGCTAACTTTCATAAGGCGGACATCTTTGTAAGCGTTCATATCAATGCCGCAAGAAGGAAGAAGGCGCACGGGGTTGAGGTATATTTCCTCAACTTCGAGGCCTCGGATGACGACGCTAGAAAGGCCGCCGCATTTGAAAATAATGTTATAAACCTCGATGAAGCGGCGGCAGAGGTCGCGCCCAAGGACGATATAGAGTCGATACTGTGGGACCTTACACAGTCTGAGGCCCATTCCGAGTCCAGTAAGCTCGCCGAGGCGATCTATCTAAAACTATTTAAGGCCGCGGGTGGAGAAAACAGGGGGGTTAAACAGGCGCCATTTATCGTGCTGACCGGCGCAACGATGCCGGCCGTGCTCATAGAGGCCGGTTTTATCTCTAACCCGAAAGAAGAAAAGCGACTGATTACGGAAAAGGTACAGGCGAAGATTGCTAATGCGATAAAGACCGGGGTTTTGGATTTTTCCGGTAAAATGAATGGGCGCGCCATCGATAATAAAGCAAAGGTGGCCCGGAATAGAGAGGCAAAATGAGAAATGACGGTAGGTCGGATAACGAGAATAGGCCGGTAAAGATTACGAGAAATTATCTAAAATTTGTCGAGGGCTCCGTTCTGATGGAGATGGGAGATACGAAGGTCATCTGCACTGCGACAATAGATGAGAAGGTTCCTTCCTTTATGAAGGATACGGGTCGCGGCTGGCTCACAGCCGAATACTCGATGTTGCCGCGTTCCTCACAGACGAGGATACAGCGCGAGGTTACGAGGGGAAAACAAGGCGGCAGGACTCATGAGATACAGCGCCTTATCGGTCGCTCCCTACGGGCTATAATGGACCTTGATAAGCTCGGGCAGCGCACTATTGTTATAGATTGCGACGTCATACAGGCGGACGGCGGCACAAGGACGGCATCGATTACCGGGGCCTATATCGCGCTCTCGGACAGCATAAATGCGCTGCTAAATAACGGCACTCTTTCAGAGAGCCCGATAATAGATTCTATTGCCGCGGTAAGCGTCGGAGTGGTAGAGGACAGGCCTGTGCTGGATCTGAATTACGAAGAGGACTCCACGGCGGAGGTCGATATGAATGTCGTCATGACAGGCGGTGGCAAGTTCATAGAGGTTCAGGGTACGGCAGAGGGAGATCCATTTTCGCAGGAAACTCTCTCGTCGCTCTTGGCTCTTGCGACCTCTGGAATAAACGACCTTACCGGCCTTCAGAGCAAGGCGCTTGCTTTATGAGAGTCTACTCTTTTAGATGAAGATATTTCTGGCAACATCCAATAAAGGTAAGATAAAGGAGATCCGCGGGCTTTTAAAAGGGCCGGGTATCTCCGTAATCACCCCTGACGATCTAACGCCCTTTGATTTTCCGCCGGAAGACGGTCTGACTTTTTCCGAGAACGCTCTTGCCAAGGCCCGCTTTGCGAGCCGAAAGACGGGCCTTTTAGCCCTTGCAGACGACTCCGGTCTTGAGGTTGACGCGCTCGGCGGAAGACCGGGTATCTATTCGGCAAGGTATGCCGGAGCGGATGCTACGGACCGGGATAATTATGAAAAATTATTGAAAGAACTCGAAGGGCTTCCAATTGAAAAGCGCACGGCGCGATTCAGGGCTGTCATCGCCATTGCCGGTACTTATAAAGGCGAAGAGATAAGTGAGACATTCGACGGAAGGCTTGAAGGGTTGATTGCCGAAACGGTTTCGGGTAGTGAAGGTTTTGGTTACGACCCGGTATTTTTTCTGCCGGAGCGCGGGCTTACGACTGCGGAGCTAAGCCGGGAAGAAAAAAACGCCATTAGCCACAGGGGCATGGCCCTTCGTAAGGCCTGTGCCTGGTTAAAAGATTTTGTAAAATAGGACTGCGCGCCTCCACCATATATACACGGGGGTGGAGGCGGCAGGGTGTGGGGGGAGTACGAAGTCTAGTTACTAATAAGGGCTACTCTTGCCGTTTCGGGCTGTTCGCTCCTGTAGAGTTCTATCCTGTTCTTGCCTTTATGTTTTGCTTTGTAGAGGGCTTCGTCGGCGCGTCCCAGGAGGCTCTCGATATCGTCCTCGGAATCTAAGTGGGCCGCGACGCCGATGCTTACCGAAGTCTTAATCTTAAAATCGTCAAACTGTATGGTGAGACTGGCCAGACGTTTTCTAAGCCTTTCGAGCGGTATCAGGGAGGCGATTTCGTCCGTGTCGGGCATGACTATGACAAACTCTTCGCCGCCGTAGCGGAATACTACATCGTTTGTTCTAAGGTGGCTATGTATTGTGCTTGCAATGACCTTGAGTACGCGGTCTCCCGCCAGGTGTCCGTAGGTGTCGTTCAGGTGTTTGAAGTTGTCAGCGTCCACCATTGCGATGGTCAGCATGGCCCCGGCCCTTCTGCTTCGCCCGACCTCTTGATTGAGTCTGGTCATGCCGGCCCTGCGGTTGGTGACACCCGTCAGTACATCTGTCGATATCTGTTCGTTAAGCTCTTCTATGGTGTGCGCTATGCCGGCCTTTGCCCTGTTAACCGAATATCGGTTTGCCAAGACCAGAAGGGCTATTGCGAAGATTACTACCGGTATGGCAAAATATTCGCTTGAAATATCGCTTTTAAAGTAGACCAAAAGAGCCGTAGAAATAAGCGATACTGCAAGGGTGTTCATCCACAAAAGCCTTCTAAAACCCTGATTGAGTGACTGTGTTGTCTCAGCTACCATAGTATTTACCAAATCCTTCCTTAGTATTTATAACTTGATTGCTATGTATTGCAAGATATGTGCCAAGTTGGAGAGGTAGAAATATCAGGCACTTAGAGGGAAGGTTTGCTTCTGTTTCTGCTGGTGAAAGGGAAATACCTGCCGAGAGCGACAGTTTTTTGTCGCTCATGGCCTGTGCTGACTCCTTTTGAGAGAGCAAGAAATAATACGAGGTAAAGGAGGAGCGGGGCGCCGAAATGTTAGAGTGTGCCCGGCGCCCCGCTGTGGAAGAGGATTATGTTGATTAAGTAGATAACAGTGGTTGCTATCTACCTTCTATTATACGGAAGTTTAGTTAATGAATGATTAGAACTTTAAGGGGAATGTTTTGAGCAAGTGACCTGGGTAATTAGGGCGGTCTATTGCCTGGTATCGTAACCGCGTGGCGTTATCATAACATGCCGGTCGGACCCTTTACCAAGTGAGGAGGTAAAGGTGCTGGAGTTACCTACGATAAGTATAGTTGACATATCTATCTTCTCGTAATGAGCTGAAAGTTCCGAAAGGGTCGCAACGGTTAGCTCTTCATCGACCCTTGAAGAGTTCCTTACTATGCCGACCGGGGTTTTATCATCTCTATGTTTCCTTATTATATCAATCGCCTCGCCAAGGTGTGTCGTGCGTGTTTTGCTCTTTGGGTTATAGAGGGCGATGACAAAGTCGGCTTCGGCGGCGGCCTCCAGACGTTTGGTAATTGTCCCCCAGGGTGTTAAGAGATCTGAGAGCGATATTGAGGCGAAGTCGTGCATGAGCGGCGCTCCGAGCGCGGCGGCGGCGCTTACAAAGGCGGGTATGCCGGGTACAACCTCAATATTCAGGTCAGCCTCTTCGTCTTTAGCGCCTGCCACAAGTTCAAGTATCAGCCCGGCCATGGCATATATACCCGAGTCGCCTCCCGAGACCACGGCGACTTTACGCCCGTCTCTCGCAAGGGTGATTGCCTCGCGGCAGCGTTCGACCTCGCCACGCATCGGGGTCTGAAAGACTTCTTTGCCTTCTATTATCCCGGAGATAAGTTTTATATAGGTGGTATAACCGACAACTACATCAACGCCGGAGAGGAGCTCGCGGGCCTTCTCGGTAAGATCTTTTGCGCCGCCAGGACCGATGCCTACGACGTAGAGGGTCTCTTTGTAAAAGGTATCCGAGCCGCCGCTATCGTTACTCTCTTGAATTTTCTCTTTTTTATCCAAAGCTTTTTTGCTCCCGACGAGGCGAGCGCGGCCTCTTCAGCCACGCCCGGAAGCCCCGTTCTGTCTATTACAACCTTATTTGGCACCCTGCCTTCGGAGGCCTTCCACAGTCCTTGCGAATCTATAAAGTCTATCTCCAGCCCGGCTTGTCTCGCAAACCCTAAAAGGCCTTTTTCTTCAGATTTTATCTCTGTGGTAGCGAAATTCGCTACTGAAAGTGGGGAGATTCCGTACTCTTCAAGAGTCTTATCAAAGGCCTCTCTTACTTCTTTGATCGTAACTCCCTTTCTACAGCCCATGCCGACTACAAATTCTTTTGGGCGGAGCAGAAGGCTCTTTTTAGTGGCCCCGGCAGGGTGAATCATGGTCGAAACTATAACCGTAAGGTCATCAGCATCCGGTCCCGTTTTCACTTTTTGTCTAAAAAGAAAGGGGCTGGATAGACAAGCGTCTTTTACTGGAGCGAAGGCCCCCTTCATGGAAGCGAGCCGTTCTTTATTGCCATCGACCACTCTTATCTTTTCGCCGCGCAGTATGGCGGCGTTGTAGAGTTTTATCTTACGTGTATCTTCTATGGTGAATGAGAATCTTTTTGATAGATCTTCGATGCATGGCAGTCCCGCGATATCGGTAGCAGTTGTTATAATCGGCGTCGCGCCGGTTATGCGGCCAATTTCAAGGGCCAGCTCGTTGGCTCCGCCGAGATGTCCGCTTACGAGGCTAATGGCAAAGTTTGCGTGGTCGTCCACAACGACAACCGCCGGGTCGGTCGCCTTGTCCTTCAGATTCGGCGCAATTACTCTTACGGCTATGCCGGTGGCAGAGACGAAGACCATGGCGCGCCCCGTTTTGGGGTTGTTACGAAAGAGAGAGGCGACCTTCTTTTTGAGACCCCCGGCTTTTATTAACTCTTCTTTTGAATATATAAAGGAGTGCTGGGAGAGTGAGGCTACTTTAGTAGCGATACTTTCGCCTCTACCAGTAAAGTAGAAGATATGTAGTTCTTTTTGCGTCATTCTTTACCTGCTGTACCTAACGGGCCGCCTTCTTTGAAATTATTGACAGGCTGCTTATTGTAGCATTAATATGATTATTTGGGTCAATGAAAATACGCGGTCATGAAGAGGCGGCCATGAAAAGGTGTGGTGATCAATAGAGGGTTCTTTCTTTATTTTAAGCTCTCTATATCGTGAACAAGTTTTACAAGCGAGTCGACCATGAGATTGAAATATGATTCGCCTTTTTCCCGGCTCGCCTTTGTGGGGTCCCCATTGACTGCGCCGGGCCAGTATTTCAGCTTATCTTTTACAAATATTGGTGACGGTAGTTTTGGTCTACCTTTTTCCCCACGGCCTTTTTGAAGCTCGGGGGCGAGGTGCATAATTAGAGAGGTCTCTATCTCTCCGGCATGCGCGTCGCCCCTGGTTTCAGCAATCTCTGCGGCCTCTTTCGGCAGGATTTCATATATTCTTAGGGCGGCTATTCGGATTCCTTTTATCTCTTCGGTGAGTTCTTCAGCTGCCTCCTTAAGGGCATATGTATGTATGGAGCCGCCGTGGCCCGTTACGAGAATAAAGTTCTTTATTCCCTTTGTAGAGGCGTCTCTTACGATATCCATTGTTAAACGTCTGAGGGTCTCGGGCGTGATGCTTATGGTGCCGGGATGGCGACCGGCCGAGGCGCAGTGTCCGTAATGCACGGGCGGGGCCACAAAGACCGGAACCTTTTCCGAGGCCGATCTTGCCGCGCGCACTATGGCAAGCGTGTCGGTTGATAGCGGAAGGTGAGTGCCGTGGGCCTCGACCGAGCCGTAGGGAACGATAAGGGTTCTGGTCTTCTTAAGGCCCTTTTTGTATTCCTCCATTGTCATTTTTTCTAATAACATATCTATAACCTTTTTATAAGATGCCCCTTATGACCTGTACCCGTGTGAGAAGTCGGCATCGTAGAGCTTTGATTTCTTACCTTCCGGCGTATCGCCAAGGGCAGCGCCTACGAGTATCATGGCCTGTCTTGTTATGCCTGCCTTCTTTACCTTCTCTGCTATGTCGGATACGGTTCCTGTAACGGCGGTCTCCTCCTCCCATCCCACCCTGTGGACTACGGAGACCGGTATATCTTCTGCAAGCCCTCCGGCCCTGAGTTCCATTACAACACTATCTATCTTATCTATGCTCAAATATATACAGAGTGTAGTGCCGTGTGAGGCGAGCTTCCTTAAGAGTTCTTTTTCAGGGACCGGCGTTCTGCCGCCCATCCTGGTAAAGATGACGGTCTGTGTCATCTCAGGAAGCGTAAGTCCTTTTCCTAAAGAGGCAGCCGAGGCAAATGCCGAATTCACTCCGGGAATGACTTCAAAAGCTATATTGGCCTCTTTTAAAGGTGCGGTCATCTCCTCCATTGCGCCGTAGAGGGCCGGGTCTCCTGTCTGGAGCCTGACAACTACCTTGTCGTTATTTGCATAGTCTATTATTTTAGTAGTTATTTCAGATAGATCCATAGAGGCGCTGGAGATAAGTTCTGTCTCGGCCCTGCAGTATTTTAATACCTTTTCATTTACCAAAGAGCCTGCATAGATGACCAGGTCGGCACTTTCCAGGAGCTCTTTTCCGCGTATGGTGAGAAGCCTTGGATCTCCGGGGCCGGCGCCTACAAAAAATACCTTACGCGCCTTCGAGGTATCGGAATTGCCTTTGTCGAATTCAGTCATTTTCAAGTAGCCTTAGGATAGATTTATTTAGCGCGGTCAAGCTTAATCACACTCATTTTAGTACCATAATGACCCGCTCTTTGTCCATAGTCAAAAAGCTTGGTAAGAGGAACTGGATTTTAGACATCTTTTTATTGATAATTTAAAAAGTGCTTGACAAACACATTGCTGTGATTTATTATAGTGCTACTTTAGTAGTTAATAGTCTAGCTTTTAGTTCTTTTAACTATTATTGGTTTTAAATTTGCAAAAGCTAATTGATACTGGCTTTTCTTGTCCTGATTCTGCTTATCAGAAAAAAATAATATATTCAATGAGTTATAATGAATATATCTAAGTAAGTACTCCAATAGTTACCTTCTTGTTTCATCTGTTATGATGGTAAGCTTAATGATGCAGGGTTGACTATTTCTTGCTTGCTTGGTCTATTAATAGTGCGTATTGCGCACATTAAAATGGAGGGAAGATGGTCTTTTCGCATACCGACCTGGTTTCCACAAAGGAAGACAGGTTCTTTGAGCAACTCAGCGGTGAGGCGCTTGGAATAAGGGAGATACTATGGCCTCTCGACGTGCTTAACCCACGAGAGAGGGCGATATTTACCGAATATCATTATTGGAATACCCATATGAAGCATATAGCAAAGAGCCATAAAATATCACTAGGGAGGGCTTATGAAATACTCTACAAGTCGGAAGACAAAGTTGCATCTTCAAGGGCATCGAAGAAGAAGAAAGGCGCCGGAACCCATTGAAATTTTTGAGGAGGATAAACTTACATGGACCGAATATAAGATGGTTAGGCAGTATCAGACAATGGGCGATCAACTTGATAAACTTAGAACTTACGGTTTCGAAGGCGGCATAGAGGCGCTTATGGGCGGCGCAGGGCTATCGAGGGCAGGTAGTAGAAATGGATATTCCTGGCTCACCAAGGACATCCCGCATGAATAGAGTGCATTTGTAATAATTAAGGCTGAAAATTATATTCTGAAGTTAGAAAACAGGAATAATTTCGGCCTTTTTTATTAAGAATAACAGCTGGTTACAGATTTAGGGGTAGAATGAAAACACCATAGGGTATCAAAGCAAATTAGACTGGTTATGTGAAAGAGGTCAGATTTATTCCTGTACAAGGGGGGCGAAAGTTCCGCTGAAAGAAAAACAGGAATAATTTTGGCCTTTTTTATTAAGAATAACAGCTGGTTACAGATTTAGGGGTAGAACAGAAACACTATAGGGTATCAAAGACTTTTAAACAGGAGGCAGCGCCATGGTGTTAAATTTTTCTACTACGACTTATCCGGTATCAAGACAATCAAGCGACTGGTTTCGAGGTAATTCTAAAGGGCGCGAGCGTATACTTTTACGTGAAGCGGAGCGGTGCAAGCAATGCGGAAAAGAGTTTCAAAGCCTCTATGTACTGAAGAGGTGTAAGGATCATTCGGACATGGTGGAGCTCTGAGTAACGTAGCGTAAAAGGCGCTAATTAAATTTAAGAAGGGTATCGTGTGGCGACAAAGTTGAAGCAGGAGTCTGAGCATTCCGACAAAGGCGACCGCGCCACTAGGCGAAGCTTAAAGGTCTTGAAGGTTAAACCCAAAGAAGTTGCCCCTGCATTAGCAGTCATGGACGAGGTGACGGCAGAGACGCTTATAGGCGAACACCGCAGGCTCTGGCAGGTTTTAAGAGTTAGACTTGACAGGTGCCTCTCGGCAACAGAGGAGGTCGTTGGAATTGACGAACTTAAATTTACAAAGGCTGCCGGGGATCTTTTGGCAACTATCGTCAAGGGTGAAAGAGTGATTTGGGGGATTGATGATATCGTTTTGGAAGGTGAAGTAGATGAGACCGATGAGGTTGCCTGCGAGATGGTACGAGTTACGTCGCCACCCGGTACAGAAGAGGCTCTGGAAAGAGAATAAAAGATTTGCCGTAGTAGCAGCGGGCAGGAGATCAGGCAAGACGGAACTTTCAAAGCGAAGGCTGGTCCTCTCGCTGGCTGATAAAAAAGAGTGGCCCGACCCGCGTTACTTTGCCGCCGCCCCTACCAGGGACCAGGCAAAGAGGATCTTCTGGAAAGACCTGAAAAAGCTTACTCCAACTAGCTGGATAAAACGTATCTACGAGACCGATCTCTGTATCGTCACTAAGACAGGGGCCGAACTATGGGTGACGGGGCTTGACAAGCCACAGCGCATAGAGGGCACACCGTGGGACGGAGGCGTGCTTGACGAGTATGCCAATATGAAACCTTCGGTCTGGGGAGAAAATATCAGGCCCGCGCTCTCGGACAGGCTCGGCTGGTGCTGGTTCATCGGCGTTCCCGAGGGGCTTAATCACTTTAAGAGCCTTGCCGATTATGCAACTTCAGGAGAGGACCCTGAGTGGGGTTATTACTCATGGTATTCGGCCGATATCCTGCCTTCGAGAGAGATAGAGGCCGCAAAGAGGGCGCTGGACGAAAGAACTTTTAGACAGGAATATGAGGCAAGCTTCGAGGGCGCGGCCGGGCGCGTTTATTATGCATATAAGGCCGAGCGCCACGAGCGAAAGAATGTTGAACTGGATAAGACAAAACCGATATTTCTCTGTTGCGACTTTAATGTAGACCCCTGCGTTTGGGTTCTTGTACAGAGAGAAGGCAGAATCGTACGGGCCATTGACGAGATCATAAAGCGTAATACCAATACCGTCGAGATGGCTAAAGAGTTCCTATCGCGTTATAAGGGGCACCGGCCGGGAGTGATAGTTTATGGCGACGCCGCGGGGAGCGCCAGGACGACCACTGGCAGTTCCGACTATGCCATACTTAGCGAACTTGGTATCGGCAACCACAAGCTTAAGAGGTCGAATCCGGCGGTCAAGGACAGGGTAAATGCCGTAAACGCAATGCTTGAAAATAGCAGCGGTGAAGTAAGGCTCGTTCATAGCCCGAGATGCAAAGAGCTTAAGAGAGACTTTGAGGGCGTTACGTGGCGCGGCTCTACCGGGGAGATAAATAAAGGCGACCTCGAAAGGACTCACGCTACCGACGCGCTAGGTTATTTTATTCAGTACGAGTTTCCGATAAGGGCCACAAGGCCGGCGCCGAATAGAAGATTTTATAAATAACTAAGGAACCTCTGATTTATTTTGGGCGAAGTAGGTTGTGATCGAAAATGTTCAGATTCAAGGCGAGAATCGCACGTAATAGCAAGCTATTGCAAAGATTCTCAACGCGGAAGCTGGACATTTTAGGCACAAGATACGAGTTCACGAATAGATCAGAGGTTCCATGAAATTCAAGACGGAGCGACAGATGACAAAAGAAGAGTTAACGAAGAGACATCCTGACTACGACATATTAGCGCCGGAATGGCTATTTTTTATCCGTTCATACTTCGGTGGTAAGCCGTATAAGGACGGTAATTACCTGCTGCAACACCCGTTCGAGAGTGCGGCAAACTACAATCGCCGTAAAGCGACGAGTTACTACTACAACTACTGTGCGCCCATTGTTGATATTTTCGTCTCGCATCTCTTTAGGAAGAAGCCGGAGAGGGATTTTGGCTCATTTACGTTGAACCCGCTCTTTCAATCCTTTCGGATAGACTGCGACCTTGAGGGATCTTCGATCGATCAGTTCATGAGGGAGGCTCAGAGGCTTGCGGCGATCTATGGCAGGGTTTCGATAGTGGTCGATATGCCTCCTTTAGAACCGCATACCGTGGCCGAGGCGGCAGAGGCTGACATAAGGCCTTACCTAACGGTTGTTACGCCGGAAAATCTTACGGACTGGTCCTTTGCAAGGGTCGGTTCCGGAAGGCTTGTGCTCGATTCGGTAAAGATCAGGGAGACGAGCAATACCTACAGGGTATGGACCAGAGAGTCGTGGGAGTTATGGCGAATAGATGAAAAGTCTAACGAGGTGATTCTTATATCGGCGGGAGAGCACGGTCTTGGGCGTGTGCCGGTTGTAAATCTCTATAACAAACGAGCCGGAACCCGCATGCACGGTATTTCGGATATTCAGGATATCGCCGATATTAACAAAAATATCTACTACCTTTGCAGTGACGCAAAGGAGTTGATTGAAAATTGCGCATTCCCCATGCTGGCCATGCCGTATGAAAAGGGGACTCTCGATGAAGAGAGACAGATCGGCCCGAGGAATATATTGCAGTTCGACCCGTCGGAGCCGAACTCTAAACCCTTCTGGTTAGAGGCCCCTCACTCGTCCCTTTCGGAGATACGTGAGTGGGTAAGGCAGGATATTACAGAGATACACCGAATAGCCAAGATGGGCGGGGTGAAGGCGACCGAAGACTTTTCCGGGGCGAGAAGCGGCGTGGCGCTTGAGCTTGAGTACCAGCAGCTTCACGCGACACTCGCAGAAAAGGCCGACAATATAGAAGAGGCGGAGTTACAGATAATGAGGCTCTGGGCGGATTGGGAGGGAGAAGAGTTTGACGGCAAGATCGACTACCCTGATGATTTCTCCATTAGAGATCTGGATCGGGATCTGGATAGAGCCATAAAGTCTAAAAACGCAGAGCTCTCTTCTCCTACATTCAACCGTGAACTAGAGAAGAAGATAGCAAGGCTAGCCATACCGAAACTTAATGACGCTAAGATGGCGAAGATAGAGAACGAGATCGACGAGGCCCACTGAGGCCTTTAAGAGCAGACCGTATTGGCAAGGCTGATACGGGAATATAAAGAGAGCCGTCTTTAGACGTACCGCTGGAGCTACCCCGAGCCGGCGGTTTTTTTATGGGGGATTCTTAAGGAGAAAATTATGGAAAATGTTGACGAACTTAAAACGGCGGAAATGGCTACAGGCCACCAGGCGACAGAGGAAAAGGTAGTATTTACATCCGAGCAGCAGTCCAGGGTGCAGGACCTTATAGACAGCGCCTACAAGAGAGCCTATGCCAAGGCCGCGGGGCAGTCCTCGAATGGAGCGGAGATCGATAATCTCAGGCATGAGATCGATAGCCTCAAGGAGTACAAGAAGAACTCCGCGCTGATCGGCGCCATTTCAAGGCACAACGTTGTTGACGCCACAGAGGTGGTTGAGCTTATGAAGTCGAATGTGGCAATGGACGAGTCGGGAGGCATAGTTATAACCGACGAAAGCTCCAGGGCCAGGTCCATGGCGGAAGGACGCAGAGTCGGACTTGACGAGTATGTATCAACATGGCTCTCTGAAAGGCCGCACCATTTAAGAAGTAGGGGCAGGGCCGGTTCCGGCTCCGGTGGCGTCAAGTTTGGAGGCGGCGGAGGCAGGCAGGATTACGACACATCCGACCCGTCGGCCTGGCGCTCCATGCCGCGCAAGGATCTCGATAAGAAGCTGAGCGAAGGCATAGTAGTCCACGGCGCACAGGGGCAGGTCTATAAGTTCAAGGACGTAAAGAACCCTTTTAAAGAAGCAAGGAAGAACAAGTTTAACAGAGGAGAATAAAAAATGGCAAACGAAGTAACCACCGCCGCCGGTTCCGCCGGTGAGCTGGTAGCGGCAGAGATAGTATCGAGACTGGTAATAGACGCGGCCTATAGCGAGGCCGTAATGCCAGGACTCGTAAGGCTTGCAGATATAAGCGACGTATCGACCCTGACGGTCGAGTTCCCCAAGTGGCCGCTACTTACGGCAGCCGATCTTACCGAGGGTACCGACGCCTCCAATTCGGCTGTAAATACCACTAGCCTTTCGGTTACCGCCGACGAGGCCGGTCTAATGATAACCGTCACCGACATGTTGCTTGAGGGTTCCGGCATCGGTGGCCTTGAGCCATATGCCGCTGAACTTGGCAAGGCGCTCGCTAACAAGATCGACACCGATATACTGGCTGAGGTAGCCGACTTTACCAGCACCGTCGGAGCGACAGGTGTTGATATGACCGAGGCGAACTTCCTCTCGGCCATCTACTCTCTTGAGTCAGCTAGCGCCAGCGGCCCGTATGTTGCCGTGCTTCACCCCATACAGGTCCACGACCTCAGGGTGGATTTATCGGCGGCGACAGGCGCGATCTGGGGCGGACCAAGCGCACCGGCGGCAGATCTCGGAGCCTTCGCCAGCCTCTATGGTGTTGATATCTTCAAGTCCACAAACTGCGCATCGGTTAACGCCAATGCCGACAGGCAGGGCGTGATGATGCCGGCTGGAAATCAGAGCGGTCTTGCGTATGTACTGAAGACCGCGGCCAATACCGAGTTCCAGAGGGACGCTTCTCTCAGGGCGACCGAGATAGTCGTAACGGCTATCTATGGCGACGAGTGCGTAAATACCGCCGCTAACGGAGGAGTATCGATAATTACCGATCACGAATAAGTCTTTAAATGTTTGGTCTCCGGTACGGGAGGATTTAAAATCCTCTCGTACCGGATCTTTTAAAAAGGAGTGGCGCATGTCAGGTGTAGCGGAAGCGATGGTCAGGAAGGGTTATACCCCTCTGGCCGCGGCCAGAGATATTGGCATAGGGTGGCAGGGTGAAAGGCTCTATGACTTCTGGATGTGGAACGGAAAGTATAGCGAGTATGAGGGTGGAATAAAGTTTATCCGTACTGTAAAGGTCAATGATCTGAAAGAGGCCGCATTGCATTTCTGGCGTGACGGCTGGGTTCCGCTCTTACCGATCTCGGATAGCTTACTCAGGCGAATGGAGTCTGCCTTGAGAGAGCACAAGGGGCTCTCGTCACAGGGTTTAAGAGTGCCGGACGGCGAGTTCCTAAAGAAGCCCGAAGCCATACCAAAAGAAGAGATGGGCCCTGATGTTAGAAAGCTTATGAGTCTACCTGAAATAGATACCGACGGGCTTAGGCCGAAGATGGAGTTATCGGAAGCCATGCTTAAATCGTATAGGAATTTTAAAGGGGTTTGATATGAGCGGATGGTTTGATACCGGCCTGAAGATGGCCGACGGCAAGACGAAGAGGACCGTTTACGCCTCTGACAAGATTCAGGCTAGAGAGTTTAGAAAGAAGGGCTGGAAGCCCGTTGCAAAGAGGTCCAAAAAGGCGAAGCCTGACTACTTGCCAGTCGAAGGGAAGAAACGATGAGCAGGGAGGCGGCAGAGAATCTGACCGGGCGGCAATACAAGGAGCTTTTAAAGAGGAGCGGAAGACTTCCGACCTCAAAGGAGGTTCGGGAGTTGGAAAAGAGGTCCGAAAGGATTGCACGCGAGGTTGACTATAAGAGGTCTAAGGGCTGAGTTTTGTTTTTGATAAAACAAAATCCTCTTTATAGCGAAAGAGAGCGCTCAAAATACTTTTAAAACGAGACAGGATAAGAAGAATGAAATATGCGCTAGGCATTAACATAATCTGCAATGACCAGCCATCGCTTGATGCTGTGGCGGCGGAGATACCGGTCGCCACAGATCCGTCTTTATGGCAGCAGGAGTACGGAGGCGCGGTGCAAGAGCTTAATATGGACGGGAATAAAACACTCGTGTCGAGCCTTAGTTTTAATAATGACAGCGACCGAATTACTGTAGAAGAAGCCATTATCGGAGTTGCCGGCGTACTTACCGGTTGCGAGTCTGGCACGCGTATTACCCTGCACGACTGCAACCACGACGGCAGTGGCGGTTGCGTAGAGACTATGATCTATGAGGTGCTGTGATGAAACCAATTAAAATTCAGTATATAAAGTCCACGGGCGAGCACCGCCATGTGGACGAGAACGGTAAAGAGACCAGGATCAACGGCCTTCCTCCTCAGGCTTCCATAAAAGCGGTAAAGGCGCGCACAAAGGCGATGGGGCTGAAGCTCAAGAGGGGAGGTAATATCTGATGGCCTGGTTAACGGGATGGACATATAGACAAAAGTTAGGCATAAATGGTGACGCATATATCGGGTCTAATATTACCGACTTTACGGTGTCGGTCAATGCGCCCTCGTCGAATACTGATTTTTGGGTGAATGTGTTGAGTAGCGGTAACGACGTAAGGTTTACCGCGGCTGACGGGTCCACACTTTTAAAGTTCGAGATAGAGAGCTTCGATTCCACCGGCGACGACGCCTGGTATAACGTCAAGGTTCCGACCCTCTCATCTTCGGTAAACACCGATATATACCTCTACTATGGTAACGCCGGTGCCGCCGCCGGAGACGATAAAGAGAACTCGGTCGATGCAAGTCACGTCGCCGTTTACAGGCTTAACGCCGACAAGGCCGAAGGCTATCTCGATGATACAACCTCGAAAAACCATGACCTGACCAATAGCGGCACCATAGCCGGAACGACTGCTATGGTGGATAACGGGCGCGATTTTGACGGCGTTGACGACTATATGGTTGAGCCTAAATCCCCCGATTGGGACTTCGGCGCGGGTGACTTTTATTACGCCTGTTCTTTTAACTCGGATTCATTTGCAAACAACAACATAATTTTAGCTTTAGGTAAAGAGGGGGCGGGTATCAGGTCCCTTTTGCTCGGTACTAACAGCTCCGGGCAGTTAAGATTTTGGTGGTCTCAGGACGGGCAGTCTGCATGGGATTTAAGTTCTGCCGGAAGCTCAGGCGCGCTGTCGGCCAATACCACATACCGCCTCGCTCTCCGGAGGAGCGGGAATACCTTTTATATGTATATCGACGCGGTCCAAAAGGACTCGTTCGACGTCACGTCGTATCCCACGCTTAAGCATGCGGGGAATTGCGACATCTGTATAGGCAACGTAAGAAACTCCGGCGGTAGCGGAGTCGCCCATTTTGACGGAACCATTGATGACGTTATTTTAATAAGCGGATCACGCAGTGTCGATTTTGTCAAAGCCGACCATCAAAGCGCACTCGGCGCGTGGTTGATATTCGGTTCACAGGAGACGGAAGGCGGAAGCGGCGCGGCTATCTTCACAAGACATATTATGCAACTACACGATAACTAAGGGAGTAAATATAATGAGAGAACTTAAACAATCGACTCAGATGAAGGTCCGTATCGGCCCATTCGTGGACGCGACCGATGGAGTAACGCCCGAAACCGCTGTCGCGCTCGGCACGGCGGATCAGGCGGAGCTTTTAAAGTCCAACGGCGCGGCAACGGTCGATATCTCCAGTAACACTTGGGCCGCGGTAACAGGCTCGGACGGCTGGTACGATCTGACGCTAACGACTACAGACACCAATACGCTCGGACAATTACTTGTCGTAGTACAGGACTCAAGTATCTGCCTGCCGGTATATTCTTCCTTCGAGGTTGTAGCGGCCAACTATTACGACGCCAAATACGGAACTGGCAACCTTAACGCCGACGTCATGGCTATCTCGGGCGACGCGGCTGCGGCCGACAATATGGAGCTGGATTATGACGGCACAGGTTACGCAAAGGCCAACTCGACCATTGGCACATGTACAGCAAATACCGATATGCGCGGCACGGACAGCGCGCTGCTGGCTACAAGCGCGCCGACAAACTTTGGAACCTTTCCATAACTGCGACGACTGGTAAGGTGACGATTGGCACGAACGACGATAAGAGCGGTTATTCGATATCCGGCGCCAAGACGACGCTTGATGCGCTTAACGACGTGGCGGTCTCCGATATCCTTACCACGCAGATGAGCGAGGCCTACGCCGCCGACGGCACTGCCCCGACTCTCGCTCAGATGCAGTTCATGATCTGGTCGGCGCTATCGGAGTTTTCCATAGCCTCCACTACGATAACCTGCAAAAAGCTCGACGGCGCATCCACGGCCATGACCTACACGCTTGACGATGCTACCGATCCGACTTCAAGGACGAGGGCAAGCTGATGGCTATAAAAAATATAGTGGCAAGGGGAGTTGGCTTCACTCCGGGTTCCGTGAAATTCATGGTGACGTCAGGTTTTGGTTCTACGGCTGTCCTTCGAAATCTATCTGTCGCCAAGGTGGTAAAGTACGGCCAGAATCAGTTTTCTAGAATAAGCAAAGTAGTAAGGAGATAGGAGATGCCAAAACAACAGTTTATGGTTGATACGCTTGAGCAGTTTCAAACATATGTATGGGAGGATAATCGAAAGATCGTTCCTTCGAGCGCAACGATTACCGTCTATAAACCCGGAAGCGATACCAAGTTCATAGACGGAGCGTCGATGACCATAGGTTCGGACGGATTATTGTCTTACAGTCTTACGGCTATTAATAATGATACAGTCGACGAGAACTATAAGGCCGTTATAAACTACGTCGTCTCGGGCGCTGCATTTACGGCTTCACTCTTTTACGATGTAATCAGGTCCAGGCTTTTAAAGATTATAACCGATGAAGATATCGTAGGCGAGCTCCCTCAGATAAAAGAGAGCGGCTATAAAACACACGGCACGGCCCAGAGCGGTTCGACCACTACGATAGTTGATAGCGCTCTTGGAAATTTCCCCGACGATTACTTCACCGGCGGTAGCGCATACTCGATTACCCGTGACGAAACGAGGGCTATTGTAGATTTTAAAGGCTCTAGCGGCACGGTTACAACCAGCGCCTTTTCCGGCGCCATAGCGACGGACAAGTATATCCTGACCCGTTCTTTTACGAGCGAGATCCAGAGGGCCTTTGAAAAGATAGAGGCAAGGCTTGTGGCTCTGGGTAAAAGGCCGAACCTTATACTCGACCCCGGCGACCTGCGTGAGGTTCATATTTACTTCTCCGTCTCCGAGGCGGCTAAGTCTATGACTATAACTCATGAAGACTTCTGGTGGCGTATGTGGCAGGAGTACGAGGCCAGGGGCGAGGCGGCCTTCAGATCTATGAACTTTAAGTACGATAGCAGCGATGACGGTTATATCTCCTCCACTGAAGAAGAACGGCAGAGATACTCCGTTACGACCGGGAGGAGATGATGGCAAACTTTGATACTGTTGTTGCCTTAACCGACAATCTGGAGCGAGTGCTTC
This sequence comes from Deltaproteobacteria bacterium, assembly GCA_029262535.1. Lineage (GTDB taxonomy): Bacteria > Desulfobacterota > GWC2-55-46 > GWC2-55-46 > JAJCZF01 > JAJCZF01. Next base: position 17,898 of record JAJCZF010000043.1, read on the forward strand.
GGGCCGAAGGCATAAAGTTTTCAAGGGCCTTATCGGGAGATGTAAAGTCGCTGGCGGCCTCCACCGTGCCTGTCGGTAATATAGAGTACCGTGGCGAGAGCTTTCAGTATAACCACGGCGAAAGGGCCGGATACGTAGAAGCCCTCTTTGACGTAAGCGTTACCATAAGGGAAAGAGACGGAGCGAGCCGGGTAAGAAATCAGCAGGACTGGGTCCACCGGGTGAGGAGCGCGCTAACGGTGAGCGCTCTTAATATAGGAGAGCTTCAGAGTTCAAAGCTTGTTAGTAATGTAACGGTAACAGGCATCAAGGCTGAGGCGGGTGAGGGCTACAGCGTTCTTAACGCGGAAGTTACCGTAAGATACAGAGAACTATAAATATAGGTCAGAGTTTTTCTAAATAAGGGAGGAAATAGAGATGGCTGAAAACAGTTTATATATGGCCGTGGGCGAAGAGGCGACACGCGGCACAAAGGAAGCTACAACGGTGGGTTTTATTCCGCTTCTTTCACCGTCCATACCGAAGATGGAGTTTACCGAAGAGCCCAGGGGCGAGTTTAGGGGCGCGGATTCCGTTAAGGGCGAGAGCGAGGTAAGGAGGCTGAGTCGTAAGTGGTCCGGCTCTCTTGAGATGCCTTTCTTTACCGAGGCAGGGACGAGCAAGTCCATGGTAGGCACGATAATAAAGCATTTTTACGGCGCGGTAGCGAGCGCGGAAAACGGCGCGACCGGACAGCATTACCACATGACATATCCGTCGGCCGACCCGTTCGCCACGGCCAATCTAGGCACAAAGGCCCTGACCTTGAACCTCAATATCAATGAGGGCGCGACCATGAAGAACTGGCCCTTTGTCGGCGGGCGCGTCGCTTCGTTGAGCTTTGATCAGGAGGCCGGCAGCCAGCTAAAACTCTCTGCCGATCTTTTTGGACAATACCGAGACACGATTACGGCAGAGATAGGCTCTCCTCTATTTCCGGCTGAAAATCTGAGGTGCGACTTTAATAACCTTACGGTCTATACCGGCACGATAACGCGTACCGGCACAGGCCCGGACTATACGGACTTTACTTTTGGTTCCGCTACTCAGATCAGGCCCGACAAGGTTTCGATCAAGATAGAAAACGGCATGGATGATGCCATAAGGCTCTCCGGCCTCGACTACCCTGACAAGACCCGCATAGGTGTCTATAAGGTTACGCTCGACCTCACCATAGACTGGGAAGATCCTGCGAGCGGCTTTTCTTCCGTTGACGAGTTCAATACATGGATGGCATCGGCGAGCGAGACGAATTTCTTTTTTCATTGGGATACCGGCACGCAGGCCGGAACAGGCGACAACCACTCGCTCTCTATAGATATACCGCGCGCCAGACGCACAGGCGGCGAGCCCGATTATTCACTCGATAAGGACCCGATGATAACGTTATCTTACGAGGGTCTTTTTGATGAGGCGTCGACCGGTTATATAGTAGGTATTATGCTCAAAAACAGCGCGAGCGCAATCTAGCATTCTTTAATAAAAGGAGAGAAGATGGCTATAATAAGTTTTGATCGTGATACGGTTGTAGACTACATCCCGGAGTACGCGGGCAATAGGGAATCTCTGGACCCCTGCATAGTAAGGCTCAAGTTTGTCCCTTATTCGAGGGTTCAGCATTATGCGCGCCTCATAACCGCAAAAACTCGCGGTCAGAGCGACTCGGTAAGAGTCGCCGAGGTTGCCCATGAAGTGCAAAAAAAGCAGTTCGTAGAGAATGTAGATTCTATCTCCGGTTATTACGTGGGTGAGATGGAAGTTGGAACCCCGGCGGAATTTTACGATACGGCCGATACGGATCTTGTTATCGAGATAGTAAAGGCCATGGAGTCCCACGCAAAGCTGACCGAGGGACAGGTAAAAAACTAACAGTGGGCTTCCGTTGGTCTCGCGCCGTTTCAGGCGAAGCCGGAAGCCCGTTTGATTGTGATATATGCACGCCTGCGGATATGGAAGCGCGAAATTGCTTTAACCGGCTGGACCTTGGAGAAGAGAGCCGCGCCGTAACTTCATATGTGGCGGAAGTAAATGAAGAGTTAATAGTAAAGGGCGCGGCCAAGGTCTTTTCTCTCGGCAATATCAGGTTATACGAGTGCCCTTTGAGTTATATAAGCGAGGATACGGTCGATATACTGAGGCTCGTTTATGCAATCAAAGAGTGGGGCTGCCTACTTTACGGAGGAGGGCTTGGAGAGCAGCCCGCGTGGCTCATAGAGGCCCTGGAGATATGCCGGGCCGAGGATGTGGCCGGTAAAGCAACAGAGCCGCGGGTCTCCGGGTGAGACTCGTTTTTCAAGCTCTGAACGGGAATAAACTCTTTTTAGTTTAATGGCTTTATGATATGCTTTAAGAATTACTTCTCTTAAAAGGATATTTTATGAAAAAAGCCTTATTACTTGTTGCGCTACTTTTGCTATCCGCCTCGTGCGCGGGCAGCATGAAGGATATCCGTATAGGTCATAGCTTTGCCATTCTTATCCCCGATGAGATACCGGTCTATACGGAGCCTCATCCAGATGCAAAGCTCTTTTATCTCGAAGAGGCCGAAGAGTTCGAGGTCGTTGATGCGGTATGCACAGATGGCGTATCTCTGATTATGTGCGGCTGGGAGATGGCTGCCGCTATGGACAATCCTGACTTCTTCAAGGTCCGCTGGATGAAGGTCCGCTTTGAATCGGGCAAGCAGGGTTATATAAACGGCCTCTATTTTTTTCCGGAACTCTCATACCATATGACATCGGAGAAAAGAACGAAGGTCATTAACGGGACTACACCTAAGGAATACGCCGCTCTGATAAGGAAGAATGATAGAAAGCTCGAAGCAGAGATTGCCAGACTTGCTGAAGAGAGGTTGGAAAATATAAGTGCTTCCTCCTGGCCCGAGCACGAAAAGCAGATGGTTCGGGATTTTAAGGTCTGGGTGGGTATGACAGGTGATCAGTTAGTTTCTTCTCAAGCCCCCCTCCGGAGAAGACGCGTACCGATACTGCCAGTGGTATATTCGAGAGTTGGATATATGAAGACGCGATCTTCGAGCTGACTAATGGTGTAGTCATCGCAATCAGGTGGAAGAACTTGCCGAAATAAGATAAAAGCTTTTTAACTATTTAAAGCCCGGCCCTCTTCAGGCTGGGCTTTTTAATTGAATTTATAGTGCGTGAAGAGCACGTTATTGGATTGCGAAGGGTGAAATAGTGCGCCATATACACCTCTCTATTGGCAATGGTCTGTGAGGCGCAACTTGTTCGCTCTGTTTTATAGATAAGTGCATATAGCGAACTATTCTTTCGGATAAAGGCCTGCTAAGGTCCGTTACAGGGGGTTATAGTGCTCAGCATGCACATTAGCCTTCTCTTTAAGGAGTTTGAGCGGTGAACTAACCTGAGAATGGGGCTGATATAGCGGCATTAACCGGGCCTAGGTTCGTGTTACGCACATAGCATTGATATTTTGACCTATAAGTGTGCATAGCGCACATTATGCGGCCTTTGTCGTCTGATATGTGTTTGTGGTACACATATTAGGTGCTGTAGGACTTAATAGTGTGTATCATGCACACATGGTAGGCGGGCTTGATCTTTTCAATCTAAATAGAGCGATATAGGGAGTATTTGAAAGATGGAAAAAAGGCGAAATAAGCGTTACTATTAAAGACGGGTCCGGGGCAGAAGCTAAACTAAGTAAAGAGATGGGCGACGCGGCCAAAAACACGGGAAAATTGAGTGCGAGCCTTAAGAAAGTCAATGACAGGATGGGACCCGTAATATATACCTGAGTATGAAAGCGATATGATGACATGGTAAGGTAATCTCTTTGCTTCTATGTTGATTTATGATATAATTTGTTAAATTATTTATAATAAGGGGTCTATTATGAAGAGAACCTTACTACTTATATTAGCCGTCCTTCTTTTTGCCTCGTGCACCGGCAGCATGAAAGATATTCGCATCGGCAAAAGTTACACGATTTATAGGCCGAAAACAATTCTTATTTATAGCGAACCACATCCTGACGCAGAGACATTTTATCTCGACGAAGCCGAGGCCTTTGAGGTAGTAGACGCAGTATGCACAGACGGCGTATCTCTAATTATGTGCGGTTGGGACATGGCCACGGCCATGGATAACCCCGAGTTCTTCAAGGTGCGCTGGATGAAGGTTAGATTTGAAACGGGTGGGGAGGGTTATATTAACGGCCTCTACTTTTTCCCGAAAATTATTAACGGAATAATGCCGGAAGAATATAGTCTTGTGGACGGTTATACTGCTAAGGAGTATTCCTCTCATATAAGGGCGAAGGACAGGCAGCTGGATGCGGACCTTGCAAGGCTTGGGGAGTTAAGGTTAAAGGGGATAGAGCAGTCCGGTTGGTCCGAGAACGAGAAGCAGAAGGTCAGGGACTTTAAGGTCTGGGTAGGCATGACAAGTGAACAGTTAACTTTCTCTCAGTATCCGCCTCCTGGAGGGGTTACGCGCACCGATACCCGTGAGGGCTCCTTTGAACTCTGGATATACGATGGCGTGATATACGAACTAAAGGACGGTGTCGTTATCGCTATAAGGTGGTCGAGGCCGCCGGGGTGAGCAGAAGGAAATAGAAGTGAGCATGAGCCCGGCCTGATCGGTTGGGCTTTTAAATTGCAATTAATGTGCGCCAGGAGCACATAAAAGCTTGCGATGATAGTTTGGAGTGCGCTATAAGCACATTATATGGCAGAATAGAGCGATACAAAGTAACTAATGCAACATAGCGAGGTGTGACAGGGAAGATGGCAACGGAAAATGATAAAACAAAAGAGTTAAATGCTGCGATCAACGCAATGGCTGAAAAATTCAGTGTAGCTAACTATAGCCTCATGGGGATGAATGCGACTATTGAAAATATAAGCACAACGCTGGAGAAGCAGGAAAAGTGGTACGACAGGAAATTAAAAAAGTACGGCGCGACGCTTGATGCCGCAAGCGCTATATCCGATTCAATATCGACGCTCTTCAAGGCCACTAAAGAGCCCTTCGGCAAGGACGGAAAGGGTCCGTACAAGGGCTACTCCAAACCGGTCGATGAGTTCCTTAATAACAAAAAGACAGGAATTGTAAAGATTGCCGCCGACCTGGAGAAAGCCTTAAAAAAGAAGACGGAAGAGGTAAAGAATGAAGAAAAGAAGGCCGGGACCGCGTCAAAAGTGGCGGAGGTAGCAAAAGGCAAAGTTGTGGACGGTTCCTATTGCTGCAATAAGGGGGCCTCTCTTCTTGGCAGCACGGTAGCAAGCGGACAAGTCGCTGGGCTCGAAGGGGTTCTTGCTCAACCAGGGCAAGGCAATACGGAAGCAGGAAAACTAAATGATGTAATAAAGCAAGGGGGTAAGAAGCAAACTGACCTTGGAAAGGATAATAACGAAAAGCAGATAGCCGCCGATAAAGCGATGTGGGATAGTAGGGTCAACCTTGCGGGTAAGGGCGCCGGCGCAATGGCCAATATCATGCAGAACCTCTATACCCAGACCGGGGCAAAGAGCAAGGCTATGTTCAATGCAATGAAGGCATTCGCCATAGCCGAGACGGTTATACAGACCTACAGGGCCGCTCAGGGCGCCTATGCGGCCATGGCGAAGATAAACCCTGTCCTTGGTATAGCCGCGGCAGCCGCGGCCGTTGTAGCTGGCATGGCGCGCGTCTCAGCCATTGCCAGGACCCAGCCCGGTCAGGCCACAGCCACGGTAAATGCAAAGGGCAAGGCAAACCCGGCCTATAAAGGCGGTTCGACAAATGCCGGTCCCCCTCCGGTGAGGCTGGAGGATGCGAGACCTACACAGAATGTGACGGTAGTCATACACAACCCGCTCAGCCAGCAGAACTGGGCCGAGATAGCCGAGGCCGAGATCATACCGGCCATTAACGACGCCGTTGAGAACCGTAATATCAACCTGAGCGTAAAGACGGTCTCGTGATGTAATAAGATAAACTCCTTGTGTCCGACTTGCTTTGTGTTATAATTTTTTAAAGATAACCTAAAAAGGAGTCAGCCGTGAAGAAAGTTGTCCTCTTGATTTTTACAGTCCTATTACTCGCTTCGTGTGCCGGTAAGATGAAGGATATACGTATCGGCGAAAGCTATGTTGTTATTGTGCCTGATGAAGTGGTTTTTTCTAGTGAACCTAGTGCGAAAGCCGAGGGTTACTACCTGGATGAGGCACTTTCGTTTGAAGTAGTGGACGCGGTATGTGAAAAGGGGGTATCTCTGATTAATTGTGGTTGGGAGATGGCTGCCGCTATGGACAATCCTGTCTTCTTCAAGGTTCGCTGGATGAAGGTTCTTTTTGAGACGGGCAAGGAGGCCTATCTGAATGGGCTTTATTTCTTTCCGGAGCTTGCCGTCGGGCTAACTCCAGAAGAATATACCATTATGGACGGCTTTACAGCTAAGGAATACGCTGCTCAGTTAAGAGTAAAATACGCCGAGGCCCGGCGCAAAGACCGTGAGATCTACGAGCGACAAAAGGCCAATGCAAAGGATCTCGAAGAGAAGCGCCAGGCGGCGATAGAGGCCGGCCCGTGGTCCGAAGAAGAGAAGAGGCGCATGAGAGAGCATATGGTCTGGATAGGCATGACGAGCGAGCAGATGCTCCTGTCGATCTACAAGGCCGACAGCGCAACTCGCACCACAACCTCGGCGGGAGTCTACGAGAGATGGACCTACTCCAATACCGTATACGAACTAAATAACGGCAAACTGGTAAGAATAAACGAAGTGGCGCAGTAAAGACTATTATGGAAAATAGCAAGTAAACAAGGCCCGGCAATCTTCCGCCTGAGCCTTTTAATTTGACTATAAAGTGCGTGAAAGGCACATTAAATAGAAATAAGAAGATATAAGTGCGCTACATGCACATAAATCATCGGCAATTCACCGACCGTAAAGGCCCTTTAGATAGAGGGCCTTTTTTATTGGGATGCGAAGCGCGTTCGTAAGGTTCTAAATAAAAGTAATAAAGGAGCGATAGATGGCAGACTGGGCAAAGATAAAATTTTTCTGGGATACGATGCTGGGCTCCAGCGGCTCGACGCTCACAGCGACGAATACCGATACGTCCGGCGACTATGATGTGGGTTATATCCACAATATGCTGGAGACCAATAGCTGGCAGGCAAGTAGCGCGACTACACCGATATATATTACCTGCGACGCCGGTGCGGGAAATACAAGGGACGCGGATTTTTTAGCTATAATCGGCCATAATCTAAGTACCGCAGGCGCAACGATAACGCTTCAATATAGCGCGACCGGCGCATGGGCGGGAGAAGAGATCGACGCATTCACAGCCGAGGCGGTGGCGGCTGATACTGTATATCTAAAGGAATTCACCGCGCCTGGAGCCAAAAGATACTGGCGGCTAAAGATAACCGGAACGCTCAGCGGAGCGCCGAATCTGTCGATTTGCATATGGGGTGAAAAGACCGAGTTAGACTACGCCACGGCCTCTTTTGATCCTCATGCCGAGTTTGTTCGGGCGAAAGTAAATCTAAGCCAGGGCGGCTTTGTAACAGGAATTCATAGCAGTTATTCAGAGAGGGAGCTTACGCTTAGCTTTTCCCAGGCCGATCAGGCGCTCTACGCAAAGGTTAGGTCATGGTGGGAAGGGTCGGGGTTGAATAATTTTTTTCTGGCATGGGATACGGCCAATAATCCGTCGGAGGTATGGTTGATGAGGCCCAATACGAACTTTTTTAACCCCCTCACAAATGGCGGCGCACTTAGGAATATAAGTGTCAGCCTAAGGGGCCGGAAAGAAGGTGCCTAGATGTCAACGAATCTCTCTTCTAATTTTCTAAATGAGCTTGGCAAGAACTCAAATAAGCCGAATACGGTCATAGAGATAGAACTTGATAGCGGAACGAAAAAGTACGGTCTTCATAGCGGCGGTTTTTCGGATGTGACGCCGGTGCTTCGATCGGTCTCAACGCTTCAAAATAAGCTCGATACGAAAAAGGGCATTTCAACGCGAGGCAGTATCAGCGTTACGCTGGTTGGGCGTGATAACTTTAAAGGGCTCGTGCGGGACGAATACCTGAAAAATCGTCGCGTAATACGCAAGGACGGATATGTTGCCCAAGGCTTCCAGTATTCGGACTATGCCGTGACATTTACCGGAGTGATTAGCGATTGGAGCCGTAACGGAGACGAGTTAACGCTCACTATATCTGACGATCTAATGAGCGCCAAGAAGAAGCTACCCGAAGAGAACTCTACCAAGACGCAATATATAGATTATAGAAATACCAACCCGGTAGACATTATAAAGGATATCGTCATAAAAAAATTGAGCCTTGCAGGCATACTCTCAAATGGCGATTTCGAGGTATGGAGCGCAGGCACAGGCAGCGCTCCGGACGACTGGGCGTTATCCGGAGCGGGAGCGGTTATCGCGCGTGAGCAGATTAACTTTCAGACCGGCATATATAGCGCAAAGCTCACCTACGGTTCGGCTACGGCCATGCTTACGCATAGCGTAACGGCCTATTCGCTTTATAAAAACAAGCAGGTAAGTTTCGGGTGCTGGGTAAAGTCATCGGTCGCTACCCAGGCGAGGCTCCGCATAGATGACGGCGTGGCAACAACCGATTCGTCTTACCATACTGGCGGAGGCGAATGGGAGTTTCTGACCGTTACGCGCACTATAAGCGGTAGCTCAACAAAGCTTGACTTTTCGCTTATGACCGAAGCTGCCGGCGCTCTTTACTTTGATACGGCGGTAGCCAGAATCGGGCCGTCGGTTATCGCATTCGACCTGAATGTGGATGAGAGAAGTTTTTATATAGAGAAGGATAGGTGGTTCAATAACTGGACCTTTGACAGGGTTATTACAAAACCGGAAGAGGTCAATAAATATCTTGGCGAGTTACAGGTTGAGACCAATGCCTTTCTTTATCATGACGGCAACAGAGTTAACTTTCAGGCCTTCGCACCGCCGTTTTTAGATGAAACGATTTCGCAGTGGAACGATACGAATCATATCCTTCACGGTTCGCTTTCATGTAAAAGCGGTTATGCGGACGCCTTTTATAACAGGATAGTGATCTACTACGATTACGACGAGTCGGGCTCCGGTGGCGACGAGAACTTCGGAAGTGCGTTGATATCGGTCGCGGCGGACTCTCAGGACGAGACGCAGTGGAACGAGGTAAAGACAAAGGTTGTAAAAAGCAAATGGATAAGAACGCGCACCTATACCCAGCCTACGAATATTACGGGTGTAACCATATATCATCTTGACTCTTCAAACCCTGTGGGCAAGGGTTATCTGCGCTATAACGCCGACGGCACTATTCAATGGCGCGCATCGGACGGCAGCGGTTACGGAGAGGCGGTAACGATAACAGAGACAAAAAAGTATCAGGTCTTCGGGCTCGATAAGATTAAGTATATCAGGATTATTGTCGATACCGCCAATATTCCAAGTGTAGCGCAGGCCGATGAAATAACGATATCCCATCTAAGCGGAGATCTCTATGCAAGGGTGCTGGCGGGTCAACTCTTGAGGCGTTTTAAGAATCCGGTTTCATCTATCTCTTTTGAGGTCGATATTAATCACCTTGCCGAGGGTTCGGTCTTTAGGAAGATAACCGACCTTGTGGACCTTACGACGGACGAGGCCTTTGAGTTCGGCGACTCGACGTGGGTGAAAGAGCGGGTAATGCTGACCTTCTTAAGGCCTGATTATCTTACTGGCCGGGCAAAGATAGAGGGGGCCGAGACGAAGATATATACAAATAATTATGGTTATATAGCGCCTGTGGCAAATACGAACGACTGGGACGCCGCAAATGCGGATGAAAAGAAATATGCCTTTGTGGGCGACACTAACAATCAGCTCGGAACAGGCAACGATCCGGGCTTTATCGTATGGTAAAGAAGGAGGTAAGATGGCATTTTTATCTTTAACGCAAGGGCAGGTGGACGCGGACTCGCCGATCAACGAAACCTTGATGGACTTGATCAGGACCAACCTGGACGACCTTGACAGCAGAATTGTAGGGGCAACGAGCGAGGGGGTTGTAAAGGGCTGGATAAACTTTAATGGTGTTGGCACTATCAGCATACGAGACAGTTTTAATGTCGCCGGGATAGTCGATAACGGGGTGGGCAGTTACACAATCAATTGGGATACCGATTTTATAGATTCCAATTACTGCGTGAACGCCTCCGCCCAACGGCAAAATACAGGTAGTAATAACGGAGTGCTAGCGGTTATCGGCGTAAAGTCGGGTACGTCGAATCTCTCCGTTGGAAGCACGCCTGTAGTGACGACCAACCTGGCCGGTGGTAATGAGGATTCACCCTTAATATGTCTAATGGCTATAGGAGACCAATAATATGAAATGTCGAGTTATCTATAAACCGGATGATACGGTATCGGTAATCCATTGCGTACCCGCGGCGAAGAGAGAAGACGAGACGCAAGGCGAGTTCCTGGAGCGCGTCTATTTAAGCTCCGTGCAAGGGACTGAGCTTGAGGGGCTTCCATATGATGACCTTGACCCGACTATCCTACCGGATCGTACAGATAGAGATAAGTGGCGAAAGAATCAAGGTGGCGGGGTCAGGGTGGATCATACGGTAGTGACCGGTACGGAAATGCGCAGGGCTGTCGAGGATAGGCTTGATGCCGAGCTTGCCAAGTCCGCGCCGGACACTGTGTTGGTTCTAAAGCTTCAAAGAAAACTTGAAAAGAGTCTTTTCTAAGAAAGGACCGGAATCGTTTAAGTAGAGCGGAAAAGAAGGTTGCGAAATCCAGGCCAGAGTTATACACTTGAAAGGTTTTAAGATGAATTTTGAAGAGATAGAAGAGCTTGCCGGGCTCTTGGCGGAAAAGATGGAAGAACGCCACGAGGGCTGTTGCTCGCTTAATAACGAGGAGCTGGAAGCCGTGCGCGAACTCCTCAAGACTCGCAGGTATGCCGTAAAGGTATTCTTATTCATCTTTGGCGCCATGGCGCTCTATGCTATCAAAGATATCTATCTCTATACGGTTGGACATATGTCGTTCAAATAATCTTTGGATAAATCTTTCTACTTACTATGGACCTATTTTCCGCCGCAACCTGGGTAATGGCGCTACTTAGCCTCGTTGGAGTGGTGCTTAATATCCGAAAGGATAAGCGCTGCTTTTACTTCTTCGGCATAGCGAATGTCGGCTGGATCGTTATCGATTTCAGTGCCGGCCTCTATGCGCAGGTACTTCTCTTTGTCGTGCTGACCGGCCTTTCTATATACGGCTATGTCGTATGGGCAAGAGAGGAAAAGGAAAATATATGAAGCTTTCAGAAAAACAGAGAAGACTTACTCTCATGGTAGCGGAGCTGACTCTTTTTGCTTACGCGCGTGATATGGAACTTACCCTGGGCGAGGCCTTTAGGAGCGAAGAGCAGCAGGCCATGCACATTAAGAGCGGTCGTAGCCGGGTAAAACGTTCGAAACATCAGGATCGCCTCGCCGTGGACTTTAACCTTTTTATCGATGGCAAATATGTGCGCGACAGGGAAAGCTACCGCAAGCTCGGTGAAAAGTGGGAGGCAATCGGCGGCCGCTGGGGTGGCCGATTCGGTCTGGACCCCGAAGAGTACGATATAAAGGTCGGCTGGGACGCAGGCCACTTTGAGTATATGAATTGACGCAAGATAGATTAGGGTTGCATTAATTACGTAAAGCCCTCTCCCCGTTTCGGGGAGAGGGCTTTTTTATTATAATCCGAAAGGTGTTCTTATGATACCGATAGCAGGAGATCTAATTGCAAATACAGTCGGAAAGGTAGTCGATAAACTTACGGAACATTACCTGCCCGCCACCATGAGCGAGGTTGAGAAGGCCGAGTTCAAGCTAGAGGCCCGCCGCCTGGCCACCGAGGAGTACAAGACGGCCATAGCCGATGTTCAGGGCGCGCGTTCTCTGGCAATGAAGGAGAGCGAAGGCGCACCCGGCTGGACGCGCGTACTTACCGTAACTCACCGCCCCGTGTGGTCCTTTCTCATACTCGCGCTCTTCGCCTGGACCGTGCTGGCCCCTTATATGGGTTTCCCCAATATAGCCCTTAATGAGATACACAAAGATATCATGCAGACCGTAATAGTATTCTACTTTGGAGGCCGCACAATAGAAAAGGCGGCTAGTGTGGTGAAGGGACAGGTGAAGGCACGAAGTTAATCAAAAGCTAAGCGTTAAGATTCTTATTAAGTTGCACTGTCGATGTGAAAAGCCCTCTCAGTATATCTTCGAAATATTGAGGGGGCTTTTTTTGTCTATAAAAAAAACGAGTTTGTGGTTTTACCTACCTCACCACCCCCGAGAGCCGTTCGACGATCTCTTTGACCCTCTTCGGTTTGGTCTTTAGGCTTGCGCGGTTGCAGATGAGGCGCGAGGTTACTTCCAAGATATCTTCGACCTCGACGAGGCCGTTTTCGCGTAGCGTGTCGCCTGTTTCGACGAGATCTACGACGCGGTCCGAGAGGCCGAGAATCGGCGCTATCTCTATCGAACCGTAGAGCTTTATGATCTCGGCCTGTATGCCTTTTCTCTGAAAGTGGTCGAGAGTGATCTTTGGGTATTTGGTGGCGACGCGTATCTGGGTGCGGCTGTCGAGGTCGTCGTACTCTTTTTGATTTGCCGGTTCGGCAACGACCATGCGGCAGTAGCCTATTCCCAGGTCGAGCGGTTCGTAGAGGTCTAGCGATTGTTCCATCAAGACGTCCTTGCCGGCTATGCCCATGTCGGCCGCGCCGTACTCAACGTATGTCGGAACGTCCTGAGAGCGCACTATCATGAGTTTCAGGTTCTCTTCGGGGTTATCGTATATGAGCGAGCGGTCTTCGCTCAAGGCGATTGATATATCTATGCCGGCTTTTTTGAAGAGCTTTACCGCTTCTTTCAGTATCCGCCCTTTGGGCAACGCTATGGTAATCTGTTCAGTCATTTCTTTTTTGCCTCGTCTTTAACTCTGGTTATATTCGCCCCAAGTCCGCCAAGCTTCTTTTCGATATTTTCATAACCCCTGTCGAGGTGGTATATGCGCGATACCTCTGTCGTGCCTTCCGCAACGAGCCCTGCGAGTATGAGCGACGCGCTTGCGCGCAGGTCGGTCGCCATGAGCGGCGCTCCCGAGAGCCTTTCGACACCGGTAACTATCGCAACCCTGCCGTCTATCTTTATATCTGCTCCCATACGTTTTAGCTCGCTTACGTGCATAAAGCGGTTCTCAAAGACCGTTTCGGAGATAACGCTAAGGCCGCCGGAGATGGTCATCATCGCCATCATCTGGGCCTGCATATCTGTAGGAAAGGCCGGGTAGGGTTGCGTCCTGAAATCGACGCTCCTGATAGGCCAGTCTCCTATGACGCGCACGCCGCCTTCTTCTTCGGTTATGGTCGTGCCGGTCTCTTTTAGTTTAACGGCCAGTGTTTCGAGATAATTTATGGGACAGTCCTTTATAAGCACGTTGCCGCGCGTCATGGCCGCCCCTATCATAAATGTTCCGGCCTCTATCCTGTCGGGTATTACTTCTACCTCAACGGGCTTGAGCTTTGTTACACCCTCTATCTTTATTATGTCGGTCCCCGCTCCGGTAATGCGAGCGCCCATCTTGTTTAGCGCGTCGGCAAGGCATACGACTTCGGGCTCCATGGCGGCATTCTCAATGACAGTCTGGCCGTCGGCGAGCACGGCGGCGAGCATAAGATTTTCAGTGCCGGTCACGGTCGGGGCGTCGAGATATATCTTTGCGCCTATAAGTTTCTCGGCGCGGATATGGATATAACCGTGCTCTATCTCTATTGTGGCTCCCATCTTTTCAAGTCCGGCGAGATGCAAATTAATGGGACGCGCTCCGATGGCGCAGCCGCCGGGTAGCGAGACACGAGCCTCTTTGCAGCGGGCCACTAGCGGGCCGAGCACAAGTATAGAGGCGCGCATCGTCTTTACCAGGTCATAGGGGGCCTCCGGTTTCGTGATCTTCGAGGCCCGGACCTTCAGCGTTCCGGTCGCAGGGTCGCCGTCTATCTCGGCGCCCATAAAACGCATGAGGCCGCAGAGCGTATCGATATCCTTGAGTCTTGGCACATTGGTGAGCGTGAGCCAGTCGTCCACGAGCAGGCCTGCGGCCATAAGCGGCAGGACGGCGTTCTTTGCGCCTCCGGTCTGGACCTCTCCGACGAGCCTCGCGCCGCATTCTATAACAAACTTATCCATTTGCCGCGCTCGAATCGGTAGAGCTCTTGAGGGCCTCTGTCTGATAGTAGGCGATTATATTATCGGTCAGTTCCTTGAGGTCGCCTTCCATGATCTCGGAGAGTTTATGGAGGGTAAGGCCTATCCTGTGGTCCGTGACCCTGTTTTGCGGAAAGTTATAGGTGCGTATCTTCTCGCTCCTGTCGCCAGATCCTACGTGGCTCTTTCTTTCCGCGGCTATCTCTTTTTGTTGTTTTTGTATCTCAAGGTCGAGCATCCTTGATAAAAGTACCTTCATGGCCTTCAGGCGGTTTTTGTGCTGGCTCTTTTCGTCCTGGCACGAGACGGCGATGCCTGTCGGCAGGTGCGTTATGCGCACGGCTGTTTCGAGTTTGTTGACCGATTGGCCGCCGTGCCCGCCCGCGCGGAAGGTATCAACGCGAAAATCGTCCGGCTTGGTTTCAAGCTCGACCTCGTCGGCCTCCGGCATGACAACAACGGTGACGGTCGAGGTGTGCCTGCGCCCCGAGGTCTCGGTCTCCGGCACGCGCTGGACCCGGTGCACGCCGCTTTCGAACTTAAAACGCGAGAATGCGCCGCGCCCTTCGATCATTGCGATGACCTCTTTAAAGCCGTTAAGGCCGGTGGGGCTGGAACTCATCACATCGATCTTCCAGCCCATTGTCTCGGCGTACTTTGAGTACATCCTGAAGAGTTCGGCGCAAAAGAGCGTGGATTCGTCGCCGCCAACCCCGGCGCGAATCTCTATAAGAACCGATTTTTCGTCGTTCGGGTCTTTCGGAAGCAGCATTATGCGTATATCCGCGGTAAGTTCTTCGTGCCTCTTCTGCAAGCCGGGAATATCGTCCTTGGCCATTTGACGGAGCTCTTCATCTTTGTCATCTAAAAACTCTTTAGCGTCTCGCAGCTCTTCGTCTACCTTTTTAAGTTCGAGATAGGCCTCGACGATGGGAGATAGAGAGGAGTGCTCGCGTGAGTACTGTTCGTAGAGGTTCCTGTCCGAGATCGTTTCGGGAAGGCTAAGCAGTTCCGAAAGTTCGTTATATCTCTTTTCAACATCTTTTAATCTGTGAAGCAGCATTTTTTTATAGTCCTCCTTTCGCCCCGCCAATCGGCAAGGCGCAGAAGTCTCCAAAAATTGTCTAAAGGTTTTTGAACTTTTCGCGAATCTCTTTGGGGTGGCCGCAAGTCATTGCGCCCTCGGAACAGGCGCCTCTGACGCAGGCCGGACCCGCGTCGGCAAAGATAATGGGAGCGACCTCTTTGGCGAGCCCGATCATCTCTATAGCCATAGCGCGTATCTCCCACTGGGCGCGCTCACAGCCGCGAAGGGTGAAAAAGTGCAGTAGCGAGCGAGCGTTCATTGTGACGATTATCTTTGTGCATGAGGCGTTGGGTAATATGAAACGTGCGTCTTCGGCAGGGATTCCGGCCTCGGTCATCTCGCCGTAGAGCGCGTAGATATCTGCGACCGCACTCTCGAACCTCTTGGCGAACTCGGGGTTTTTTGAGATGGATTCCGGTGTTATGTATTCGTTATTTTTATCGTTTTTGACGTAACGCTGACTCTGTTGCGAGTACGAGGCTATACGGTGGCGCACCAGCTGATGGGAGGTGGAGCGCGAAATGCCGTCTATGCCGAAGGTAAAGCTCGCGTGTTCAAGGACCGAGTGATGGCCCATGCCGACGACCTTACCAAGAAATTTTGCGTAGGATATTCCTTTGACCTTTTCGTCGAGTTCGTCTACGGAACTCGGCGAATAGCAGAGCTTGGCCGCCACAACGACGGTCTTCTCAGGCTCGGGGGTGTGAGTTAACAGTCTGACTTTCAAGGCACGGGCCCGTATTACTTTTCTTTGATACCGTACTTACGCCTGAACTTTTCGATCCTGCCTGCCGTATCGACTAACCTCTGCTTGCCGGTGTAGAACGGGTGGCAGCTCGAGCATATTTCTACGGATATCTTTTCTTTGGTCGAACGAGTGACTACATTTACGCCGCAAGAGCAGTGTGCCTGAGCCTCTTCGTACTTTGGGTGAATTCCTTCTTTCATACTACTTCTAGCTCCTTAAAAATTTAATCCAGTTATATTAACAATCCCAAAGAGGGATTACAAGAAGTTTTTACTGTAGAGTCCTTTGTACTGTGCAGTGCGGCCTCTGTGCCGTCCCGCGATACTTAAGAAAACGGTTTGGGTCTGCTGCTCTCCCGGTCCCTTTATTTGCTCATCGAGTCGAGGAACTGCTGGTTGGACTCGGTATTTTTTATCTTGGTGAGCAGGAACTCCATCGACTCTATCGGGTTTAGCGGCTGCAGGACCTTCCTGAGTATCCATATCCTGTTGAGAGCGTCTTTGCTGAGCAAGAGATCTTCTTTTCTCGTGCCGGAGCGGTTGATATCTATGGCCGGGAAGACTCTCCTGTCCGAGAGCTTTCTGTCGAGTACTATTTCCATATTACCCGTACCCTTGAACTCTTCGAAGATGACCTCATCCATGCGCGAGCCGGTCTCTACAAGGGCCGTCGCCATTATGGTAAGGCTTCCGCCCTCTTCGATATTTCTTGCCGCTCCGAAGAATCTCTTCGGCTTGTGCAGGGCCGCGGAATCGACACCACCGGAGAGGACCTTGCCCGACGGCGGTACGACGGTATTATATGCGCGTGCAAGCCTCGTTATGCTGTCGAGTAGAATTACGACATCTTTTTTATGCTCGACAAGCCTCTTGGCCTTTTCAATGACCATCTCGGCGACCTGTACGTGGCGTTGCGCCGGTTCGTCGAAGGTAGAGCTTATGACCTCGCCCTTTACCGAGCGCTGCATGTCGGTGACCTCTTCGGGCCTTTCGTCTATTAGAAGCACGAGCAGAACTACCTCGGGGTGGTTCGTTGTGATGGAGTTTGCCAGTGTCTGGAGTATTACGGTCTTACCGGCCCTCGGAGGGGATACTATAAGCCCGCGTTGTCCCTTCCCGACGGGAGTGAAGAGGTCCATGATCCTCATCGAAAGGTTGCCGTTGGGTTCTATTTCGAGGTTCAGCCTCTCTTCGGGGTAGAGAGGCGTAAGGTTGTCAAAGAGTATCTTGTCCCTTGAGACTTCTGGCTCTTCGTAGTTGATCTTTTCGACCTTGAGCAGTGCGAAGTATCTTTCACCCTCTTTCGGCGGTCTTATCTGCCCTGCGACATTGTCGCCCTTTCTGAGATTGAACCTTCTTATCTGAGAGGGTGATACATATATGTCGTCCGGTCCGGGCAGGTAGTTATAGTCCGGGGCGCGAAGGAAGCCGAATCCGTCGGGCAGGGTCTCTAAGACGCCCTCGCCGTATATAAGGCCGTTCTGTTCGCTCTGGGCCTGCAAGAGGGCGAATATCAGGTCCTGCTTTCGCATGCCCGAGGCTCCTTCTATCTTGTAGTCCTTTGCGATATTGGTAAGGTCGTTAATCTTTTTCTCTTTGAGTTCCTTGAGATTCATTCGATGCTCCTGTGGGATTTGTTATGGTGGGGTCTTTTTTGGGTGTTGTTGTTTTGAAGGATAGGGGGCATTGAGATAATAAACCCTATCGATGGTATCCTTAAAATGGATTTAATTGTATTCGGATATATTTTTCGGGCCTGACTGCTTAAATGAACTTTTCCGTATTGGGCTGATTTATTATTGGGATATTTTTCGGTCACTCTGTATGACAGGTGAAATAAATTTAGCACGCAAATATGAAGCTGTCAACTCTTTTTTCCCGTGGCGCTTCGTCTTGTGGCCGCTTCTCCGTTTTTGGCTATTAAAGCGGGTAAAGACGGGCCTCGCCGGAGGAGGCGGAAAAAGAAAACCAGCTTGACTTATCTTGGCGTAAAATGGTACTTTTTAAAGATGCCCGAAGTAAATAGAGCGGGTAATAAAGGGGGTCATTTATGTCAGGAATCAGGGTGCTTTTAGCGGATGCCAGTCCTGCCGCACAGAAGGTTATCGGCAAGGCTTTTGCAGGCGGAGAGTATGAACTGCTGGTGGCGGAGGATGCGGAATCGGGGAAAAAGATCATAGGTGAACAAAAACCCGCTCTGATTTTGGCCGATGTGGCCCTACCCGAAGAGGGCGGTTATTCTTTTTGCGAATATATCAAGAGCGACCCGGCCCTTGCCCTGACACCCGTGGTGCTCCTGGTTGGCACCGACCAGACCCTTGACAGGGGAGAGGCCGACAGGGTAATGGTAAATGATTATACCCATAAGCCTATCAACTCTAAAGACCTTCACTCCAAGATATCGCAACTTCTATTAAAGGCCGTGCAGGACAAGGCCTCCGGTCGTATTCCGCCCCCTCCCAAGCCGCCGGTAGAGCTTGGGCATAGCGAAGAGGCCGCCGTGAAAGAAGGAATACCGAGCGGGAATACGCTTGGCGGGCTCTCCGGCGGTCCTGACTCCGGAGACGAGCTTCTCTCGGATATGGTCTTTAACGGTGGCGCTGCCGAGGCCGCTTTTGACAAGGCGGATGGGCTTGAGGGTAATTCCGGTGAGATGGAAAAGGTGAAGCCGGAGCCGACGCCCGTACCTGCTCCTGTCGCTAAGACCTCCGCGCCGGTCCAGCCGTCCGCGCCTGTACTTTCCAAAGAAGAGATAACGGCCCAGGTCGAAAGTACCGTTAAGGCTATTGTAAATGAAAAGGCCGGTCCTATTATAGAGTCGGCGGCTTCGGAGCTTGTGGCCGGAAAGTGTGACGCGGCTATCTCCGCGGCCTTAGATAAAATACTGGAGAGCAGGATCGACGAGGCCGTTAAGGCCGCCGTCGGTGAAGTTATAGAGCGCAAGGTTGAAGAGGCCGTTAAGGACGCGGCAGGGGATATTCTCGACAGCAAATGCGAAGAGGCCGTTAAGGTTGCCGTGGACAAGGCGCTTGAAGAGAAGGTCGAAGAGGCTGTAAAGAGCTCCGCCGGAGAGGTCGTTAATAAGATCGCCTCTTACGTCGTCGGCAAGGTCGCCGAAGAGGTCGTCGCCAAAGAGGCCGCCGCCGTGGTGGAAAAGGCGGCAAAGGCGGTTGTCGAGTCCGTTGCTATAGATACGATAAAGAAGATCACCGAAGAGACCGTTAAGGGAGCCGCCCCGGCGGCCCTTGAACTTGCCGCCAATGGAGCTGTTAAAGAAGGCGTTACCGAGGCCTTGAAGAAGGCCTCTGATTCACTTATAAAAGAGAACGGCGCGGCCTCTCTGGTTTCTGCCGCCCAGGAAGTCATGAAGGGCAAGGTAGACGAGGTCGTCTCTAAGGTCGCCGAGAAGACCGTTAATGAAAAGGCGACCGCAGCCGTGAATTCTCATGTGGAAAAGGCCGTTGCAAATGCCGCTGAAAAAGCCGTCGCCGAAAAGGCCGCTCCAGCCGTTGCCGTAGAAGTGGCAAAGGCCGTGGCAACTGCGACCGAGAAGGCCGTAGCCGCCGCCGCGCCGGGTGTATCTACCAAGGTAGAGTCCGCGCTCTTAAAGGTTGCGACAGATGCCGTAAACGCAAAGGCCGCCGAGACGGTCGCAAAGGTCGCCGAAGATATCGTAAAGGCCGAACTAAAAAAAGCATTCAACAAATAGCACACAAGCACACAGGTGTGTTCTTATTTCGCGTCGCTAGTTTCCAGATATCTGCAGGCTCTTGATCCGCGCCGGGGGTTGGCAGAAGCTTTGTCTGCTTAAAAACATAAAGAATTTTCTATTAGGTCAACTAACAAAGAGAGAGAGAGTTGGAAAGAAGAGTTTTTATAAATAAGGGGCGCCATTAACCAAGAAGGCCCCGCGTAGCCCTCTTCAGGTGAAGGGGGGCCGTTTTCATAAGACCTAAACGCCTTGCGTTTGGTCTTTATTTTTTTAGAAGGATATGAACGTAATCAATATGGCCGATAACGAACTGGAAAAGGTATATAGTCCGGCGGATGTCGAAGATAAATGGGCCTCTTTCTGGATAGAAGAAGGGCTCTTTGAGGCCTCGACCGAGACAGATAAACCGTCATTTTCAATGGTCATACCACCGCCCAATATTACGGGAACGCTACATCTTGGCCACGCCTTGAATAATACGCTTCAAGATATCCTGGCGCGTTATAAACGCATGACCGGTTATAACGTGTTATGGCTTCCCGGTATCGACCACGCCGGCATAGCCACGCAAAATGTCGTTGAAAAGCAGCTGCACGGCGAGGGTACCGACCGCCATTCCGTAGGGCGCGACGGTTTTATCGAACGCGTATGGAAGTGGAAGGACGAGAGTGGCGGGGCCATAATAAATCAGCTTAAGAAACTAGGCGCCTCGTGCGACTGGTCTCGTCAGCGCTTTACCATGGACGAGGGCTTGTCAAAGGCCGTCAGAGAGGTATTTGTTCGTCTCTACGGAGAGGGGCTTATCTACCGTGGCGATTATATTATCAATTGGTGTCCGCGTTGCCATACCGCGCTTTCCGACCTTGAGGTCGAGGCCGAAGAGACAGACGGAAAGCTCTACTATATCGAATACCCCCTAAGCGATGGAACCGATTCTGTCACGGTCGCAACGACACGCCCCGAGACGATGCTCGGCGATACCGCTGTAGCGGTAAATCCCGAGGACGAACGCTTTAAAGATCTTATCGGCAAGAAGATCAAACTTCCGATCGTAGAGCGCGAGATTACGGTCATCGCCGACCCAGAGGTCGATATGGAATTCGGAACCGGCGCGGTCAAGATAACGCCCTCTCACGACTTTAACGACTTTGAGATGGCCACGCGCCACGCTCTTCCTTTTATTACAATCATGGATATAGACGCGAAGATGAACGACAATGCCGGGCCTCTATCCGGCATGGACCGCTTCGAGGCGCGCGAGGCCGTGATAGAAAAGTTCAAGGAGCTTGGCCTCTTAAAGAAGATAGAACCCCATAAGATAATGCTCGGCGGATGTTACCGCTGCCGGACCGTTGTAGAGCCGACGCTCTCCAAGCAGTGGTTTGTCAGGGCCAAGGAGCTTGCGGCCCCTGCCATAAAGAGTGTCGAAGAGGGACGTACCAAGTTCGTTCCGAAAAACTGGGAAAATACCTATTTTGATTGGATGCATAATATCCGCGACTGGTGTATATCGCGCCAGATATGGTGGGGCCACCGTATCCCGGCCTGGTACTGTACCGACTGTGACCACATCTCCGTAGCCATAAACGATCCGGACCGTTGCGCCCAGTGCGGCTCGACTGCGATAGAGCAGGACTTTGACGTATTGGACACGTGGTTTTCTTCCGCTCTCTGGCCCTTTTCCACACTTGGCTGGCCCGAAAATACCGAAGAGCTAACGCGCTTCTACCCGACGACCGTGCTTTCGACCGGTTTCGATATTATCTTCTTCTGGGTAGCGCGCATGATGATGATGGGGTTAAAACTTACCGGCAAGGAGCCCTTTTCCGAGGTCTATATACATGCCCTCATCCGCGATATCGAGGGCAAGAAGATGAGCAAGAGTAAGGGCAACGTAATAGACCCGCTGGCCGTTATGGATACCTACGGCACCGACGCGCTTCGCTTTACCCTTACCGCGCTTGCCGCTCAGGGCAGG
Source organism: Deltaproteobacteria bacterium (assembly GCA_029262535.1). Lineage (GTDB taxonomy): Bacteria > Desulfobacterota > GWC2-55-46 > GWC2-55-46 > JAJCZF01 > JAJCZF01. The sequence goes on from JAJCZF010000043.1 coordinate 39,714, forward strand.
GATATAAAACTTGCCGAAGACCGTATCGAGGGTTATAGAAACTATTGCAATAAGATCTGGAATCTCGCGCGCTTTACGCTGATGAATGTCGAGGGTGCGGAGTCCGGCACGCTGGGCATGCCGGACGAGGCCGATATGTCTATGGCCGACCTCTGGATAAAAGCGCGTTTGAACTTGTGTGTGAAAGAAGTTAGAGAGGGCATCGACACCTATCGCTTCGATGCGTCGGCGCGTTCTTTATACCGTTTCGTCTGGCACGAACTATGCGACTGGTATGTAGAATTATCTAAAAAAGACCTATACGGCGATAACGGCCCGGAGAGGAAGCAGGCCGCGGCCGGTATGCTTCTCCATGTCCTTAAAGAGACGCTAAAGATGCTGCACCCCTTCATGCCCTTTATTACCGAAGAGATATGGGATAAGCTGCCCGCTACTGAAGCTTCGATTATGCTTCAGGACTATCCGGTTTCTTCCAATACAGGAGAGGCCGATCCTGCTATGGAATCCGGTATGGAGACGGTGATGGAGGTGATCTCGTCAATACGCAACCTTAGGAGTGAGATGAATGTGCCTCTCTCGGCGAGAATAGACGATATATTATGTATCTCTACGGAAAGGTCGCTCAGAGACGCCGTTAATGAAGGGGCCGACTATATAAAGGATCTAACCAAGGTAGATGCTATTGAGGTCAAAGGAGAGGGCGAGGCCCCGGAAAATTCCGTTTCGGCTATCGCCGGTTCGGTAAAGATCTTCATACCCTTAAAGGGTCTGATCGACGTAGAAGCCGAGACTGCAAGGCTCACCAAAGAATTAGAGAAGATCATTAAAGAGGTCGAAGGGGTTGAAAAGAAACTCTCCAACGAGAACTTTGTCAAAAAGGCCCCGCCCGAAGTCGTGGCAAAGGACCGGGCGCGTGTCGTCGGCCTGAGAGAAAAAGAGGCGGCCCTTAACGAGCAGATAGAACGGCTCAAGGCCCTCGCTTAGGATAAGACTATGCCGAATAGAAGAAAAGAACGCGTATTGATAATAGACCCCGGTCTGAGCAAGTTTGTCGAGGTCGCCGTGCGTGGCGCGTTAAAAGAGGATATCCATGACGGCGACATTACGACCCTTGCCACCGTGCCTGCGCGAAGGCGCGGTGTGGCCCGTATTATAGCAAAAGAGCCGGTGGTCGTAGCCGGACAATTTATCGCCGAGAGGGTCTTTAAAGAGCTTAACGACTCGATCAAATATACCGCGCTCGTTCCGGACGGAAAGCGAGCGCGAAAGGGAGAGCCAATCGCCGAGATAACAGGCAACCTTCGCGCCATACTTACCGGCGAGCGTGTCGCTTTAAACTTCCTTCAGAGGATATCGGGTATCGCCACCCTTACGGCCCAGTATGTTAAACGGGCCGGTCCGGGCGTGATGGTGCTCGATACGCGTAAGACCACGCCGTGCCTGAGGCTTTTGGAAAGATACGCCGTGCTTTCGGGAGGCGGGGTTAATCACCGCTTCGGCCTCTACGACGCGGTGCTCATAAAGGAAAACCATATAGCCGCCGCGGGCGGCGTGAGCGCGGCCCTGAAGAAGGCGCGTAAAGCCTATCCGGACGGCGACTTAGAGATAGAGACGCGTACTCTCAAAGAAGTAAAAGAAGCGCTGGGCTCTGGTTCGGGGGCGGGCGCGGATACGATTCTTTTGGACAATATGGATATTGATAAGTTAAAAAAGGCCGTCGCCCTGATAGACGGTCGCGCTATAACAGAGGCCTCTGGCGGGGTAAGACTCGATACGATAGGCGATATAGCCGCCACCGGAGTAGACGCGATCTCGGTCGGCGCGCTGACACATTCCGCCCGCGTCGTGGATCTGAGCCTTCTGGTGAAAGCTTTATGATAACCTCCGAATCCAAAGAGGCCGCGCTCCTGACTCTCCTTAAGTCGGCACGCGGCGGTTTTGTATCTGGCAGCGTCATAGGCGACGAGCTTTCGATATCCCGCGCCGCCGTCTGGAAACGCATTGGCGCGCTCAAGGAGCAGGGTTACCGGATAAGGGCCGAGAGGTCGCGCGGTTATAGCCTATTAAACGAAGACGGCCCTGCCGCGCCTTTTAACGAGATAGAGATAGGCGCCGGCTTGGATACCGATATAATAGGAAGGAAGATTCATTTTTATAATAAACTGAATTCTACAAATATAACGGCCCGTAAGCTTGCCGCTGACGGCGCGCCGGAAGGCACGGTCGTAGTCGCCGACTCGCAGGATATTGGCAAGGGACGGCTCGGTAGAGAGTGGCACTCTCCGCCCGGTAAGAATCTCTATCTCTCTATGATCCTTCGCCCCCGGACCGGACCGGCCGACGCGCCTGTGCTTACGTTGATATTAGGTGTGGCCGTTGCCGAGGCCGTTGAAGAGTTTACCGGGCTTCGCCCCACGCTCAAGTGGCCAAACGATCTGCTCATCAAAGGGCGAAAGGTTGCCGGTATCCTTACCGAGATGAGCGCCGACATGGAGAGTATCGAGCATATCGTATGCGGTATCGGAGTAAATCTCAATATGAAGATTGCAGATACCCCTGAAGAACTACGCTCGATCTCAACGAGCCTGGCCGAGGCCTCGGGAGAGACCGTCGAAAGGGCTGCCTTTACGCGCACCTTATTAAAGAGTCTCGATTCTCGTTATAGTTCTTTTATGTCAGAGGGCCCTGAGCCGTCGCTTGCCGACTGGCGCAGGTACTTTGCCGCGGAGGGCAAAGAGGTAACTATCAAAACGCTCTCCGGCACGATAAGCGGTTTATGTGTTGGTGTGGACGCAAAGGGCGCTCTCCTGGTCAGAGATCTTTCGGGCCGGGTAAATACCGTTAGCTCCGGTGATATGGTCTTGTCCGAACCTGGTTACAGGGGTGACGAATATAGGGGTAATAGATAGGCCGTGAGCTTAATCTGCGTTGACATAGGGAACTCGAATATAGTAATCGGCATCTTCGAAGGCGCCGAGCTAAAGACCCACTGGCGGCTCGCTACGAGAAAACGTTCGACCGCCGATGAATATGTTATAATACTCAAGGAATTGATACGGAACGATCCGGCGCCGTGCGGCCCGTTTGACGGCGCGATTATTTCGTGCGTAGTGCCGTCTTTAGAGCATGTCTTTAAAAATTCTTTAAAGTCCGCCTTTGGCCTAAAACCGGTCGTGGTAGGGCCGGGCGCGCGCACGGGCATGCCGATTCTTACTGATAACCCTCGCGAGGTCGGGGCAGACAGGATCGTGAATGCCGTTGCCGCCTTTGAGCGACTTGGCGGGCCGGTGATAGTGGTGGATTTTGGTACAGCCGTAACATTTGATTATGTCACCGAAAAGGGCGAATACGCCGGAGGGGCGATAGCTCCGGGTGTGTCGATATCGACCGACGCGCTCTTTACCAGTGCGGCTAAGCTTCCGAGGGTCGGCATATCAAGGCCGCGCGCCATAGTAGGAAAGAGTACCGCCGAGAGCCTTAAGGCCGGGATATTCTACGGTACGGTAAGCATGGTGGACGGCATAGTCGAGAGGATGAAGCAGGAGACGAAGACCGATTCAAAGACTGGGGCAAAGACAGGACCAAAGGTCGTGGCAACGGGTGGAATGGCCGGGCTTATAGCCCCGGAGTGCCGCTCGATAGACGAAGTGGACGAGTTTCTGACGCTAAAGGGCCTTAGGGTCGTCTACGAGATAAATAATAAATGACTGAAGAAAAGCAAGATATTATAAAGACAAGTAAAACTTCTGGAGAAAAACCTTCTACCGGAGAAAAGCCATCCGGCGGAGAAAAGTCATCCGGAGGAGATAGACCCTCCGACAGGCCGAGGCGCACGCGTTCGCGCCGTCCGCGTAATCCGCGCGGGCCAAGGAAAACGCCAAAGGACTCTCAAGAGTCAAAAGAGGCGAAAGATGGGAAGGTAGAGGCGCAGGCGCAAGGAACGAAGAGGCCGCGCCGCCCGCGTAACCAGCGCGGGCCGAAATCAACACGCCCTTCCGAGGATACTAAAGAATCTAAAAATACGCAAGATACCAAGGCCTCGCAAGAGTCCAACCCCCCGCGCGGGCCGAGAAGAGCGCGGCCCCAAAGAGAAGAGCAAGGCGCGAAGGGCCAGCGACCCGCCAGGGACTCCCGGTCTCGGAAGGGCTCAGGCGGGCAGAAAGATTTTAAGAAAAAAGATGGGCAAGGGGGCAGGGGCGATCAGGCTACACCCGACGAGAGTCCGAAAGAGCTTTTTACTAAAGGAAAACGCCTCCTGTCGGAGCAAAAATACTCGGATGCAAGGCGTACCTTAAAGAAAGTCTATCTCTCCGACTCTAATAATGCCGCTTATCTATCCTATTACGGCCTATCGGCCGCGCTTGGCAGGGGCGAGATAAAATATGCCATGGAGCTTTGTACCGAGGCCATAAAACTCGATTTTCAAAAGAGCGAGTTCTATGAAAACCTTGCAAGGGTTTATATTAAGGCGGGAAACAAAAAGGCCGCCGTAAGCACTATTACCAAGGGCATAGTTTACGAGACCGAGGGCGAGGTCCTGCATGAGTTTCTGGTTGAATTGGGCGTTAGGCAAAAACCTGTTCTGCCTTTTTTGAAGAGGTCCAATTCGTTCAACAAGGCTCTCGGCATCTTAATAAGGCGTACCCTGCCGGAGTTATTTAAGACAAAGGCCCCAAAAAAGGGACCAACCGGTACCGACGGTTAGCAGACGGTCTAGCTTCTTTTTCTTCGCGCTTGAAAGATTATTAGGCGCTGAAGTGTTTCCTGCCAGTGTCGTAGATAAGTAGTGCTAAACGGCGGTTTTAAAATATAGATGTCTCTCTCTTTAGCGGAGTGGATTACTTTGAAGATAAAGAAAGAACTATTCGCCCTTGTCTCGCCGAGCCTGCCCAAGGAGACGAGATTAAATACCGCCTCCGGTAAGGCCGAAGGGCTGCTCTCGGATGAATATGTTACCGCCCTTTTTGTCCTTTCGCACGACCCCGAAGAAGATATCAGGGAGGCTGCCGAGGGCGGCTTTAGAATACTTACTGAAAAAAAGCTGATAGAGGCCCTTTCGGTTCGCATTGCCCCTGAGGTTATTAGGAAGATATACGACAACTTCAAATCCCGCGAGATAATCCTGAATATGCTGGCCCTTAGTGAATGCACCGATGACGGAACCCTGATGGAGCTTGCCAAAGATGGCTCCGACAGCGTGCTGGAGCTTGTCAGTCATAGCGCAAAACTTATCGGTAATATCGAACTGCTTAATATTATAAAATCCAACGCAAATATCCTGCCGCTTATCGCGGAGCAGGCAGAGCGTACCTTTAATTTGCCACCGGGGGACGCCGGCGCGGAGTTTGATTCGCTGCCTGAAGCCCTTATCGGCGAGGACGAGGAGCTTGAAGAGTCGCAGGCTCTGAATCTCTACCAGGCCGTACAGCAGATGACCGTTGTTGAGAAGGTAAAGCTCGCAATTAAGGGCAATAAAGAGGCCCGCGGCCTTCTTATAAAGTCTTCGAACAAGATAGTGGCAAGGACGGTCATTAGGAACCCGCGCATAACGGACGAAGAGATTGCGACCATAGCGGCTTCCAAGAGCGCAAGCGAAGAGATCCTGCGCGAGATGGTCCGTAACGACGAGTGGACCAAGAATTATATGATAAGGCGGGCCTTGACATTTAACCCGAAGACCCCTCTTCCGGCGGCTATAAAGATGGTCAACGCGCTTAGGGAGAAGGACGTAAGGGATATCTCCAAGAGCAGGGCCGTGCCAAATGCCGTAAGGGCCGCGGCAAGGCGTCTCATAGAAGCCAGAAAGTTTAGATAACCAATGCCCTTAGGCGTACATGTATCGATAGCCGGCGGTATCGGCAACGGCCCGGCAAGGGCCGCGGAACTGGGCTGTGATACATTTCAGTGTTTTGGCGGAAATCCGCGCGGGTGGAAACAGAAGGATATCTCGGACGAAGAGGTTGCGCGTTTTAAGAGCGAGCTTAAAGAGAGCGCCGTCGCGGTCTCTGTTATACACGCCTCTTATCTCATAAATATCTCTTCCCCCGAAGATGCTCTTTATGAAAAATCAATAACGTTATTAACGGAAGAACTGCTCAGGGCGGAAAAGCTCGGCGTCGATTACGTGGTCGTACATATGGGTAGCTCGCGCGGCGCGGGCTCCGATTTTGCCATAGGGCGCGTGGCCGCGGCCATACGCCGTATAGCCGCGGCTCATCCCGGACTAAAGACCGAACTTTTATTGGAAAATACCGCAGGCTCCGGCGAGACCACGGGAGCGCGTTTTGAAGAGGTCGGCGCGGTGATAGATGGCGTCGGAGATGCGCCGATAAAGCTCGGTTTTTGCTTCGACACCTGCCACGCATTCGCCTCCGGTTACCCGCTTGCGACCGAAGAGGACGTGGCGTCGCTCTTTAAAGAGATGGATAAGGAGATAGGTCTATCGAGGCTTAAAGTAATACACCTCAACGACTCCAAGGGAGCGCTCGGAAGCAGGAAAGACCGCCACGACCATATAGGCGAGGGTTGCATAGGTGATTTCGGGCCCTTTTTGAGACACCGGGTTGTAGGAGAACTGCCGCTCATTTTGGAGACCCCGAAGAAAAAGCCGGACGACGACCCGCGTAATCTCGCCCTTGTGCGAACTCTATTGGCAAGCGGAGAATAGTATTGACAGTCCGGCTTATGTGGGCTAATTATAGAATTTAAGGCTTTTATCTTATCTTTACCCGTATCAAGGGGCGGTTATGAAGGTTATAGTTATAGGCGCGGGTGTCGTAGGTTACACCATCGCCAAGAAGCTTTCGATTGAGGGACATGATATTACTCTCATCGAGAAGGACGAGGCCAAGATCAGGGAGGTGCGCGAGACACTCGACGTGCGTATCGTCCAGGGTAGCGGTTCAAGCCCGGAGATATTGATTAACGCGGGTATTGAGAAGGTGGATATGGTCATCGCCGTGACCGACTCCGATGAGGTTAATATGGTCGCCTGCCTTATCGCCGGCACTCAGTCGAGGGTTCCGAAGAAGGTCGCCCGCATACGGAACCGCGAGTATATTAACTACCCCAAGGTCTTTGGTAAGGACTATCTTAGTCTCGATCTCAATATAAACCCGGAGAAGGTCGCAGCCGAGAGGATCTTTAAGACGGTACAGGTGCCGGGCGCGCTTGAGGTGGAAGAGTTCGCCGATGGTCGCGTAATGCTGGTCGGCGCAAAGCTCGCGCCGCAGTCCATACTGGCCGGAAAGTCCATGGAGGAGATCAAGGAACTACACCCGAACGAAAAGATACTGATCGTCGCGGCATACAGGGGTTCGGAAACCCTTATCCCTCACGGCTCTACCCGTTTCGAGGCCGGGGACCTGCTCTTTGGGATTACCGAACCTGACGGGGCCGACAGGTTGTTGCATATCTTCGGCTCCGGAGAGCAGAAGGGCGGCAGGGTCTTTATCGTCGGCGGCGGCGGCATAGGTTTTTATCTGGCCGAGATGCTTGAGGCCGCGGGTTACCAGCCGAAGATGATAGAGAAGGACGAAGATCGTTGCCTCTTTCTGGCCGAGCACCTGAAAAAAACGATAGTGCTCAAGGGCGACGGCACCGACCAGGACCTCTTAAAAGAAGAAAATATCGCCGGGGTCAATACCTTCATAGCGGCTACGAGCGACGAGGAGGCCAATATCCTCTCCTCTCTCGTTGCGAAACGTCTTGGGGCCGGGCGTTGCATATCTATTATAAGCAAACCGGAGTACCTCTCCATGGTATCGACCATCGGCATCGATGTCGCCGTCTCTCCGAGGTTATCAAGCGTAAGCGGTATATTGCAATTTGTTAGAAGAGGCAAGGTTCTTTCCGTTACAACGCTGCTTGAAGAGCGCGTCGAGGCGCTTGAGACGATAGCCATGGAGACGTCGGATATAGTAAATAAACCGCTTCGTGAGATAAAGTTTCCAAAGGGCGCCCTTATCGGGGCCGTGATAAGGGAGAACGACGTTATACTGCCGGATGGTTATACCGTTATAAATCCGGGGGATAAGGTTGTTATATTTACTCAAAGGCAGACCATCCCCAAGGTCGAGAAGGCCCTGATGGTCAAACCGGAGTTTTTTTAAAGAGAACCGGTAAAGCGGCCCGGTAGAACGGCCCGGTGCGAATGCGAATTTACGATATGGAACCAAATAATCCAAAATATAGCCCGTACGGCCCCTCTCTTCGAGGAAGACTCTTTTGAAGATCAGGCCCGTAGTCAAGATTGTCGGAGCGATCAATATCGTCGTAGCCGCGGCCATGCTGGTTCCGCTCGGCGTGGCGTTGCTATACGGCGACGGTGACGCTCTATTCTTCTTATATTCTATCGCTATAGCCCTTGTCGTCGGCGGGGCCATGTTTCTTTCCGTCAGGGGCGGCAAGTATGAGATAGGCCACAGGGAGGGCTTTCTTGTCGTCGCCTTTTCATGGATAACGGCCTCTCTCTCGTGCGCCATACCCTTTATTATCTCAGGTTACTTCCCGTCTTTCGTCGATGCCGTCTTTGAGGCCGTCTCCGGCATTACCACGACCGGGGCCTCGGTCCTTAACGATATCGAAGGGCTTCCGCACGGCCTGCTTTTTTGGCGTTCGATGATACACTGGCTCGGAGGGATCGGCATAGTCGTTCTCTCTCTGGCCATACTGCCGCTTCTCGGTGTTGGCGGAATGCAGCTCTATAAGGCCGAGTTCTCGGTTATAAGCTCCGATAAGTTCGCCCCGAGGATCAAGGAGATGGTAAGGATCATACTAGCCGTCTACCTGGTCTTATCGGTCTCGCTTACCGTGATACTATTGCTTCTGGGCATGGGGCCTTTCGATGCGCTTACCCATATGTTCAGCACCGTAGCAACCGCCGGTTATAGTACTCGCGCGGCAAGTATCGGGGCGTATAATAGCGTATATATTGAGGCCGTGATCATATTCTTTATGTTTATCAGCGCGACGAGCTTTGCCCTGCACTACCGTTTCGTGAAGGAAGGCTTTAAGGTCTTTACGGAGAGCCCGGAGTTTAAGTTCTACTTCTTCGTTACATTAGGGGCCGTCGTGCTTGTCGCTATCTCTTTGGCCTTGAACGGTCACGGTTCTATATTTAAATCCTTTAGGGATTCGGCCTTTCAGGTCGTTAGCGTAATTACGACCACAGGTTTTTCCACCGTTGATTTTGGCATATGGCCCGCTTTCGGGCAAACCGTCTTGCTGGCCTTGATGTTCATGGGGGGCTGCGTCGGTTCGACGACCGGTTCTATGAAGGCCATCAGGATACTTTTGATGATAAAGATGGGTTATAAGGAGATTTATCGCCTTATCCACCCGCATGCCGTAATACCCCTGAAGCTTGGCGGAAGAGTCGTGCCGCGCGAGGTATTAAGGGGCGTTATGGGTTTTACCATACTCTTTCTTCTGGCATTCGTGCTTTCTTCGGCCCTTCTTGCATGGCAGGGGGCGGACCTTGTTACCGCCATATCGAGCGCCGCTTCGACGATTACCAATTTCGGCCCCGCCCTTGGCCAGGCCGGTCCGATGAGCAATTTTGCCTTCTTCCCCGATCTGAGCAAGTGGATTCTCATCCTCAATATGTTGCTTGGGCGCCTTGAGATATATGCCCTTATAATAATCTTTGTCCCGGCCTTTTGGAGGGGCTAGTGCTTATGGTTTCTCTCCCAAGAAAACCCTTTAATTTATATCTATTTGTTATATAATATTCCTTCTCAGGACAAAAATATCACTTTTTGGAGGTAGCTTTATGTACGATCTGGTAATTATCGGCGGCGGCCCGGGCGGGCTCACCGCGGGCATATACGCTCAGCGGGCAGGGCTTAAGACGCTGCTTGTGGAAAAGTTGGCGCTAGGCGGACAGATCGCCGTCAGCGACGTTATTGAAAACTATCCCGGTTTCCCTTCTATAAGCGGTCCCGACCTGATGGCGAAGTTCGAGGAGCATGCGCGCAGCACCGGTCTTGAGATAAAGCTAGGCGTTGAGGTTATTGGCACCGATCTGTCCGGCAAGGTCAAGACCGTAAAGACGAGCGAGGGCGATATAGAGACAAAGGCCATCATCGTAGGCACGGGCGCGAGCCCGAGCAGGCTCGGCGTGCCGGGCGAAGTTGAGTTTACCGGAAAGGGTGTCTCCTACTGCGCAACATGCGACGGCCCGTTCTTCAGAAATCAGGAGGTCTTTGTTATCGGCGGAGGGGATACGGCTGTAAAGGAGGCGCACTACCTATCGAAACTTGCCTCTAAGGTATATGTCGTCCACAGACGCGACCAGTTGCGCGCCGAGAAGATCTTGCAGGATAAGGTTCTTGCGACCGAAAATATAGAGGTACTCTGGAGCCATGTTTTAAAGAAGATAGAGGGCGATAAATTCGCCACGGGCCTCACCGTAGAGGACCTCAAGACGGGCGAGGAGAAGGACTACGCCGTTGAGGGCATCTTTGTATTCGTAGGCGTTAACCCGACGACAGGTTATGTGGATGTGGAAAAGGACCAGAGCGGTTTCATCGTCGTCAATAAGAATATGGAAAGCTCGGTAGCCGGAGTATACGCTATCGGAGACGCGCGAGACACTCCACTCAAGCAGGTCGCCACAGCCGTAGGCGACGGCGCAATCGCCGCCTTTAAGGCCGAAGAGTATGTGAGCGAAATGGAATAGTCTTTAAAAAAAGATAGACGTGCATAGATGCAAAGAAAATGAACGGGATAACGATAATATCACTCGGCGGCAACGCCATCTTAAGGCGCGGCGACAAGGGTACGATAGAAGAAGAACGCCGAAACGCGGCCTGCGCCATGCGATTTGTCGCATCCATTGCGGACCCGGAGCGCCCCGTTATAGTCACCCACGGTAACGGCCCGGTCGTCGGTAATATACTTATTCAAAGCGAATGCGCAAGTGAAGATATCCCGCAGATGCCTCTATATATGGCCGACGCCGACAGTGAGGGCGGTATCGGCTTCCTCCTTCAGCAGGCACTCTATAACGAACTGAAAAAGATAGGCTCCACACTTTCAACCGTAACACTTGTTACCCAGGTAGTGGTCCGCCCGGACGACCCGGCATTTCAAAGGCCTACAAAACCGATCGGTCCATATTATAATTCCGAACGCGCAAGGCAGGTAGAGAGCGAGTTTGGCTGGGCCATAAAAGAGCTTTCGCCCGGTCTCTTTCGTCGCGTGGTTTCGTCTCCCGCACCGGTGAGGGTCGTCGAGTCGGAGATAATAAAGCTACTTGCGCTTAGTGGTTCGATAGTCATCGCCGCAGGGGGTGGAGGGGTGCCGGTTGTCGAAGGGCCGGACGGCGCGCTTTCCGGAATTGACGCCGTAATAGATAAGGATCATACCACCGCGCGCCTTGCCCTTGAGGTCGGCGCAGAGCGGATAATTATTCTCACCGACGTCGACGCGGTCTATAGCGGTTTTGGCACAGATAGGCAAAAGCCCCTTAAAGAATTGAATACGGACGAGGCGAAAAGGCTTCTGG
>JAJCZF010000044.1 GCA_029262535.1 Deltaproteobacteria bacterium
CAGTAAGGGGGTATAGAGATGGTAAACCCGAAGGAACTTAGAGGACTGCAGTTTTTCGACGATATGACCGATGACGAGCTTGATGTGCTCTCCGCCGTTATCAAGAAGAAGGATTTCGCCAATGGAGAGACCGTCTTTAACGAGTCGGAGGAGGGTCAATCCCTCTATATTATAAAGAAGGGTGAGGTCAAGGTCTGCAAGGTAGGACCGGACGGAGAGCTTTTTACCCTTACCGTCTTGAAGGACGACGACATATTCGGTGAGATGAGTTTCCTTGACGAGAGGACACACTCCTCCACCATTATGGCCATAAGCGATGTCGAGACCTTCGTAATGGAGAAGCCGGAGTTCGAGGGGCTTGTGGATACGCATCCGCGCATAGTCTACAAGACGCTCAAGAATATTATCTTCACCATTCACGCCATCGTCAAGGGCATGAATATGCGTTATACGGAGATGATGAATTACATGTGGGGCCGCCGTCGCTAGTCCTCATTTCGGACGGGCGTTATTGCCGAAGCAAGTAAGTCTTCGGTCTTCACAATGAGATCTAGTAGATAAAGAGTTTTTTACTAACTGTAATAGTAATTTAGGGAGTTTTACCGAAGAGATGTGGCCTGATATCGATACCATACTCCTAGTTATCGTAATGCTTGTTAAGGTTGGCGTTGTGACCATCATCCTTCTGAACCTGCCGATTCCGCTTACGTGGCTCGAGAGGAAGGTCGCCGGACATATACAGCAGAGGCCCGGGCCCATGAGGGTCGGTCCGCACGGTATACTCCAGCCCGTCGCAGACGGCATAAAGCTCATCTTCAAGGAGGATATAGTCCCTGCGAAGGCGGATAAGCTCCTCTTTATGTTCGCCCCGGTCGTAAGCCTCGTGCCGGCGCTCTGCGTCTTCGTGGCTATACCGGTCGCCGAGTCCGTAACGATACCGTATATTAATAAAGAGCTGACCTTCTACGTTGCCGACTTTAACGTCGGCATCCTCTTCATACTCGCGAGAGGCGGTATGGGCATCTACGGGATAATACTTGGAGGCTGGGCCTCTAACAGCAAGTACGCTATGCTCGGAGGCCTTAGGAGCGCCGCTCAGATGATAAGCTACGAGGTGGCGCTCTCCTTCTCGGCTATCGGCGTAGTAATGATGAGCAACTCGCTAAGCCTCGTTGAAATTGTCGAGAGCCAGGCCGGGAACCTATTCGACTGGAATATCTTCTACCTCCCGGTAGGGCCGATCTGGTTCGTTATATTCCTCATAGCCGGTATGGCCGAGATAAATAGAATCCCCTTCGACCTCTCCGAGGACGAGGGTTCGCTCGCGGCCGGCTTCTTCGTCGAGTACAGCGCAATGAAATTCTCGCTCTTCGCTCTCGCCGAATATACGGCGATGGTGACGATAGCCACACTTGGAACACTCATGTTCCTCGGCGGCTGGAACGGACCGGTCGATATTGGCATACCGCCGATCTTCTGGTTCATAGGGAAGACATTTGTTCTCATATACTTCTTTATGGTAATACGGTTTACGCTCCCGAGATACCGTTACGACCAGCTAATGACCATAGGCTGGAATGTGCTTATACCGATATCACTCGTACTGGTGCTCGTCACCGGGCTTATGAGGATATATTTATGAAGGAAAAAAAGGGTTCGGCGCTTTCGTGCCTCACCGATATCTTAAATAAGGCGTTCTTCATTGACTTCGCCAAGGGGCTAAAGGTTACGCTCGGCTACAACATGAGCAAGATCGTGACCTTGAATTACCCGGACAGGGAAAAGTGGATCCCGTACCAGAGATGGAGAGGGCTCCACACCCTTAACCGCGACCCTGACGGCAGGGAGCTCTGTGTAGCCTGCGAACTCTGCAGCAGGGCGTGTCCTACCGACTGCATCACCGTCATACCGATGGAGGACGATACCGGACGCGGCATAGCCGACAGGGTAGCGAAGGTCTGGGAGATAGACCTCGTAAGGTGCCTTTTTTGCGGTTTTTGCCAGGACGCCTGCCCGACGACCGCTGTAAGGCTCGGCAGGGAATACGAGCTGGCGTGTAAGGACTGGTCCTCTACGAAGCGAGACCGCCAGCAGCTCCTGGAAGAGCCGGAGATACCGGAGACCTTGATGGGAGGCGTATACAAGGCGAGCTTCGTCTTTAACAAGAAAGAGGTGAAGGTCGTTCCGGACCTTACGAAGAAGAGAAAGAATTTCTGGTAATTTTCAAGTGCTTAATCGACTTAAGAACGGACGGATTATAAGGTGATAGTAGAGTACATACTTTTCATAATTTTCGCGGTAGTCGCGATTGTAAGCGCCTGGTGCGTGGTGACGCTCAGGAACCCGGTCCACTGCGCCGTAGCGCTTATAATAACTCTACTTCAGATTGCGGCGCTCTTCCTGCTCCTTAGGTCGCCGTTCCTCGCCGTCGTTCAGGTCTTTATCTACGTTGGCGCGGTCATGGTCCTCTTCTTATTTGCTGTCTTCCTCATCGACGTAAAGAAGGCTGCGATGGATATGTTCAAGCCGAAGTTCAGGCCTCTGGCCTACATAGTCGCACTGATACTCCTGGTTGAGAGCCTCTTCGTCATCTTTAGCGGGGGCATTCAAGAGCTGACGCGGATTACCGAGGCGGGCGGCGAGGTAAAGGTCGAGGTTATAGGCAGGGCACTGTTTACAACATATATATTCCCCTTTGAGATAGTTTCCGTCGTGCTTCTTGCTGCGATGGTGGGGGCTATCGTAATGGCCAGGGACAAAAAGGAATAGGCTCGGATGATACCACTTACATGGTTTGTCGCCCTAAGCGCGATACTCTTTATCATAGGCATCTCAGGTGTTCTCCTTAGGAGGAACCTCATAGTGATGCTCATGAGCCTGGAGCTGATACTAAATAGCGTCAACATCAACTTCGTCGCCTTCTCCTATTATCTTGAGGATATGACCGGCCAGCTCTTTGCCATATTTACGATAACCATAGCCGCCTGCGAAGTCGCGGTCGCGCTCGGCATACTCATA
>JAJCZF010000045.1 GCA_029262535.1 Deltaproteobacteria bacterium
GCTCTAAAACCACCGGCGCGGACAAGAAGCTTTCAGTTGGCTAAAGAATATTACGCGAATGAAAAGAGACGACCGTCTGTGTATGGGTGGATAGAAAAACTTTTAGATTACTGCGTCCTTCTGCTTCCGCGTGCGACATGCATTCGGCTTCTGGAAACTTAAGTCGCGAAAGAAAACAGGCGATCGCCTGTGTGTGTGCGCCCCCCCTCTTCCGACGGAGAAGAGGGGGCGCAATGTGGTCGAAGCTTACGACCTGGGTTGGGGTGCTCTTTTGTTATGTCGCGGTGTGGATTTTATAGCTCCCTCCACTCGCGCCTCTCAAACAATGTGGAGCCGTAGTCGGACCATCCTGCCGGAGGATCTTTTAGCTCCACATAGTTGAGGTTTATGTATGTATCGTTTCCTTTCGACTTAAAGGTGCTCTTCGAGGGGTCCGAGTATCCTCCGGCTATAGCCGAGCCGTTAATCGTAAGGTCCATGAAGTTGCCGTTTTTGCCCTCGACCGAGATCTCTTTGTTGCCAAGTACTATGGCCCCGGCTCCGGGACTGCCTACGGCTATTGTCATACCGCTGTACTTTGCGACGAACTTGACCTTTTCGGCTACGACCGCCAGGCCGTTTGCCGGTATGAGGTTAAGCTGTCCCGCTCCGCCCTCGAAGTCGATCTTGCCTATGGGTGTAGTGTTGTTAGATGCCGTGCCGACCAGTATTGTCGAGGTGACCGTGGCGCTCTGTCCGGCCGGGGGTCCGAGGAACTCCAGGTGGTTGGTTGCGTCGAAGACATTTACGACACTGCTTGAATACGGCGGTTCAGGCGCAATGTAGGCGTTCCACTGGAGCGCGTTTACAAAGGGCTTGGAGGTCTCGGCCTTTTTCGACAGGAAGTCGTATGTTTCGGGAGCGTTTCCGTCGGGGCAGTTGCCTGTGCCGTCCCAAGTCGGATCGATGCACCATGATACGGTATTTGTCCATGTACTGCCGCTCTTTGTAGCCGTCACCGAGGCGAGCCTGGTATAGCTGGTTCCCTGTGTCTGCATGGCGTACTGGAAGTTCCATGTCTCGCAATTACCGCCGCAGCTCGTAGAGTTTCCTACCGTGGGGGTCATGATCCATACCTGTTGGTCCGAAAAATTGCCCTGGTTCTGGTAGTAGGAGAAGTCGAGGATCGGCGCGAACTGTTCCTCTACCGTATCGTCACATGCCTGATACTTTCCGCTGTTGCAATTGGGGGTTATCTTATTTGCGCTCTCAGCTTCGGCAAAGGCCATGTCGTAGTTGCCCTGATGCTTGAGATCGTCGGTCGCATACATCTTGCCGACGATCTTGCCGGGGTTATTGCCGGTGCCGTTGTTGTCGACCGTACCCTCGCTGAATAATACATAGTCGAAGGCCCCTATCTTGGATCTGACGACCGTGGATATCGATCTCTCCATTCCGCGCACGTTGGCTGTTACCTCTATGAGCACGTCGTTACCGCTGAGAGTAACGTACTGGTCGGTACGCAGGGTGTTGTTGCCCCTTCCGTATGATCCGGTGGAGTCGTAAAGCGTAATTGTATATGTGGCTGCGGTGCCGCTTCCGAGGTCTACGGAGCCGACGCTCTCCGAACCCCATAGCTCGGAATCGGGCCCCCAAGTGAGATCGTCTCGAAGGGTATTAATCGCGGTGGCAAGGCCGCCCTCAGCTATGGAGAAGGCCTGTGTGGAGACGGTCGTATTTCTTGCGATTGAGACTTCTGTCGTGGTGGTGAGCAGTATGCTGGTGCCCAGTACGGCGAGCAGTAACATTAATACCAACGCCGTTAAGAGCACGATGCCCTTTTCGTTGGTGAGTGGCTTTGCCGCCCTTCGTGCCAGAGCGATTTCAGTGAGTTCTTTTAAATTCTTCATGGCCCCTAACCCTTCCTTATGGTGGTTTTTATTTCTGACTATTCTCATTTTCATAATTTTTTATCCCTTTTTGCCCAATAAAAAAGGCCGCCCGAAAAACCAACTAGTTGGTCTCTGGCGGCCCGGCAGGCGTAGTCTTTAGTTACTATCGTCGAAAATAAAAAAACCGCCAGGAGACCCAAATGGGTTTCTGGCGGCCCGACAAGCGTAGTTAATAAAAACCGTAGCCTCGTGGCTCTGCGTCCCCGGATTTATCCGAGTTTGCTTTGAGCAGAGTATCTATAGCATATGTTATGTATAATATAGCAAGCAGGTTAGGGCTTGTCAAGGGGGTTTTTAAATTTTTCGAAAAAAAATTTAAAGAAGGGCGTGGGGGTGCGCTGCAAGCCTACTCTACCTGTATCTTTCCAATCATTGATTTATGTATGTAGCAGATGTAGTAGTAGTCGCCCGCCTCTGTGAAGGTGAACTCGAACTCTCTGCTCGGGGCGATATGAGGGGCGAAGAAGTGTCCGTCGCTTAGGAAGTCGAAAGTGCCTATAACGTGGGCGACCTTGTCGTGGTTGACCCAGCGTACGGTCTCTCCCCTCTTAATCACAATATTGTCGGGGGTGAATATGTTTATGATCGTGAGAGTCGCTTCGGGGGTATGAACCTCATGGCGCCCGCCGGCGCCTGTGGGCTCGCTTGCTACAGGTTTGGAGAGACGTGCGGTAAATGTCCTTCTGTGTATGCTTTTGTGAAAAGACTGGTCGCCGCGCATCTCGCCATAACTCTTTGCGAGGTTCATTGCGGTCGCCAGCAGTTCGTTTTTTCTTGTGGCGGGGGTTATGGGGCTTACTGCTTCGTCGATTAATTTTGTTATAAAAGGTTTTGCCCTTGCTCCGAGTTTGGTGACGATAAATTTCTTTACGAGGCTGTTATCCTCCAGCATGGCTTCCTGGAAGGCCTGTAGAATCTCATCGTCGCTTGAGAGGTCCGAGGAGGGCAGGGTGGCGACGATATGTTCGATCCTCTGGTGGAAGGAGTCGTCGTTCTTCATTTCTCCATAGCTCTTTGCGAAGGCGGTAGCCGCCGTAAGCAGCCGTGCCCTGTCCGTGTCGGCTTCAAGCGCCTTTTCAATAAGGCCTGTTACGAAGTTAAAGACCCTCGCGCGGACCTTTGCGGCATGTCGTTGGAGGTCAAGCATCTTTTCATAGAGCTTCGGGTCGGTAGGGTCGAGCCCTTTGTCAAAGGCCGTTGTCGTTAGAGCGGAGGCGGAGACGATGCGTGCATCTATCTTCCCTTGGAAGGCTTCGTCGCCTGTAAGCTCGCTGTGAGTCCTTGCAAAACGCCTTGCGACTTCGAGTAGTTCGGCGCGATAGTGCTCTGAGGTATCTTTGAGCGCCGCGTAATCGACAAGCTCCGAGATGAACTCTTCGGGGGAGTGACGTTCCGTTTCGGCGTCGGCGTGTACACCGGAGGCGACAAAGGGAAACAGTAATAATAGAAGCGTAATAATAAGTCTTGGAATATTAGACATGCAAGCTCCTCTCATGAGTTATAAGATCAAACTACTCTCATTACAGTATAGCACACTTTTATATTTGTTTACGGTGTGTGGGGGGTGAAGCGTTTATCTGAAAATCCCCGCGACCCCGGCCCAGAGCCTCTCGAAGAATCCCTTTTTTTTCGGCGGAGGTTTTTTATGTCGTGACGGCCCTTCGAGGCTGGCGTAGCGGGCGGGTTCTTCTCCTTCCGGGACCGGTTTTTGATAACCTTCTTCGGTCTTCTCTTCTGAGCCGGGGGTGGGGGTGAAGTTCATCATTTCGAATATGTGGATGCGTTTTTCCGCGATCTCATCCAAAAGCTCCTCGGCCTCGTCGAATGAAAAGTCACGCGCCTGGTCGAGGAATTTTTTGATCCTTACGAGTTTCGGCAGCGTTACTTCCGACAGCTCCATAGTTGAGATAAAGGCCGAGATCATAAGTATCATTGCCGTGTCGCGCTGATCTTCGGGGCACTCCTTAATACCGTGGTGATAAGCGACAGGGATATAAATACTTTCCGGGAGATTCCAGATACGAAGGACCTCTGAGCCTATCTCCATATGGTCGGCACCGAAGAGCGAACGCTCGATGGATGTAATAGGAGACTTTTTGCTGATCTGTTTTTGACGCCCTATCTGGGCGAACTTCTCCGGCTCGACGTAACACATGACGAGCGTGCCGATATCCATAAGCAGTCCGGCGGCGAAGATATCTTCTTGCTGTTTTCCGAGTTTAGCTGCCAGCGTCTCGGCGGCCGTAGCCGCGGTGATCGCCCTCATCCAGAAGAGGTCGTAGTCAAAACCGCTAAGGCGGTTGGACTTAAAGTTCTTCGATATGATGATAAGCAGAGCCATATTCTTTATCATCTCGCCGCCGAGTATGGAGACGGCGCGTTTTACGGTGTCGGCCTTGCAGAGCGACGAGTAAAAGGCGCTGTTGGCCATGCTGAGCACGCGCGTGGCGAGCGCCGGGTCGGTCTCGATAGCCTCTGAGAGCTTGTCTATGGAGAACTCCTCTTCACGAAGGACCTCCATTACCTTTAAGGCGACATGCGGCAGCGGCGGAAGCTTTATCGCGCTATCTCTCTTTAAAGTTTTTAAAAAGTCCATCCCCGGTCCGTGCTCTTTTTGAGTTGATAAGCCTTGTGATGAAAAATCTTCCTAACTATAATATTTGCCAATTTTAGCGATAAAGCAAGTTCTTTTTAACCACCCATTCAGGGTGCGGGAGAGAGTGTCCAAGCCATTGGATTTGCTATAAAAGTTCATAACCACGTAATAAAGGATTCTGTATCTTCCTCAACTCGCGTTTCTCCCTTTCCCTTGGCGCCTCGCTGGCGCGATAGGGCGTTCTCTATAATTTTCTTTTAATATTTTGAAAGATAGTATAATAATATAAAGGTTTGCCACTTTTTATTTCGGTTTTATATTGGTTAATATCTCAGTCTTTAGGCGGGAGCTTTTTTACTTTATGCACAGAACGGCAATCTATATATTATTTCTCGGTTCCGGCGCGACGAGCCTTATCTATCAGGTCCTTTGGACGCGTCTGCTGACGCTTACCTTCGGTGTTACGACACTTGCGGTCTCTACGGTGCTCACCTGCTTTTTCGGCGGGCTTGCGCTGGGTAGCTGGCTTGGCGGCAAGTGGATAGATAAGCGGGGGCAGGGCTTTAAGTGGTACGGAGTGGCCGAGATAGTTATAGGAGTTTACGCGCTACTCTTTATGTCGCTGCTTGGGGCCAATAACTTTCTCTATGTCAAGATTGCGGGTGCGCTTGAGACCGGTTTCTACGGGCAGTCGATAGTAAAGTTTATACTCGCCGCCATACTTCTTATTGTGCCGACGACGATGATGGGCGCGACACTGCCGATACTTAGCCGCACGATAGCCGACCGCTGGTCGCGTTTTGCGCGCGATATCGGGAACCTATACGCGATAAATACCGCGGGAGCGGTCCTGGGCACGATCGGCACGGCCTTTTTTCTTATCCCGGTCTTTGGAATAGAATCTATAATATACACGGTAGGTGTAGTGAATATTCTTATGGGCATTTGCGCTGTTTACCTGAACGGGCGTGAAGCTCATAGTGTCTCCGAGTCTGCGAATTCCGGCTTGCCGGAACGGGGTTTTGGCGGTGAAGTTTTAGCCCCTTCGGAGGGCGGCCCGGAGGTCCTTTCCGACCGCTTTTCTTTCCTTATAATAATAGGCTTTGCTATATCAGGTTTTACAGCCCTCTCATACGAGGTTATCTGGACCCGTGTTCTCGGCTTTATCCTGACGGGAACGGTATATGCCTTCGGCGCGGTGCTCGCGGTATTTTTAACTGGCATTGCCGTGGGTAGCTTTATCGTCTCCAGATACATTGATCGTGTTAAGAAGACAGGTACGGTAATAAATCTCTTTGCCTTTGCGGAGATATTAATTGGTATCGCCTCCACCGCGCTTATAATCCTTTATGCCTCTATGCCGGACTTTGAGTTTTATCACCTGATCACGGCGACCGATAATTTTTCCAAGTTTCTCTTCCTGAACTTTTTCATATCCTTTATATTGCTCTTTGTTCCGGCCTTCTTATTCGGCGTTACCTTTCCGCTCGTCTGCAAGATATACGGCAGGAGGATAAGCCACGTCGGAGAGTCGATAGGCAATGTCTACAGCCTGAATACCGTCGGAGGCATTCTCGGCTCCTTTGCCGCCGGTTTTCTGATGATAGAGTTTATAGGCATGCAGAAGAGCCTCGTCCTTATGGGGCTTATAAATGTCGCTATCGGTATATTTTTCCTATATGCCAATCCGCTCGCTTTGTCCACGCGCAAATACCTTTATATCGGTCTCAGCGGCGCGGTCATGATCATTGTGCTCTTCCTCTTGCCCGCTAATATGCCAAAGGCCCTTCACGAATCCCTTTTGAAGAAGGGCGAACATATGCTCTTTTACGAGGAGGGTCCGTCGGCGACCGTTATGATAGCCGAGAAGCGGGGGGCGGGGCTCAAGTTCTCTAACAAGCGGCTCTGGGTAAACGGCAATATGGCAACGGCCGCCTACTACGAGGGGCTTCAAATAAACCGCTTCCAGGGGGTATTGCCATTTTTAATGCACCCGGATCCAAAGGAGCTTTTGGTTATATGTTTCGGTTCCGGCACGACCTTCGGCACCCTAAGTCAGTTTAATGTGGAGCGGGTCGATAATGTCGATATCTCAAAGACGGTCATAAAAGGCGCCTCATTTTTTAAGAGCGAGAATAGAGACGTCCTGAATAACCCGGTATCCAATATTATAATCGACGACGGCCGCAGTTACCTTGAGGTCACTTCAAAGAAGTACGACGTCATTACCGAAGAGCCGATGCACCCGTCGCTGGCCGGGGTGGTCAATCTCTATACGAAGGAATATTACGAATTGGCAAAGTCGCGCCTGAAGCCCGGCGGCATCATGAGCCAGTGGATACCGCTCTATAACCTCTCGGTCGAGGATGTGAGGATGCTTGCCGCGACCTTTCAGTCGGTCTTCCCGCATATGACGATCTGGATAGCGAGTTCCGATATCTTTATGATAGGTTCCGAAGATAAGCAGGTCGTTAGTTATGATCGCATCATGAAGCGCCTTGCAATGCCCAATATAAAGCGCCTACTGGCCGAGGTAGACCTCGAAGAGCCTTTAGAGATACTCTCAGCCTTCCTTATGAACGAAGAGCGCGCCAGGCAGTATGTGGCGGGCGTGAGCCCTATAACGGACAATAGACCCATCGTCGAGTTTACCGGGCCGCGTTCGCTCGCCGTCAATACTATCTCCCCGAACATCAACGAGCTTACAAAGTATCGTGAAAAGGTCGGGCCCTATATGACCTTTGCCGACGAGGGGGACAGGGCGCGCGTACTCGCGGCGCTTGAAGCAAAATACCCCGTAGCCATGCTCGACCTCGTAGGACGCGCCTACTACGCCGACAGCAATATAGCCGAGGCCGCCCGGTATTACCAAAATGCGCTCGCGCTCGACCCTACCGACCGCAATAGCATACATCACCTGAGAAAGTTCGGCCTCCTGCCTCCTGCGCGTTAAGCCTTAGTCTAATGCGGGCCAAGAGACCGGCTCGACATATAGGACTAACTCGGTCTCTAAAGCCTTGTTAGTAAAGGGCTATCTGCGAGAGCGCTTTTTATAGAGAGATTGATTTGATGTAGCAAGCCTCTGCTTGGAATCGAGCTTCGGTCAATATATAACTGATTTCATTGGCTTTTCTTTTTTCATGAAAAAACTGCTCGTCAAATACGCAAAATAATCACTTCAAGAGGCCATTTTTCACTTGACTTAAATACTGTAAAGTTTATAATCGCCCTGTTAGAAGTGTGCCAATATTGTGGCAGTGTGTCTTTTTCAATCTTAAAACGGGCCTCGGGTTTTCCGTAATTTCATGGTTAATCAAGAGGTCCAATCTTCTAATCTAGAGGAAGGAGGTAGTAGAATGCAGCTTTCTTTTGAGGGGGGTTTTTGGGGTAGGCTGCAGGTATGGCTGGTAGCGTTTTTTGTGTTTTTGCTGTTACCGGTCTCCGCAATCGCCGCTGGCGATGCAGATATAGGTGAGGCCTACTTTACAGGGGCCACAAAGTTTGGTAGCGGTGCTCCGCCGTGTATCTCTTGTCATGGTGCCGGAATAGGCGCTTTGGGAGGTGGAACACTAGGTCCTGATCTTACTCAGGGCTGGGATAGCCGTCAGTACCTTGTTAACGCGGCCTGGATCAACAACGAAGGTACGCCGGTTATGGGTGCGATATTCTCTAAAAAGAATGTCACCGACGAAGAGGCAGCTCACGTAAAGGCCTTTATTGACAATCAGGTAGCAAACGGTGCTTCGGCGTCCGGGGGCGGTACCTTTTTGGTAATAGGCCTTGTCGCATGCGGTGTCATTCTGGTTTTATTCGGCTTGATCTGGGGTGGCAGATACCGGAACAGGTGTAAGGGAACGGCCCACGATGCCCTTTGGAGAAACTACGGTGGAAAAGGAGGAAAGTAGATGGCTACATGGATTCAAGATATCGTCGACCCGGCCAGAAGAGGTTGGGAAGAATTTTACAGAAATCGCTGGCAGTACGACAAGACTGTTCGAAGCACCCACGGTAACAACTGTACCGGTGGTTGTAGCTGGATGGTCTATGTCAAGGACGGCCTGATCACCTGGGAACTCCAGGCGCTCGACTATCCGAAGCTTAATGACGACCTCCCGCCGTATGAGCCCAGAGGTTGCCAGAGAGGCATTTCCGCTTCCTGGTATATCTACAGCCCTGTAAGGATCAAGTATCCTTATATAAGGGGTTCCCTGGCTGATGCCTGGAAGGAAGCCAAGAGCAAGCATTCCGACTCTGTCGCAGCATGGGGCAGTATTGTCGAGAATACCGAACTTCACAAGAAGATCAAAAACACCAGAGGAAAGGGCGGTTTCCGTCGTTTCGACTGGGACACAGCGGCCGATATCATCACCTCGGCTCATATTTATACCATTAAAAAATGGGGTCCGGATAGATGTGTAAGCTTCTCGGTTATCCCGGCCATGAGCCAGATATCCTACGCATCGGGAGCTCGTTACCACCAGATGATCGGTGGCGTATCGATGAGCTTCTATGATTATTACACGGATCTCCCGCCCTCCTCTCCGGAGATATGGGGTGAGCAGACAGATGTCGCCGAGAGCGCCGACTGGTTCAACTCGAGCTATGTTGTCATCCTCGGTGCCACACCGAACAGAACCAGAACAGCTGACTGTCACTTTGTCAGTGAACTTCGTCAGGGTGGAGCCAAGCTCGTAGTTATGGCTCCTGACTACTCTGAGGTAACAAAGTACGCCGACCTGTGGCTGCCCGTCAAGACCGGTTCCGACGGCGCTGTATGGATGGCTATCAACCACGTTATCCTTAAAGAGTTCTACGTTGACCGTCAGGTCGATTACTTCGTGGAGTACCAGAAGGCTTACACAGACCTTCCGCACCTCATCAGGCTTGATGACGGCAAAGACGGTAAGACCATGGGACGCCTGCTTCGTGCAAACGATCTGGCCGACTATGCCGATACCGACAACGCCGAGTGGAAGTTCACTATGTGGGATGCCGCTCAGGACAAGGCCAGAGTCGTCTACGGCGGTATGGGCAGCAGGTACCCGAAGAAGGATGAGAGCCACGGTAAGTGGAACACTCTTATTAAGGATGAGAAGAATAACGAAACCTTCGATCCTACCTTGACCTTCATCGACAACTTCGATGAGGCCGTCGAGTGTGCGTTCTACGAGTTGGATTCGGGTGAAGTCTTCAGAAGGCAGGTACCGTGTAAGGTCATCGATACCGTAACCTACGGCAAGATCCCCGTAACGACTCTCTTTGACATGCAGATGTCTCATCTGGGTGTCGCAAGGGCCGGTCTGACCGGTGAGTTCGCCACAAGCTACGACGACGACAAGTCCTTTAGCCCTGCATGGCAGGAAAAGTACACCGGTATCGGTCGCGACACCATCATCCAGATGGCGCGCGAGTGGGCCGAGAACGCCGAAGTCACCAAGGGTAGAAGTTCCGTAATCGTCGGAGCCAGTATCAACCACTGGTATCATGCTGACCTCATCTATCGTGCATTCACCGGAGCGCTTATGCTCTGCGGTTGTATTGGACGTAACGGTGGCGGTATGAACCACTACGTTGGTCAGGAAAAGCTTGCCGCATTCGACTCCTGGGGCCAGATCGCCCTTGGTCTTGACTGGGTCAGGCCTCCAAGACTACAGGCAACTCCGATCTACTGGTATATACATACCCAGCAGTTCAAATATGACGGCGCTATTACGGAATACGTTCCGGTGCCGGATCCGGCTAAGCTTGACTATAAGCATACCGCCGACTATATCGTCCGTTCCGTAAGGATGG
>JAJCZF010000046.1 GCA_029262535.1 Deltaproteobacteria bacterium
GTGCCTTTCTTAACTCCTGCGAGGGGGAAACGCAGGAGAAATGGGTTTGGATGTTCTGTCTTGACTATGGCTTCACCGGTTTTAAGCATACCGAAGTATTTCTGTTCATCCAGGTCTAAGAGCAGTGCTTTGGATACCTGCCGTATGTCGTCCTGATGGCGAAGCTGCATGGCTATGAGAGTGTTGATATTGCTTAGCGCGGTATTTGATATGAGCGAAGGGGATTGATCTAAGACGCAGAAGCCTTGCCCAAGCTCTCTTAATTCTCTTAATGCTAAATCTGTTATCGTTTCTTCCTGGTCTTTTTGCTTAAGGAGCATATGATGTGCTTCTTCGATTATGAAGAGGTGACGTAGGCTTTCATCACGCACTCTATCTTCGTTGACTCTAAAAAGATATGTCTGCAACAAAAGAGACTCGACTAAAAAAGTCTTTGTGGTTTGGGGAAGTGCGTCGAGTTCAAGGATTACCTTTTGATTTAGAAGGGTTTGAATGTCTATAGATTTTTCCGTGTTGAATACGTCTCCGACAGGGCCGAATGTGAGGTCTTGTAGTGTCCTCATTGCTGAGGCCTTCCAGAGAGACTCCCTGCCACCGACTTTCATGAGGTTTAGGCGTTTTTGCACGTCTTTGAATGTTGGAACTTTAGTTATCTCGGAATAAATTCCGCATTCTTCATAGACAGCGTCGATTGCAATTTGGAGCAAATGATCGACTCCGTAAGAAACGAAGTGGGAGTGGTTGATAACGTCAATCAGCTTATTGATGTAGATTTTAGGGTCAACGCCTTTGGGCGGTATGAGCGGGTTGAATCGAAACGGAGCGACCTGTTTACCTACGGTGTAGACTTTCAGGTCTTTGCCGATCTCTGTGTTTAGCAGGTCTCTGTAGTTTTGTTTCCAGTCTGTAATTAAGAAAGGGGTTTTATCATTATAGAGGTTGGCGATGAGATAGAAGCAGGAGTTCGTCTTACCGGAGCCGGTTGTTCCAAATATGCCGATGTGGCGGCAGAGGTTCTTCTTCTTGAGAAAAAACGTGCTGTTCTTCTTGCCATTGTATATGATTGTGCCAAGCGGGTACTCACCTGTGAGCCCAACTGGAGGTGGCAGAAGTATTTCATTTTCGTTGAGATGTTTAACTCTTACGAGGTTGATAGTCTCCTCGACTCCTGCGCGTCCTTTGAAGTCTTCAAGCAGATAGAGCTTTTGGAGCTTATTCGCCTTCTCTCCCAGAATGGGGCCTAATTTCTCGCAAGTCTCGTCGGGTCGCATCATTTTAGCAGGTCTTTTTTATTTTTGAACTCCCTGTACTCA
Source organism: Deltaproteobacteria bacterium (assembly GCA_029262535.1). Lineage (GTDB taxonomy): Bacteria > Desulfobacterota > GWC2-55-46 > GWC2-55-46 > JAJCZF01 > JAJCZF01. The sequence goes on from JAJCZF010000046.1 coordinate 1,314, forward strand.
GCCACTGAGTTAAGCAAATACATTTTCAGACGAGAACAATCTCGCCAATACTCTGTAACCTCGCTCCACTTAGTTTTTGAAAGCAACGAAAGTTTACTTTCTAACGCCGATTTTTGTCTGCTGTCAAGAAACGAGGTATACTTGTGTTGGTAGAGTTCGGATGACGTCTCTATTATTTCATGCTCGATCTCTTCTATGAGCTTTGTGTTGATCTCTTTTCGTTTGTAGAGCTCCTGGTAGAGGCTGACTACCTTGTCTTTGATGTTGTCGGACTTGGTTTCTACAAAGCCGTCTATTGTACTGTTGCTCTTAGTCGAATACTTCTTATCGAAGGGGACATAAGCCTTTTTTGTTTCTACTATGTGGTTAAGTGTCATAACTGTAGAGTAGATAATTGATATATTTAAATCCTCTCGGATGTGGTGCGCTTCGTCTCTGTTGACTATGTGATGCTCTCATTAGTACAATACACTGACTACCTGTTAACTAGAGACGTGTTATTAGAGGTGCTTCGTGGCTTTTTACAATAAAGATATAAGGCTTGTAAAGGGAGACGTGGAAGCCGTTACAGAGGCTCTTGCAGACAACTTGAATGATGCGGGCTTTGAAGTAAACTCGGGCTCATCTACAGGGCTCGTGGCGCTCAGCAAGCGACGGTCTGTCATAGGCTTGTACTTGTCCGCCTCACCGCAGATTGCTTGCTTTCGTATCGATAAAGAATCCGATGACCGTGTTAAGGTGGAACTTACCTACGGCCTTTTTAGCAGGTTTCGTATCTTTTACTATTCGGCTCTCTCTGCCCTTCTGACTCTCTTTCTTGTTCTCTTAAAGCTTAGCGACGTTGGTGCTGGTGCGTCTTCTGCCGACGTTTTTATTCATTCCCTATTCATCACATTTGCTGGTATTGGCTGTTTGATTACCGCAATATTTTTTATGTGCAGAGTGCTTGATACCGGTCCGTATGAGAGTTTTGTTGAAAAGGTTTTCTCTGGCTTTTCCGGCGTTGTTGTTCTTCGTACCAGTTCAGGTTTCCCTGACCTGTGGGCTGCGGTCGCGGTCTTTGCATCGTTCATTCTCGTATTCATTTTTACCACGGACTTCATTTCCGTTATCCCGGAGATGATTGGTTCTGGCTACTTCTTCTTAACTGGAGTCTATGCGATACTTGCCCTTTTGATTTTGCTTCTTATCATAATGTTCTTTAAGGTCGTTGCCGTAACAAGGTTGCTCTTTTGTCTTGTCGGTCTGGCTCTTTGCTTGCCCTTGATTATTCTTGCGAATGCTCCTGCCGCTAATGTTCTTGTCACAGAAATAGTTGAGAAGGTCGAGATCATAATGGATGATTACGAAAAGAGAGTTGAAGACGTATCTGCAAGTGAGAAGGAGATACGAGAACTGACGGCAAAACTTAAGCAGACGAAAAAAGCGGGCGTCTTGCTTATTTCCTGTTTTTGGATTGGGTATCTGCTTGTCGTCCTATTCTTGCTTTGGAATGCGCTTCGTCTGCCCGTAATCATCACAAGACAGCTTGAGAAGTTTCACTCAAAACATCAGGACTCGATATATCATCAAGCGCTTAAACCAGAGAAACGGTCACTGCTCTTTGACGCCGTGGTTTTACTTCTCTGGGCGGTTATGAGCGTGGCTAACCTTGCCGGGCTATACTTCTCACTTTTCATATTTGAGAGAGTCGTGCTTGGCGAGAACTATCTGCTAAGCACTGGTCTTGGTGAATCGTTCTTTGAGAACACAAAGACGATATTCTCTCTTGGGCTTCAAGAGACTTATGGTATCAAGACAACGCTCTTCTTTCATGGGGCGACAATGCTTGTTTTCTCGCTTCCCTTGACACTCATCTTCTTCTTTGTCCTTGCAAAGAATTTTATCGCGTTCGTTAAGACTGTCTTCTTACTCAAGCCTTCTAAAGAGTTCAGTGAGATTGAGAAAGAATTGACTGAGATGGTAGCAGAGATTTGCATGGATGCGGGGATAAAAATACCTATTGTCAGGGTAACAGATTCACCGTACATCAGTGCGGAGACTAGGTATCTTGGTTTTCCATTCTTTAAAAACATTATGACTGTATCTAAAGGGGCATGGCAAGAGCTACATGACAATGAGGGTATGCTCTACGGGCTGCTTGCGCATGAAGTGTGGCATCAAAAGAAGCATACTCTACTAAGGCGAGTTCTTAATACCCTCTCAGACTACACTCTTTTTGGAAATGGCTTCCTGGCGCTACTTCAAAACTCCTACCAGGTAGAGCGTGAGGCGGACGCCTTTAGCATGGACTGTCTTAGCAAAAAGCTTGAGGGCAGGGAGAAGGCGGTTGAAATATTCTCTTCCCTACTTAAGAGGCAGAGAAGCAACGAGGCGGCACTTAATGTAAAAAAAGCCTTGTTTGCAAATGGCGCTTTGAGTTTTGCAGATACTAAAGATGATGAGAAGAGGAAAAAGCTCTTGGAATCTTTTGACGCATCGTCTAAGATTAAAAAGTTATGGATAAATTTTTATCTTCTTTTCCAAATATATTTTGGGGAAGGCATTTCATCTTATTTTCACCCGTCGGTTGAAGAAAGAGAGGAGTGGGTTAAAGAATGAAGCCTGAGATTTTAAAAGATATAGCAAGAGAGTTTGTAGAAAAGTTTTACCCTGGGTTTGCCACTGACCTTGATACCATCTGGGATGTCTTTTCGGACTCGAATATCGACGCCTCAACCGTAACGCCTGCGCCTGGCGGAGGGTTTGGTTTTGCAGGAGGAAACGACCCTGAATATAACGATATGGCTGGACAGGTGGCTATCTTTTTTCTTGCTTACCAGCAGATTAAGGCTTCAACAGATATCGACAGTGCGGGTATTGAGGAGCGCATTAGTAAGGTCTGTGAGATTTTAAATATTAATCCCGACATGCAAAAGAAGGTCTCCGAGGTCATTGATCTTTGCCTCTTCTCAAGTGAAGTTAAGAAGAGCGTTCCGGAGCTGACATATGCCGTCTGGCATAACGACTCTGAGCCTGCAGGAAAGCTTATCAGCACAGAAATCAAAGGCGAGATTTTAGAGGGTATGAGCAAGTACAAACTTCTCGTCTTGAAGGAAAATACCTTTACGCACTTCTTTATCAATGGCAAGAAGGTGAAGGGTATTGGCGGAGAGCTTCTCTATAGGATTTTAGAGTTCATTCTAAAGAACAAGGGTGCCGGTGGCACCGCATGGAATATTGCAAAGAACATCCACGACGTTGATGAAGCCGCAAAAGTTGGTGATCTTAAGAAAATGGCTGGCGCAGTCAAGCAGTCGCCAATGCGAGAGCGTGCTATGGCACAGGCAAAGGCAAAATATTACCAGGATGATGTTGCGAGCTTTTCAAAGCTTACAAGGCGACGGATTACCGACTTAAACAGCTATCTTTCAAAAAATCTAGATACCAAGCTTGTCCCCAACACTCTTGACGAGTACGAACTCACGCCGTCAATCGAGTACTGCCTTATTGAGAAGCGCACAGACCTTTAGAAGATAATACAGTCTACTCCCCCTCTCGAACCATCTTATTACTCTGTAGGATAGGCACGCTCTCACTAAAACCGACTCCAAATTTCAGCTTCTCAGAGCCGTCTAAGGCTTTCTTTCGATCCACATCGTCATTATCCCATTACCATTTCATCCGTACCTTCTTGCGCAAAAACAGGCGCAAGGTCTGTTTTCAAGAACATCTCCTGCGTTACCTCACTCGCTAAAAATACGCTCATTCGATAGCGCCAGTCAATGTCTGAAAATCGTGATTTTCTGCTTACTCGGACACCTTCGCTCAAGCCATACTCACAGTACTTTGCCCAAAAGCACGTGTCCCAAAAGGAGCCCAGGCGGTTATGTGAACTACCTCAAGAAATGATTATGCTGGAGTTGTATTTCGGAGCAAGCGTTTCACTTGCAAGTATTTATCGGGAGCGGTTCTTTTTTACCACCGCACCCATACTCGCTCGCACCAAAATGAACACATTACAGGGAGGTTCCCAGGGTGTTACTTAGGGTGTTTCCATGTAGCACCAGGTAGAGCCATGATAAAGGTTTGATATTAAAGGATTTTATTAACCATGGCTCAGCCTAATATACCTAAAGAAAGTGAGGTGATTTCTATGTGGATTGGAGGTAAGAATCGGAGGGTTTGGCTTATACCGCTTATCCTTCCCCTGTTTTTGCTTGAGCCGATTATTGACCTGCTCAGGCAACTCAATCATACGGTCTGGGAGGTTGTCAGAAACTTTGTCGGGTTCTTTGAGCATAACCCGCTCATAACGATTTTGGCAATAATTCTGACCTACCTGATCGTAACAAGAAGAGGCTAGAAAGGAGGAGAAGATGGCTTTTTGGAATATAAATATTCAACCAAGTAACGGTAGTTCGACAGCGGTAAATATCCTTCTTGATAAGGGATTTCCAATGGACACCTCAGCGTACTGGTGGAACAGATATCCTGAACGCGCAACCAAGGAGTTATCCAGGATGACACAGAGCACAAACTCCATGGTGCAGGTCGATGGAAACAAGCTTGTGTGGTTTGAGATCATCACCACAAACTTTGGCAACGAATATCTCATAGCCATAGAGACAGGCTCAAAATATCCGTTCAAGATGCCTAAGGTCTTTGTCAGAGAGCCGAAGGTCAGTACGTCAAAACACCTCTATGGCGACGGCAGTCTTTGCCTGATGCACTCGGATGACTATAACTCCAAGATGTCACTAGTGCAAATCCGAAACCAGGCGGCTTCATGGTTACTGTGCTACGAAGCCTACAAACAAACAGGAGAGTGGGTAGGAGCGGAAAGACCCCACTAACCGGAAAGGAGAAAAACCATGGCAGTAGATCTTAACAGCGTAGCAAAGAAGCTAAAGAGTCAGCGTTCGGTCGGGGTTACAAAGGACGGTCAATTGACCGACAAGGACCCAAGAAACGACGGCACAAGAGCCACGCCAAGCGGTCAGACCACACTTGAGCCCCAGCGTTTCTATGTAACTTGACACCTGTGGCGGGAGGGCTGCTAAGTAGGTAGCCTTCCCGCCCAAACTAATCGAGAGGAGAATTGTCGTGGCTATTGACTGCGATAATGAAGAAGTGATTGCCATGTTTGAAGGGCTAAGCGAGATCATTTCATTGGATGAGCTAGAGTACCTTCAAGCAATAGTCGAAGAAGCAGAGATGGAATATAGAGATAAATTCAACGGTGAATATGGGCGTATTAAACCGATGCGATTCTGGTAATAAGAATGAAAGGAGGGACTCATGGCTGTTGACCTTACTAAGCTAAAAGAAAATTTAGAGCAGAAGCAGAAGGCTTCTCATGACAAGAAAGAAGATCATTCAAGTTCTTCAGTGGCGACACCAGCAAGGCTTAAGGCGAGACGCTGGTGCGGGGCTCGTGAAGACCACTTCGAAGACAAAGTATGCTTTAGCCAGCAGGCGGCGTTTACGATGATGAACGAATCACTCAGGGTTGGCGAGGGACTGGAGACTGGTGGCGTCTTAATCGGACCAAAGACGGAGAAGGGTTTTGTAGCGGATGTTATCCCTTCAACGTCGCACGCGGAAAGGCAGGCGGCAACATACTTTCAGTCGAAGCGAGATGTGAAGACGATGAATAGGGAGCTAAGACGAGCACAGGCTCGGGGGCTTGATTTTGTCGGATACTGGCACAAGCACCCCAGTGGTCTTTGCGTACTTAGCAACGGTGATCTTGGAACCTCAAAGGGGATTCTCTTAAACCCGGCTTACGACATCGACAACAACCTCATAATGGTCATAGTAACAGCGACCCGTGATCCAAAGAAGCTTCCAATATTCGCCTACAGGGTGAGCCTCAACAAACGAGGTCGCGTTGTAGTAAAGGAGCTTGGCGTAACGATTCTTCCCGATGTCTCAAAAGGAGAGCATGTACAGCGATCAACTAAACCATCAAACATAGAAGGAGTGCGCAATGGAAAAGATGATGATTCTCGACACGGTTCTGAAGGAGTTAGAGGAAACGAGGACGGACGTAACAGGCCCGGAGACAATGAGCCCGGAGACAATAGCACTCTACGGGATAAGAAACGAGGAGTCGTCAGTCATCACCTCAAGGCATATGAAGAAAGGTCTTAAGAAGATCGGGGTATTTGCTCAAGGAGTTCTCAACCTCATTCCTCCATTAAGCGTAAAAGAGCCTACATTGTTTATGGAGCCAAGCGGAGAGCTAAAATACCTTTATAACGAAGGGGATGACAGTGCCACAACTTTTCCTGTGGAAGTTATCAACTACGCTACCGACTTTGGCAAGCGCCTCAAAGGTATCGTAGACGAAACAGTCCTTAGAGAGAGAAGCGTAACAATAATCGGTGCTGGAAGCGGCGGCTCGGCTACGGCATGCGTTCTTGCGAGAAGCGGTGTTGAAAAGCTTACCATCATAGACCACGACAAGGTGAGCGTAAGCAATATATGCCGCTCGACTTACGACCTGACCGACGTTGGAAGGATAAAGGTCGAGGCACTCTACGACCAACTCATTAAGATAAACCCTAACGCCGATATCCAGATTTACGCCGAGGATATCCTTGAGATGGATACCGAAAAGCTCATGGGAATAATCGAGGGCTCCGACCTCATAATCGAGGCCACCGACAATGTAAAGACCAAGCGGGTGATAAACGGTCTTGCACACAAGAGCGTACCTGTCATCTACCCGTCGGTCTACGCAGGCGGGAAAGGTGGCGATATCTTTATGAGCATACCGGGCTTCCCCTGCTTTGAGTGCGTCTTTAGTTCTACCTTTGCAAGTTCCGGTAGTGAAGAAAAACGCGAGTGGGATTATTCGACCGGTGAACCAAAGCCCATGCCGGGTCTATTAGCGGATATCCAGGTCATAGTGGCTCGCTCGGTGAAGCTTGCGCTTGCGATACTTACAGGCGACAGCGATGAAGCCTTTATCGAGAAGGTAACTGAGCCGGGGTGCTTCTTGCTCTTAATCGGCAACGAGTCGGGTTTCTCAATCTTTGATCGTCCCTTTCAGGAGATCTGGGCCGAGACCGAAATTGACCCGGAGTGTTTTTGCCAGACACTTTGCTAGGAGAATAAAGTTGCAAGTGACAAAACGAGACATAAAGATTCTAAAAGCCGTTCACGACTTTGGCTTTCTGACATGCCTGCAGATTGCGACTCTTCTTGAGATGCACCTGAAGATTTGTCAGAGACGGCTTCGAGTGCTTGTTAGTAGCGGGTACTTAAAGACTGTATCCATACCAACGGTGACGGCAGGAAGATCTCCAAACCTCTTTTATCTGGGCAGGCAGGCTGAAGCATTGCTTGATGCAAGGTCTGCCTGCCCGAGGCTGGAGAGAAAGACGAGCCACGCCATGAAGAACGCAGACATCATGATAGATGCAGCACTCTCATGCAGAGAACAAGGTGTTGAATGTACCATGTTACCCGAGCATATGATCCGGGTCTCCGGGCTTGATGTGATCCCTGACGGTGCCTTTATGCTCACAAGGAGAGATAAGAATGCTCTCTTCTTAATAGAGAACTGCGCGGGCACAGAGATAATACGGTCGCCTACCTTTAATCAGGATATAGAGACCAAGATTATACGCTACACGGAGATTTTCGAGAAGAATGATGTCGGTTTTTATGAAGATTATTTTGATACTGACCTGAGACGTTTTCGCCTTCTTTATATAACAAATAACTCAAGGCGTCTTGAGACTATTAGCAGGATTGTCCTGGAGCACGACATTCACGGCTTTGTCTGGCTAACCACTATAGGGGAGCTTAAAAGAGGCGTTTTGGAAAAGATTTGGTGCAGACCTGCCGTCGAAGAATTTAACGTATCCATTATCGGAGAATAAAATGAGCCACATAGTGCCCTTCATAAAATACTTTGTCGAAGAGTCTTTAAAGAGGCAGTCACTCTCAGAGCTTTACGACGCCGACTTCAATAAGGCTTCTTACGAGTTAAGTGATACGCCTTTAGATATAGCGCCAAGAGCTATCATCCAAGACTCGCCTGTCTTTACTTATAGCAACCCTCAGGTGCTCTGCGTTTATCCATCAAGGGAGGACGGCGAAGACTACCTATTAAAGACCGAACAACTGGTGGAGGCTTGTCATGGTATCTCATCACAGGCTGTCTTTGAAATAAGGGGAAACAAGGAGCAGGTCTACTGTTGCTTTTACGCTGAAGAGGAAGACGTAGCAATTATTGAGTCCGCTGTCAGGAACTCTTTTCCAAACTCTTTTACAGAGCGAAGAGAGACCAGACCTCTGCCTGGAGAGTTCTTTGTTTATGATTTTTTGCCAAGCAGTCCATTTTATAAGGCGCTTACGCCATTTGAGACTTTTACCGTTTCTCCTCTGAACCTCATTATTCAGATGTTGCAGTGCTTAGATTATGAAGGAATCTATCAGGTGATTATCAGACCGCTTCCGGGCGAAGTCCATGATCTTGTAAAGGAAGCCGTGGACTGTGAGTGGCAGGCAAAACAAGGAGCTGATGGCAAGGTTACACCAAGCCTTCAGGCTGGCTCAATAAACAAGAAGCTCGAATATAAGTCGCCGGAGTTTAGAAGCTACTACTCGGTTTGTGCAAGGATGATTCTACCAACAGATACGTTAACCGCAAACGTAAAAGCGTTTATCTCAAATTATCTCTACGGGCTTAAGGCTTTTAAGGTGCGGGGTAACAGTCACTACACGCAAGCCCAGATACTTGGCATGTTAAACGATAAAGTTTCTTATCATACCGGCTTTCTTTGCAACGCTCAGGAGCTAACGTCCCTCTTACATGTTCCTTTTCAGGTGTTGGACGATAAAGAGCTTGTCGAGAAGTTAGCATCCACACCTACTGGTGACAAGCCGATAAAGACCGGTGAGTATGAGGACATAGTTATCGGTAAGTGGGCATGTGGCAACAGCTCAAAGAAAGTTTTCCTACCCGTACAAAAAGAGATACCGCACGTTCATCTCCTTGGCATCTCACGGTCAGGCAAGAGCATTTTACTCGGGCACACGGCAATAGAGAAGCTAAAGCGAGGCGAAGCCGTCTTTGTAGAAGACCCTCATGGAGACCTGGTTGCAAATATTTTAAAGATGGTGCCAGAAGAGTTCATGGATAAGGTGATAGTAATTGATTTTGGACTTGAAGACCTTACGCCTCAAATAACTATTCGGGCGAACGTGGACCTCTCGGTCCCAAGCAAGGTAAGCGACGACCTGACAGAGAGCATGAGGGACTCATCCGGCAGCAGAGAGAAGTTCTGGGGGCCAAGAATGGCATATGCATTTCAGTGCCTCTACTTCATATACTGCGAGATACCGGAAATGGATATGGTGCACTTGCGCCAGATGATTCCCCCAAAGTCACCAAGGGCAAAGGTCATACGCTCTAAAATCAAAGCACGAATCAAGCACCCAATAGTCAGGGACTTTATCGATGAGTTGGAGGTCACAAGCCAGGAAATTCTCATGCCGGTCATAACGCGCCTCTCACACCTGCTCTTGGATGAGAAGTCGCTTAGGCTCCTAACTCTAAAGGAGAACAAGATATCGATATCCGACATCATGGAAAACGGAAAACTTTGTCTTATAAACCTCTCTATAGGCACCATAGGCAGACAGCGCTCAAGTATCCTAAGCGGTCTTGTAGAGAGCCTCATTGTAAACAACGCTCTATCACGGGCAAAGATTCCGTATGAGGAGAGAAAGCCTTGCACGCTCATAAAAGACGAGTTCTACCTTGGCCCCGGAGACCTTGATATGCAGCTCAGCAGCCTTGCAAAGTACAACCTCTCGACTGTCTTTGCTCATCAGTACCTTGATCAAGTTGAAGGAGTAACCAGAGAGGTCATGGCAACGGCAGGAACACGCATAGCCTTTAAACTTCGTAGAAAGGATGCAGAGAACTTTGGCAGGGACTTTGGTCTCGATCCGGAGGAATTCACTAATCTTAAGCAATTTGAGGCAATCGTCAAAGTCGAGGATGAGGTAGTGAAGATCAACACTCCAAAACCGTCGTTTCAAGATGAAGATATGAGCGACGAGATTCTTAAGAACTGCTATGAAAAGTACTACCTTTCGCACTCAGGTTCAACACCGGATAAACCTAAAAAACTTCTTTACGACAAGATTTAGGAAAGGAGCATTGAGATGAGCAAATACGACGAGATAATGATGCACCTTGACCCAAGAATAATAATCGAAAAGACCCAAACCCCGTATGACAACGCCAGGGCCGGTTGCACACTTCAAAGCTCCATAGTCGGGAGTTACAGTGAGTTTGACTCACTGGTTACAGCCTTTGTCGTTCATGTCATGGAAACAGCTCAACACGGCGCTCCCCCTATAGATCACTGCCAGCACAAGGCACGCACCTTTCTTGATAACACCATGGGCTTTGACAATGCTGTCTACACGGCGATGTCAGGTGCGGAAGGTGGGATGCAGCTTGTTCTAAACAACATCACTGACGGCTTCAAGGAGGAAGCGAAAAGGGCATATTTCAACTACATTCTCGACTCATACGTCGAGCCTATGAATTTCGATGAGATCGTGGAGCTCATGACCGAGTTACAAGAAAAGATCGGCGCGTACTCCCCGGAGTCATTTGGCTATGTCACCCCGTATCAAATGGCCGGAAAGTACAGAGAAATACTCTGGAATTACATAGACAGTCTCACAAGGTACAGGAACCTTTGGAGCTACTAAGAAAACAGGTGACAGTATGTGGCTAACGGTAAAAGAGTTATCCGAAATATTCAAATTCAAGAAATCCACTGTATACCTCTGGGTTGAGCGCGGCGTCATACCCCACTACAAGATAGGGCGGCTGGTGCGTTTTAAATCTGAAGAGGTTGAGGAGTGGCTAGCTAACTTCAAAAACACCTCTTCTACGCCCCACAAGGGTGCTCATAGGCATGTAAGTGGTAAAACAGCCATAGATATAGTGCGAAAAGCGATTGATGCGACAAAGGGTCTTAAGGTATAATGTTTCTCAAAGGGGAAACCAGACCAGTCAGCCCAGAAGGGAGGTTGATTGATGGCACTTAAGCAGCGGGGTAAGAATAAGGTCTGGTGGATTGACATTACTTGTAATGGCAAGCGTATTAGAATATCTACCGAGACTACTAACAACAGGCTTGCCGGTAAGATCCACGCAAAAGTTCTCACGCAGATAGTAGAGGGCAAATGGTTTGAGCGACTTCCAGGAGAAGAGAAAACCTTTGACGAGATGATGGACAGGTATATGAATGGTCACTCGGCCATAAACAATGCCCCATCGACACATAAGCGGGCCAAAAGTACCGTAAAGCATCTCAAAAGGTATCTTGGCGATTTGATAGTTTCAGATATTCGCCCAAGGAACATCTCATCTTATAAGGAAGCGCGAAGGAAAGAAGGCGCATCACCCAAGACTGTCAACAACGAACTCATCTTAATGGGACATGCCTTTAACCTGGCAATGAAAGAATGGGAGTGGGTCAACTCAAATCCGGTCTCAAGGGTCTCCAAGGAGAGGGTCAATAACAAAAGAGAACGTTGGCTTACCTATAAGGAAGAGGCACGCCTCTTAAATGCTTCTTCTGAGTGGCTTCAAGAAATCATAGTCTTTGCCCTACATACAGGCCTTCGTCGGGGCGAGATACTGAAGCTCAGATGGCCACTTGTTGATCTTTCGAGAAGGACGATCACCATCCTTGAGCAAAAGAACAAATGTGTGGACACTTTGCCGCTCAATGAGACCGTAATGGAGCTCCTTAGAGCAAAAAACAAGGTAAAGTCCATAAAGTCCGACTTTGTCTTCTTTAGTAAGGCAGGTACAGGGTTGGATGGCGACAACCTTCACAGGGCATTCAGTGAGACCCGGAAAAAGGCAAGACTTGAGGACTTCAGATTTCATGACCTGCGTCACACATTCGCAACGAGGCTTGTGCAGTCAGGCGTGGACATCTACAAGGTACAGAGACTTATGAGGCACAAGTCTCCTCAAATGACCCAACGTTATGCCCATCATTATCCCGAATCTTTAAGGGATGGGGTGGCGGTTTTGGACGTCCAAGTCACAAATCGGGCACAAATCGCCTGAAATAACAAAAAAGGGGTTACAGCATACGCCGTAACCCCTTGAATTCGTTGGTAGCGGGGACAGGATTCGAACCTATGACCTTCGGGTTATGAGCCCGACGAGCTACCAGACTGCTCCACCCCGCATCAAGTTATCTAGATAACGTATCAGCTCGGCTAATCAATGTCAAGGCCATACCGCTAACAACGACGATTTTACCATAAAAACCCCGTCATGCCGCCATATTCTACCAGCTTCTGGAAGAAACTATAGGCGAAATAAGACTCTATCTATGTAGGGCGAAATTGCCGCAGGGTATTATAAAAAGAGTTCCCTTCCAGCCTTCAAAGAATCCCGCGCAGCCATAAACTACCGACTATGACAAAACAGAGTCCGCGAAATAAAAGCAACCTGTGTGCAAAAAAGAAGAAGGCGGCAGACTTCAAAAAACCCACGCCGCGTAGCCATAAACTACCGGCTACGACAGAACGGAGTCCACGAAATAAAACCACACCTGTGTGGCTGTGCGGTTACATCTTTTCGGGGGTTGATACGCCTAGTATTGTCAGACCGTTTCTTATTACCGTCTTTACCGCTCCGCAGAGTTGAAGCCTTGCGCCGGTCAGGTCGGGGTCGTCCGATACTACACGGTTTTTGTTGTAATATGAATGAAATGCCCCGGCTAGTTCCTGAAGGTAGTATGTGACGCGATGCGGCTCCATCACCTCTGAGCTTTTTATTATCACATCCTCGAAGAGAGAGAGCCTTTTGATGAGGTCGAGGTCGTCTCTGGAGACAAGGTTTTTTAATAACTGATCGTTTGGGGCTTTACTTATAACGGCCCCCTTGTCGGCGGCATGGGCTATAAGGCTGCATATGCGCGCGTGACAGTACTGGACGTAATAGACCGGATTTTCCGAGGCCTCTTTTTTGGCCAGTTCGAGATCGAAGTCGAGCTGCGCGTCAGATTTTCTCATAAGGAAGAAGAAGCGGCACGCGTCTGAGCCGACCTCGTCGAGGACCTGCTTTAGAGAGACGAAGTCGCCGGAACGCTTGCCCATCTGTACGGGTTTACCGTCGCGTAGTAGTGAGACCATCTGGATAAAGATGACGCTGAAGAGCGAGTCGTCAAAACCTAGAGCTTGCATAGCGGCCCTGACGCGCGCCTCGTAGCCGTGGTGGTCTGCGCCCCAGATATCTACTATCTGGTCAAAACCCTGCCTAATCTTCTCGCGGTGATAGGCTATGTCGGAGGCAAAGTAGGTACGCTCACCGTTGGCTTTTTCGAGCACGCGATCCTTGTCGTCGCCGAGCGCTTCGGTCTTTAACCAAACCGCGCCGTCTTCATTTTTTACGTGACCTTTATCTTTTAATTCATCTATCGCATCGATTATCTTGGCGTCGAGATCGCGCTCGCTCTGCCATGTGTCGAACTCAACACCAAAAGCGGCAAGGTCGCCTTTAATAATACCGAGCATCGCCTGAACCGCAAAATCGCGGGCCGCCTCGGGCGAAGGGTCGCTTTTGGAATCATCCAGTGCCTTTTGATAGGCGCGAGCTATATCTATTATATAATCGCCCTTGTAGTGGTTCTCTCCAAGCTCGATCTTTTCTCCATTTAGTTCTCTGCGGCGTAACTCTACCGACTCGCCGAGCCTTACGACCTGCATTCCCGCATCGTTTATATAAAACTCGCGCGTCACGTCGAAGCCGGCGGCCTCCAGCACACGGCATAGGGCGTCTCCGACTGCGGCCCCGCGAGCGTGTCCAATGTGAAGCGGACCGGTCGGGTTGGCCGAGACGAACTCGACCTGAACGCGCTTGCCGTTACTTTCGTGCTTACCAAAGTCGGGGCCGAGTTCGATTATCTCAGAGAGAAGCCCGGTCCAGTATGACTCTTTTAGAAAAATATTTATAAAACCGGGACCGGCTATCTCGCATTTCTCGACCCGTTCGTCAGCAGAGATGCGCTCGGTCAGAAGCACGGCTATGTCGCGCGGTTTCTTCTTTTCAATGGGCGCAAGAAGCATTGCCAGATTGGTCGAAAAGTCGCCAAACTCTTCGCTTTTCGGTTTTTCAACTATTATCGACGGGATATCCCGGTCTACAAAGATACCGTCTGACCTGCCCGACGCGTGCGCCACGGCTATTAATTCTCTAACCCTAACCCTCAATTCTTCTCCTCCACCAGTTTACTATATTCTTTCGGCCTGCGGTCTCTTAAAAAGACCCATTCGTTCCTTACCCGTGTAATCTCGGCTAGATCGATCTTCGTAAGTATCACTCCCTCGCTCGGCCCGCCCGGCTCGTCCGTAAGGTCGCCGTCGGGACGCGCGCAAAAACTCTTTCCGTAAAACTCTTGATCTGGCGAACCGCCGACGCGATTCACCCTGAGGATATATAGGCCGTTAGAATGGGCCGCCGCTCTAATGGCGCGTTCCCATCTCTCGCTAGAATGCACGAATGCAGAGGCCGTTGGGGCCACTACCAGCTCGGCCCCTCCGAGCGCAAGCGCCCTCATGCCCTCGGGAAAGAAGATATCCCAACAGAGCTGAATGCCTATCCTGCCAAAAGGAGTCTCTATAACCGGAAAACCGAGGTCGCCGCCCTTAAAATAACTAGCCTCTTCCCACATCGGTATCTGCGGAACGTGGACCTTTCTGTAACTGCCCAAGATCTCTCCACCCGGACCGAGTACGAAGGCGCTATTAAAATAGTCGTCGCCGCTCTTTTCAAATACAGGGCATACGATCACGATGCCGAGCTTTTCTGAAAGCCCTCTCATCAGAGAGACTGTCTCGCCGTCGGCAGGCTCGGCCAGCGCAAAGGCCGCCTTATCTATCGAATGCGGAAACCAGAAATTGGCAAAGAGCTGCGGCAGGCTTATAACGAGTGCGCCCTTTTCAGCGGCGATTGTTATAAGGTCTACGGCCCTTTTGAGATTGTAAGCTTTATCGGTTGTCGAAGCAAGCTGAACGCCCGCAACCTTGATTATTTTTTCCATAAGCTTCTTTCCGAAAGGAATAGCGGGGCTTTCTCTACTCATCATCTAACATATAGATCGTCTCATCTCGCCCGATCATGCCAAGCTCGTTTCTGGCAATAGATGCGATATATTTCTTATCAGATTTCAGCAGGCGTGTCTCTTCGATAAGGCGGGCATTGGTCTCTTCAAGCAATGCCTGCTCGCCTTGAATGGTAGAAAGGTCTATCTTTAACCTGTAGGCCTCCAGAAGCCCCTTGTCGCCGAATGCCGACAGGGCGGAGGCGAGCACTGTAAAAGCGATAAAGGAGTATAAAAAACGTTTTCTTTTCCCCTGAGGAAGTAGATTCTTCATAGTTAATAATATTAACCGGTTATACGCTAAAATGTCAAGTTCTCTATTAAGGTTACGAGAGAGACTGCTTGACATGCCGCTCCCGCGCGTTTTAATCTTTTATAGATAGAGTATAGGAGGAGGAAGATATGAAAAGTTTTAGAAAAGAACTCTGGTTTCAGGTGCCGGCACGCAGGGGGTTTATAAATATCACGCCGGAGGTACAGGAAGCCATCGATACCAGCGGTATCCGCGAAGGCTTGGCGCTCGTAAACGCCATGCATATAACGGCCTCGGTCTTTATTAACGACGACGAGAGCGGCCTGCACGCCGATTATGAAAAGTGGCTCGAAGCTCTCGCCCCGCACGAGCCGATATCTCACTATCGCCACAACCGGACGGGCGAAGACAATGGCGACGCGCACCTAAAGCGCCAGGTAATGGGGCGCGAAGTTGTCTGCGCGATCACCGAAGGACGGCTCGACTTCGGCCCGTGGGAGCAGATATTTTACGGCGAATTCGACGGAAGAAGAAAGAAACGCGTGCTCGTTAAGATAATCGGAGAGTGACCAGAAAGTGACCAGAGAGTGAATAGACAATGTCCACAATAACGCTTACGACCGACTTCGGCACCAGGGACTATTACGTCGCCGCCATGAAGGGCGAGATACTCTCGATAGATCCCGGCGCAAAGATCATAGATATCTCTCACCATATCACCCCTCAAAATATCCTTGAAGGCGCGATAACCCTTGCTCATGCCGCAAAACACTTTCCTCTGCGCACGGTGCATGTCGGCGTCGTCGATCCGGGTGTTGGCGGCAGCAGAAGGGCAATCGTTATCCATACGGAGAGATTCTACTATGTAGGGCCGGATAACGGTCTATTCTCGCTTGCGCTTAAGGACGAGAACCTGCTCGGAATCTTTGAGATAAGAGATGAAAAATATATGGCGGACAGGGTATCGGATACCTTTCACGGCCGCGATATTTTTGCTCCGGTAGCGGCGCATATCGCACGTGGAGCTAACCCGGCCATAATGGGGCCGCCCATAAACGACCCGGTAGAACTCGTCATGCCGGAGGTTGAAAAACGGGATGGAACCCTTATAGGTGAGGTGATCCATATAGATAGTTTTGGAAATCTTATTACCAATATCTCAAGAGATGATATCAGATCCCTTGGTCAGGACGCATCTCTTAGGGTTTTGATATTGGAGAATGTGATAGACCGGATCTCGACAATTTATGAAGGTGAAGGTCAAAAGTTCATAGCTCTCTTCGGAAGCTTTTCACTACTTGAGATAGCCGTGCCCAACAAGAACGCATCCAAAGAACTAAAAGCGGAAACGGGTATTACGGTCAAGGTAGAAAGGCTTTGAGGGCGGTCTTGCAAAGAGTCCGTGACGCAAGCGTTACGGTCGGCGACGAACTGACCGGTCAGATAGGAGCAGGTTTGGTTATACTCTTGGGCGTGGAAAAGGGCGACGCGGAGAGCGACCTTGAATATATACTTAATAAGACTATCGGACTCAGGATATTTCCCGACGAGCAGGGGCGGATGTCCCTCGACCTGACCGCTTCCGGCGGCGCACTGCTCGTCGTATCGCAGTTCACGCTCTTTGGCGACGTCAGAAAAGGGCGCAGACCGTCATTCGAGGCCGCCGCTCCTCCTGATATAGCCGAAAGCTTCTACGAGTCTTTTATAGAAAAGGCACGGGAGCGCGGTTTGGATGTCGAGTGCGGACGCTTCGGAGCTATGATGGATGTAAGGCTAACAAACGACGGGCCGGTCACCATTATTCTCGATAGCAAGAAGATCTTTTAATTGGAAAATGAGAATCTAAAGGGCGCGCTTCTCACCTTGCCGTTTCCGGCAAACTTCGCAAACCAGAAACTACCAACTATATAAAGAAGAATATTCGTGAGATAAGAGCAAGCCCGGTGGCGCTCTTGTGGATTTAGTAAAAGGTGATTTGACCGTTAGCCAGGATGGTCGACTGATTGTAGTCGTCCTCGGCAGCCACATTTGTCAGCTTAATATTTCCACTGTATATAGTCATATCACCTGAAACCCATGTCGTATTTTTCGACAATCTTGCACCGCCGGATAACAACTTGAGCTCGCTGTTCACAGTCGCACCCGGATTATCGCTCAGATAGAGCTGTGCGGAGGCAAAGGCGTTATTGGCATCGGATTGGATCTCTGCATTAAAGGCCCTGTTCCGGTATTTGTTAAAGGCTGGTATGGCGATGGCCGCCAGGATCGCGATAATGGCGATTACGATAAGAAGTTCGACGAGTGTAAACCCTTTTTTGTTATAGATAGTAGTCATGAATTACGCCTCTTCCATCGTTGTCCTCTCGTCCTCGCTTTTACCAACTCCTCTTCGTATTTAAAAACCCTTTACTAAAAAAGGAGGGGGGGCAGATAGCCCCCCCTCCGATATAAAGATTACAACGGTATTAGTTGATTTCGATCTTACCGTTGAAGTAGACGGTCGCCACATCATCAGCGTCCTCAGCAGCGCTACTTGTAAGAACGAATTGACCGGCGTTAAGCGTCATTCCGCCCGATGTAACGGTAATATTTTTTGAGAGACGCAGACCACCATCCTCAAGCTGGACTTCGTCAACTATCGTTCCGCCCGGGTTGTCGGTGAGGTAGGCCTGAGCGGCGGTGTAACCGTTCTTGGCGTCGCTCTCAAGCTCGGACCTGTAGGCCCTGTTCCTGTACTGGGTGAACTGCGGTATGGCGATAGCTGCGAGGATGGCGATAATAGCAATAACGATCAGCAGCTCGACAAGGGTAAAACCCTCTTTTTTCTTTAAAAGTCTTTGTAGTAACATTTGTTGCTCCTTTCATCTCATTAGATGGTTAATTAAAGTAAGTTAGTATAGTCTAACTAAATATTCCCCCAAATTCAACCTTTTTATCAGACAGGAATCTCCGTGTTCGGCCTCTTCGTCCCTTACCGGCCTTACATCTCCATCCCAGGTCTCTCTTCCTTTAGCTATTATAATAGCAAGTAGTGTGCCAAACATAAAAACTCTTATTTTATAGTAACTTAAAAAAGACATCGTCATAGCACTCTATATAAGGTGACAATTATTGTCATGCAAGTGCCACTATTTGTCACTCAAAAGAGCTTGCAGAATATCGGCCGCTTCATCACGCCCCTGCTTTCGCATAGAGCCTGCGAGATCATTGAGTACGATCTTATACTCGGGCTCTGTCTCAATGGCCTTACGGTAATATAAGAGAGAGTCCCTCCCCCTGCCCTCTTCAAGCAAGGCGTTGCCGATAAAGTAATATATATCCGCCAGCTCGGCCTTGCCCTCTGCCAGGAATGCGGCGCGTTTCAGATATCTTGCGGCCATATCGTACCTTCCGGCGTTGAACATCGACTTACCGGCTATCTTATAAGAGAGATCCTTAGACCTGTCCGCCGACATCTCAATATATTTTTCAAGGTAGTCCGAAGCCTCTTCATAGTTTTTCATACGATAATAGGCGACTCCGAGCCCGTAATAGGCGTCTGAAAACCCACGCTCCCTCTTTATAATTGACTCAAAGGTCTTTATCGCCTTATCGTAACTCTCTAACTCCACCTGCGAGAGACCAAGAGCGTAATGGACCGTCGGGTTCTTCGTAATAAGAGCTGCCTTCTTTAACTCTGCCTCACCCTCTTTCAGGTACTCGCCGCCGAGTTCCATATCGATAAGGCCGAGCAACCTGTGACGTCTCGCAACAGGAACGCCATAGTCAGGTATCGAGCGTAACTCTTCGCGCATAGTAAGCAACGCCTCGTCACCTGTCGGCGGCACGTACTCCGAATCGGACCTGCATGGCATGAGCTCCCTAAAACCCCATTTCTCTATAATCTCCCGGTTTAAAGGCAAGTCCTTCAGGTAGAGGACCGAGACATCGTCAAAGGATACGGGCGTCCATTCAGGATTTTCCCATAGTTTGTTGCAAAATCTGTCTTCGATCTGTATGAGGGCGCTCGTAAGGCCCAGGTCGGTGGTTAACCTGGCCCAGCTCGCCTCCCTGTCGTACATACGCGTTGTCCAGAAGAAGTAGGACGAATATACGGTAGGCGTCCTGCCGTCTATCATCACCTTCATCTCCGGGTAGCTGTATATAAGGTAACCGCCGTAGATATATTCGTTATATATATTGCCTTGAAGCTTGTTGGCCTTCATAAAGGCAACGGTGCCCTCAGGGAAAAAGCCGTCTATAGGGCCGACGCCGTACGCTCTTCGCTCCTTTACAAAGCTATAGTAGTGTATGGTCATTACACATACGATAAGCGTCACAAGGGCCGCCAGTGCGCCAGGCCAGACCCTGGACCCGCTATCGCCACTCTCGGGCGTGGCCGACCGAGAGAAGTTTCCGGCTATGATCGGCGCTGCGAAGAAGACGAATATAATCATCCACCGCGCATGTTGCGCAGCCATATAGAGAACAGCAGCGGTAAGTATAAGGTCCCTCGTTCTAATAGATCTCCAGTTTGAGATCAGGGCCGCGGCCAGCGCAAAGAAAAAACCCTTTATCACAAAATTATGAAATGGCAGCGGGTATAGGTTCAAGAGATATTTTACGAGATTTATCGGCATCCACTCGCCTATATAACGGAGCGCGTCGGAATTCTCGCCGCCCATATGGACCAGGGGAAAGATAACAAGCTCGATCCCGTAGGGATTTATAATAGAGACAAGCGGCAATAATACGGTGGCGATTATAAGCGCTATTACAGAGTTGCGGGGAGCGGGCTTAGAAGAGGGCCTTAAGAGATCGATGAGCGCTCCGGAGGCATATGCCCCGACTATGAAAAACCCTAATATGAAACTTGAATGAATATTTACCCAAAAGAGTCCGAGCGGTAAGAGAAGGTATAGATATCGAGGCCTCCCCCTGACCTCCGCAAGCGTAAGAATATAAAAATATAAGATAATGAAGAGGTAGGCGAATATATGCGGCCTGATTACGAAACGAAGATGCGAGGCGGCAAATACCGAAAAAATAATCGCCCATACCAGCCACATCCTCTTCGGTGAAAGCAGCCTTAATGTCCTGTATAAGAAAAAAAAGGTTGTAGAAAGCACAAGGAGTTGCAAGATAAAGAGGCCGGTAAAGCCGCCAAGACTCGAATGGAAGAAATGGGCGATGACCTGAAAGCCCCATGTGAAATCTATCCACTTACTGCCGCCGAAGGTATAGCTAAAAGGATCGGTCTGCGGCACGCCCGCGCCCGAGTTAATAAGCTCACCCGCCTTAAGCGCCCAGAAGATATCCGAGTCGAGATACTGCTTGCCGTAAGCGTTAAGAAAGAGAAAGAGGGCGAGCAAGGCCAGGAGTAAGAGCCATACCGGGCTAAATACTTTGTTTTTATTATCTATTGTCATATTTGGATAATTTATATCTAAAGGAACGGAAGCTCATTCCCAAAAGCTCCGCGGCCTTTGTCTTTACACCGTCCGCCTTTTCCATTGCATCGGCGATAAGCCTTTGCTCGAATACATTTACGATCTCTTCAAGATCGATTCCGTCGGCCGGTATGGTGAATGACGGAATCGACGAGCCGTCGGAGAGACATATTACTTTACTACCCGCGCCCGGCATCACCGGAACCAGAGGGTTGCCTTCATACTCAGAGAGATACGAGGGTAGACTTTCCGGCCTGATGATGGGGCTCTCTTCAAGCGTCACGGCGCGTTCAATTATATTCTCAAGCTCGCGCACATTACCCGAATAATCATAACCCAGAAGCAATTTTATAGCCCCCTCCGAGATCCTCTCTACCTTCTTGTCCAGGCGCGCGCTGTATTTATCGAGGAAGTGATTGGCAAGCAAGACTATATCCTCTTTCCTCTCTTTTAAAGAAGGAACATTTATTCTTATGACATTTAACCTGTAAAAGAGATCTTCCCGGAACTTGCCCTCTCTGACCTCCTCTTCCATCTCCCGGTTTGAGGCGGCTACGAGACGCGTATCAACGCTGATATCCGCGGTGCCGCCGACCCTTCTAAGCGTGCGTTCCTGAATAAATCTCAGGAGCTTTACCTGCAGGTCGAGCGGAAGCTCCGTAACCTCGTCGAGAAAGAGAGTGCCGCCGCCCGCCATCTCAAAGAGCCCTTCCTTCTGGGTGACGGCGCCGGTGAAAGCGCCCCTCTGGTGGCCGAATAACTCGCTCTCTATGAGGTTATGAGGTATCGCCCCGCAGTTTAGCGCCACAAAGGGCCGCTCGCTACGATCACTCTCCTGATGTATGGCACGGGCGACCAGCTCTTTTCCCGTGCCGCTCTTACCGGTGATAAGCACATTGGCCTTGGTCGGGGCCACACTCATAAGTGTTTTATATAACTCCTTCATCTTCTCACTCGTCCCGATGAGACCGGCAAAGCCGTACTTAACCTTTAGATCTTTTTTAAGGAGCAGGTTCTCTTTATATATCAAACTCCTCTCAAGGGCCCTGCGAATATGTATCTTTATCTCGTTCACCTTAAAGGGCTTTGTAAAGTAATCATATGCGCCAAGCTTCATGGCCTCGATAGCGGTATCGATAGAGGCATAGGCCGTTATCATTAAGACCGGGATGTGGGGGTCCAGATCCTTCAGTTCCTTTAAGAGCGTTACGCCGTCCATGCCCTCCATGCGAAGGTCGCTTATCGCAAGGTCGTACGCATTTTCCTTAAAAGACTCAACGGCAAGACGACCATCGGAAAAGCACCTTACTTCGTACCCCTCCTTTTCGAGAAAAATTCTTAAGAATTCTCTCATCGATTTTTCGTCGTCAACTACCAGTATCTTTTCATTACCCATAACAGATCTTTCCGAACTATAAATTATACTACCCGAAGCCGCCCTGCCTTTACCCCGCCTGTGGCGACGCTTGCGGGAAGAATCACCTTAAAGGTCGTGCCCGACCCTAATTCGCTCTCAACCTCTATAATCCCTCCGTGGCTCTCGACAATCCTGTGTACGATTGAGAGGCCAAGTCCGGTACCGGCCTCCTTGGTCGAGAAGAAAGGATCAAATACCTTCTTTATATCGTCCGGATCTATACCAGCGCCTGAGTCTTTTACAATTATCACGGCGGCGGCGGAGAGAGACTCCTCCCGGTTATTAGATAAAATGTCGGCAACCCCTCCGGAAAGCGAGAGCTTCGAGCTCTCCGCGCCGGAAGAGCACCCGATTAGTCTAACTGTCATCACCCCTGACGAGTTCATGGCCTGCGCCGCGTTGACAAAGAGATTCCAGAGTACCTGCCCCATCTGGCGCAGATTGCCCTCTATAAATATATCCCCTTGAATCTCCTCTTCCAAACGTATACCTACCGCCTCCGGCGAATTGGTAAAGACCTCAATGGTCTCACCCATAAGGCCTGAAATATTGACCGACTGCGGCTCTTCCTTTACAGGCCTCGCAAAGAGGAGAAAATCGGTTATGAGCGCGTTTAACCTCTCGGTCTCACGAAGCACTATCTCCATAAGGCGACTATCGTCTCCATGCATATCTACATCCTGATTGAGCAACTGTATCGAGCCGCTAATCGAGGCCAGAGGGTTTCTTATCTCGTGCGCCATGCCCGCGGCAAGCTCGCCGAGCGCTTTTAGCTTGTCGTCTCGCCGGAGCTGGTCCTCCATGGCCTTTAACTTCGTAAGATCCTGAAATATTACTATCGTCGTCATATCGCCGCCCGAACCGCTCGAAACACTGAAGCCGAGGTAGCGTTCGACACCGTCCTTTACCTTGATATTATCCTCACCCCTGATACCCTGCCTGGCAAGCTCAAGAGAATCCCCGCCAAAACCCTCGAAAATATCCTCGAACTTCATATGGTAGGCCTCCTCAAGCGTGTAACCCGTTATCTCGCGGGCGGCCATATTAAAAGAGGAGATCCGACCCATCTCATTAAGCGTCGTGATACCGCTATGGATATTATCGACTATCTCGCGGTTCAGGGCCTCAAGCATATCGAGATCTATGACTTTCTCTTCCAGCTCGCGCTCTACGCGAGCCGTCCTCTCGGCCAGATAACCTGTCAGGTATGCAACGGTAAAGAAGGCTACTATATTGGTAAAGAGAGTCGTTGCGACATCGCTAAAATGCATTATCTCCGGCGCCCATAGTATCTTTAAGCGGGCCGGCAGTATCGAATGGTAATCGGTAAGCACGATAAAGGCATAGGACATAGAGGCAAGGCTTGCGGCGTAGATGCCCCCCAGGCGGTTCAGCAGTATCGACGCGCCTATCACCGAGAGGTAATATAATATGGAGAGATAGCTACCTATGGCACCGGTAAAGTAGACCATGCAACCGATAAGCAGGATATCGGCCGTCACCTGAAAATAGGTAAAGAACTTAAGGCTCTTGAGACGTGTTATGAGCAGGGCGTAGGCAAGCGTGAGCACACCCAGAAAGGCGCCGACGTAATATACGGGGTAGAAGGCGGACTGGGTAGCCTCAACCAGCGTGAACTGCAGGTAGGAGGCCACTCCGAGAAAGATTAGGGCAAGCACAACCCGAAGAACCATCATGACAAGCAGCTTGCTCTTTAGATCGCTCTGCGTGGGCCCTTTCTCTTTCATCACCATAACGCTTCTAACTGGACGCCGCTCCAGCGAGGGAGAATATCGGCAGATAGAGGGCTATGACAAGGCCGCCTATGACGATACCCAGGAAGACCATCAGTATGGGCTCGATCAGCGACGTAAGGGCCTCGACCGCCGTATCGACCTCGTCCTCGTAGAAGTCGGCTATCTTTCCGAGCATAGTGTCCATGGCGCCGGTCTGCTCGCCGACAGCGATCATCTGCGTGACCATGCCGGGGAATATCTTGGTTTCGGCAAGCGGTTCGGCAAGGTTTTTACCCTCAGAGAGGCTTACCTTGGCTTTGAGGATGGAGTCCTCGATTATACTGTTACCAGAGGTCTTTGCGACCAGTTCAAGTGACTCGAGTATCGGCACGCCGGACGATATCATAGTTCCGAGTGTACGCGAAAATCTTGCAATAGCGGTCTTTCGGATGAGGTCTCCGAATACCGGAAGCCTGAGCTTTATCCTGTCGAATATACGCCTGCCCTTCTCCGTCCTGTAGGATAGCTTGATTCCTATGATGATCAGGATGATCGCGCCGACGACAAAGTACCAATAATGTCTTAAGACATTACTCAAGGCAACAACGACCTGTGTCGGCGCAGGAAGGGCGGAACCGAAATCGGCGAACATCTCTTCAAAGACCGGAACGATAAAGACCAGCAGGGCGGAGACGATAACAAAGGCGATACAGATAACGGCCACCGGATAGGCCATGGCGCTCTTGACCTTGTTCTTCAGCTTCTGGCTCTTTTCCATAAAGGCCGAGAGCCTGTTCAGGATGATATCAAGAATACCGCCGACCTCTCCGGCGGCGACAAGATTTACAAATAGCGCGTCAAAGACCTTTGGATGTTTCCTGAGCGCGTCGGCAAAGGTCGATCCGCCCTCGACATTGCTCTTTACGTCATAGAGTACCTTTTTAAGTTCGTCGTTCTCATTCTGTGAGGCGAGGATATCAAGACACTGCACCAGCGGCAGACCGGCGTCTATCATAGTCGCAAACTGACGGGTGAAGATAACAAGGTCCTTGGTCTTTATCTTCTGGCCAAAGCCCGGTATCTTGATATCGTTCAGCTGCCCTATGAAGGACTTTTTTTGCGATATGGAGTTGGCCGTTATCTGGCGTTGCCTGAGTGAGGCCGTTGCCTGCGCCATATTCGGAGCATTTATCTCGCCCTTGGTCACCTGCCCCGATGCGGACTTTCCTGAGTATACGAATGTAGGCATATTTACAATCCTCTATTATGGAACCTTTGATTAACGCGGACGGCCCATGCCGCCGGGCCCCGACTTAATGGCCCCGGCCTTTACGAGCATCTGTCTGAACTCGTCTATATCGTGACATCTCGAAAATGCCTCGTCAAGACTTATGTCTCTCCTGAGATATAGGTCAAGCAGGGACTGGTTCATCGTCTGCATGCCTGACTGCCCCTGGCCGATCTGCATCTGTGAATATATCTGGTGTACCTTGTCTTCCCGGATAAGGTTCCTTATGGCGGAGTTCGGTATCATTATCTCAAGCGACATTACCCGCCCCATCCCGTCCGCCTTTATGCAGAGAGACTGAGACAGGACGCCTTCAAGCACAAAGGAGAGCTGTGAGCGTACCTGCGACTGCTGATGCGAAGGGAAAACGTCGATTATCCTGTTCATGGTCTGCACACATGAATTGGTATGCAGAGTGGCAAAACAGAGATGACCCGTATCGGCTACGGCAAGGGCCGTTTCGATCGTCTCCATATCCCTCATCTCTCCGAGCAGGACTATATCCGGGTCCTGCCTGAGCACATATTTCAGGGCGTTGGAGAAGCTCTGGGTATCGGCGCCAACCTCGCGCTGATTCACAAGCGAGGTCTTAGAGCGATGCAGATACTCAATCGGGTCCTCAATCGTCATAATATGGTCGTGATTTTGTTGATTAAGGCGATCTATTATTGTAGCAAGCGTCGTGGATTTACCGCTACCGGTAGGGCCTGTTACGAGTATCAGCCCCCTTTTCTTCTTACAGAGATCCTCAATGGCCATGGGAAGGCCGAGTTCTTTAAAGGTGCGTATTTCGTAAGGGATCGTTCTGAATGCGCCGGCGACAGAGCCTCTTTGAACGAAGAGATTGCCTCTGAAACGGCTGACATTCTTAAGGCCGAAGGAGAAGTCCAGCTCGCTCTCTTCTTCAAAGCGGTGTTTTTGGGAGTCGGTAAGAACGCTATAACACATCTGGCGCGTTTCAACGCCGGAGAGAGGCGGAAGGTCCATAGGAAGCAGGTTGCCGTTTAGCCTTATCCTCGGAGGCGAACCGGCGCTTATATGGAGATCAGAACCGCCCTGATCGATCATGAGCCTGAGCATCTCCTGAAGACTCATTCTCTGAGCGCCTTCTTCCGCCATAATAACCTCCCTTATATAAAGCCAATGTACTCTAAAATATTATACTAGACAAATAGTGAAAAAACCACATAAAACCGGCAAAACAGAACCATACGGGTCCGTATCAATCGGCCATCGTCACCCTGAGAACCTCTTCGACAGTTGTAACGCCGGTCGATACCATCTCTATGCCGCTCATCCTGAGCGAGAACATGCCGTCTCTTATGGCCTGCGTCTTTAACTCCGCGCTTGAGGCGCCGTTAAGTACGAGATCCCTGATTGAATCGGTAAAGGGCATGACCTCATAGAGCGCGATACGCCCCTTGTAACCCGTGTCGTTGCAAATGGGGCAGCCCTTACCCTTAAAGGCCTTCAAGCTCTTAGCCTTATCGGCCTTAACGCCAAGATCGACAAGGGCCTTTTCGGATATCTCCATCGGCTCCTTGCACTCGGTGCATATCTTTCTTGCAAGCCTCTGGGCCAGTATCAGGTTACATGAACTCGACACCAGGAAGGGCTCTATGCCCATGTTGAGCAACCTGTTAACCGTACTCGGCGCGTCGTTCGTATGGAGCGTCGACAAGACCATATGGCCGGTAAGGGCCGCCTTGATCGCTATCTCGGCAGTCTCGTAGTCACGAATCTCTCCGACCATGACTATATCAGGGTCCTGCCGCAGGAAGCTCCTAAGCGCCGCGGCGAAGTTCAGGCCGATATCGTCGTGCATCTGAACCTGGTTTATACCCATAAGGTTGAACTCGACCGGGTCTTCCGCCGTAGAGATATTTTCGCTTACCTTATTAAGATCGGACAAGGCCGAATAAAGGGTCGTCGTCTTACCACTACCGGTCGGACCGGTGACGAGCACGATACCCCACGGCTTATGAATAGCGCCCTTAAAGTGCGTTATCTGATCTTCCTTAAAGCCGAGTTTCGTCATATCGAGCTGCAGATTGCTCTTGTCGAGCAGCCTCAAGACGACCTTTTCGCCAAAAAGGGTCGGCAAGACCGAGACGCGATAGTCCATCTCTTTATTCTTGCCAAGCTTCAGTTTTATTCTGCCGTCCTGCGGCAGCCTTCTTTCTGCTATATCGAGCTGCGCGAGGATCTTGATCCTCGATACTATGGCGTTTTTGAGTTTAAGGGGCGGCCTCATCATCTCTTGCAAGACACCGTCTACGCGATAACGCACGCGAAATACCCGCTCGTAAGGCTCGATATGGATATCACTAACGCCTTTTTTGATAGCGTCGGTAAGTATGAAATTCACAAGACGAACGACCGGGGCGTCCTCAATAGCCTTCTTGAGGTCGCCCATATCCAGGTCGTCCTCTTCGGTCACGACCTCCATATCCTGATCGTCGAATTCGTCGAGGATATCGTCGTCGAAGATCATATCTTCGGCTTCGTAGGTGCTCTCTATAGCGGCTTTAACGTCGCTCTCCGAGGCCACGGCCGTCTCGACATTATAACTTGTGAGAAACTTTATATCGTCTATGGCGAAGATATTGGACGGATCGACCATTACAACCCGCAACGTCGCCCCGTTTCTCTCCAGAGGGATGAGTTGGTATTTCTTTGCGACATCTTCGGGTATGAGCTTTAAGAGTTCGTCTTCGATCTCGATATTGGTAAGGTCCACCTCGGGAACGCCATAGTGGTTGCTTATGAAGGAGACGAGGTCGCGGTCGGTCAGGTAGCCAAGCTCGACGATATTCGAGCCCAGCATACCGCCCTTTCTGCGTTGCTCCTCGACAGCGCGCTGCAACTGATCCTGCGTGACCAGCTTATTTATTACTAAAAGTTCTCCAAGTCTCTCCTGCATATTCCCCCTGCTATTAGCGAATGATGATGGACAAGAAAATTGTTATATATTCTACTAACTTTTGCCACTTAATGTCAACCCCGTTAGCATTGTTTTATAAAAGCCCCCGCCTTATGACTTTTCAGACCCTAAAAGGACGAAAAAAGCCCTCTCACTTCCATCCGGGCAACCCTTGGCATAAGAAAAGCCCGATGGATTCCCTTTCGGGTCCATCGGGCTTTTTGATATTAAAGATTTTGGGTTGCTCGCGTCCTGTCTCTTCTTCCTATCAGTCTCCGCTAATAGACTCGGGTGCGCAGAGGGAGGATGAATATGGTGACATTCTGCCGCATTTTTTACATACATATTCGATCTTATCGAGCATTTCAGGACAGACATGCCTTGCGTCGTCTGTCTCGTTAGAGCAGTATTCACAGGTAAAGGGCAATTCCTCTGTATTCGGGTGGCAAAGATGTCCGCGTCCGCTTGCCACTATATCGCAGTTGGGGCATTTGAATGTTTCGACATAATCTACCATGATCTTTGCGCTCCTTTTCGGGTTAGTTGCCCGCTTTGTGTTCGGTAAGGGTTGCTATATGCCTTCTTTCTTCGGCAATAATTTCTTTTACGAGGGCGCGGTCTTTTTCGCGCACCATGCTTAAGAGCTCGTTATAGAAGAGTATGGAATCTTTTTCAAAACCGATGGCTATTTCAAGGGCCTCTTCGTCCGAGGTGAGCGATTCGGCCATCTTCTTTCCGCGCGCCTTATCGACAAAGATATTCGAGTCCGCAAGCGCCCTGATGTAGTTCGACTCCTCTTCGAGATAGGGGTCGAAGACATTATATACCTCTTCGCCTTCGAGCAGGGTTTTAAGCCCCTCGAAATGGCTTACATGTTTTGTCTCTTCGTTGGCGAGAAAGACAAATAACTCTTTCAGCTTATCTGTCTTTACGTTATTAACGGCTTCGGTGTAGAAGCCGAGGCCGTTCTCTTCTATGCATACGGCCATCTCTAATATCTCTTTACCTGAAAAGTGTACCGGGTCCATCGTTGCCTCCGTAGAATTATTAAGAGAACCTCTGATCTATTCGTGAACTTGTATCTTGCGCCTAAAATGTCCAGCTTCCGCGTTACAAGTCTTCGAAGTAGCTTGCTACTCCTCACGACTCGCGCCTTGAATCTGAAGATTTTCGACCGCAATCTACTTCGTCCGGAATAAATCAAAAATTCCTTCGATTTTTACAGTTGTAATTATAGCAGAAAGCTCATGGAAAACAAGCACCACTTTACAGCCATAAGACAAAAATGGCCCGCCTCCGCCACCCACAGGATCTTAAAAGAAGCTAAGTTGTTGTTTATACTACCCTTTAAGCATCAAGTGCTCTGAAAGACAAGACCGAACAGGTTGACAACATCCGTTTTTGGGACTAACTTATAGGTATGGGGAGCTAGCGGCACACCTCCGGATTATAACTAAAAAGGCCTTTATTATGAGAAAAAAGATCGTAATAATGGGAGCGGCCGGGCGCGACTTTCATAACTTCAATCTCGTCTACAGCCACGATAAAACGACAGAGGTCGTCGCCTTCACAGCCGCGCAGATACCCTTTATAGACGAGCGTCTCTACCCGCCCGAACTCTCCGGCCCGCTCTACCCGAAGGGCATCCCCATACGGACCGAAGACGAACTCGCCCATATAATTCAAGAATCACAGGTTGATGAAGTAGTATTCTCCTACAGCGACGTGACCTTTAACCATGTGATGGAGAAGGCCTCTACGGTCTTATCGCTCGGCGCGGACTTCACCCTGCTCGGACCGGACCGGACCATGCTCGACAGCGCTAAACCGGTGCTGTCGATAACGGCCGTAAGGACAGGCTGCGGCAAGAGCGCTGTTACGCGTTTTGCCGCGGCAATCATAGAAGAACTGGGCTACAGGGCCGCCGTCATACGCCACCCAATGCCCTACGGAGATCTCGCGGCTCAGGCGGTGCAACGCTTTGCCTCTTATGGCGACCTAAAATCTCATAACTGCACCATTGAAGAGATGGAGGAGTACGAGCCCATAATAGAGGCCGGTTTTGTCGTATTTGCCGGTGTGGATTATAAAGCCATACTGAAGGAGGCCGAAAAGGAGGCCGATATAATAATCTGGGACGGTGGAAATAACGACATGCCATTTATTCGCCCGGACCACTCGATAGTGATTGTCGACCCTCTCCGGCCCGGTGACGAGGCCAATTACCATCCCGGCGCAACCAACCTGCTTATGGCCGACACGGTCGTCATAAACAAGGCCGAGAGCGCCGCTCCAGACGATATAGACCTTGTGCTCGATAATATCAACGCCATGAACCCCTGCGCCCTCATAGTCGAAACGCGCTCTCTCGTGACGGTCGAGGATGTAGAGACGCTACCGGGCAAGAAGGTCCTTGTCATAGAGGACGGCCCCACGCTCACGCACGGCGGCATGAAGTTCGGCGCGGGCATAAAGGCCGCCGAACTGGCAGGAGCCATAGAAGTGGACCCTCGCCCCTACGCCGTAGGAGCAATCGCCGAAACACTCAGGAAATACCCGGAGCTGAACCATCTGATACCGGCGATGGGATACTCCAGAGCCCAGATAGCCGATCTCGAAGAGACCATTAACGCCACGCCTTGCGACGCCGTGCTCATAGCCACACCCATAGATCTCTCAAAGATTATCGATATCCAGCGCCCCTCCCACCGCGTAAGTTACAAAATCGAAGATATGGAAGATGACGGCCTCGAAGGGGCGATAGCCAGATTTGCAGACGAAATCTTTAAATAATATGAAGGGGAATCATACCTGTCAAAGAAGGAAACCCTTGACTTTACAGGCAAAAATAGGATATCTTGTAAAATAGTGCCTTTTTCTATCAACTGAATAAAAGGAGTTTTACATGCCGCGTATCCTCTACATAGAATGCTCTCCCCGTAAAGAACGCTCAAGGTCCATTCAGGTCGCGCGCGCCTTTATCGAGGCCTATGAACTAAAAAATCCCGACCATACGATAGACAAACTAGATCTCTGGCAGACCGAACTGCCGCGCTTTGACAACGAGATCATAAATACAAAGTACGCCATATTCCACGGAGAAGAGCCCACTGCGGAACAGGCAGCCGCATGGGAGGCTGTCGAAGATATAATCGAAGACTTCAAAAGCGCGGATAAGTATCTCTTTTCGCTGCCAATGTGGAACTTTTCAATACCCTATATTCTAAAGCATTATATAGATATAATCACGCAGCCCGGATATACCTTCGTCCCGACTGAAAGCGGATATAAGGGGCTCCTGCCCTGCAAGCCGGTCGTCTGCATCTACGCGCGCGGAGGGGCGTATGCGCCACACACGGGGGCTAAAGGCTTCGACTTCCAATCCAGGTACCTCGAACACGTCTTAAAGTTCATAGGGCTCAAAGACGTGCAACACATTTTTATAGAACCGACACTTGGAGGCTCTCCCGAAGACCAAAAAGCGGTAATGGATAAAGCGCTTGAAGAAGCCCGCTGGCAGGCCGAGCGATTCTACTAAAAAGCACTACCGTGCGGTTAATATTTTAACAAAGTCATAGGCATCACTATAGCAATACCGTAATTAAGCAGTGCATAATTACCGTAATTCTGTTACCTCAGAACCACTTCAAAGACCTATTAGTAAACCAAGAGGAAAAAGATGTTTCGCGGTGAGCTTGTAAAATATATGAACGACCTTCTGAAGGTAGACGAAACGCCGGACTACCCTACAGCCGTAAACGGGCTTCAGGTCGAGGGTGGTGCCGAGGTAACGAAGATTCTAACCGCCGTTGACGGTTCCGTATCATCCTGCCGCGCCGCCGTGGAGTGCGGGGCCGATATGCTCATCGTGCACCACGGCATCTTCTGGCCGGGCCTTCGCCCCGTCACAGGCCCATTAAAAGAGAAGATCGCGCCGCTTCTGGCCGCCGGTATCTCGTTATATTCCTCCCACCTTCCGCTCGACGCGCACCCCGAGCTTGGCAACAACGCCCTTCTTATGAACCTACTCGGTCTGGAAGCCACAGAGCGCTTCGGAGACTTCAAAGGGGTTCAGATCGGTTATCAGGCAGAATGCGACCTGTCGCTCAAAGAGCTTAAAGAGAAGCTAACTAACGGCCTCGCCAAAGGAATCAACGACACGAAGGTCAGTCTCGTTCAAGCCGGCCCGAAAAAGGTAAGGCGTCTTGCCGTCGTGTCGGGTGGCGGGGCAAGCGCGCTTGAAGAGGCAAAAGAAGCCGGTATCGATACATTCATAACCGGCGAGTGCGCCCATCACAACTATCTCGAAGCCGAAGAGCTTGGAATGAACCTGCTCTACGCCGGTCACTACGCCACCGAAACACTCGGCGTAAGAGCGCTCGGCGAACACCTCGCGGAAAAGTTCGGCCTTAAAAACGAATTCTTCGACCACCCGACCGGACTTTAGAGGCGTAAGATTAAGTTTTACCCTTGTCAGCCGCCTCTATTTCAACTAAACTATCTTTAACAAATCAATTATATACTATAAAAAGGGAATCTTTTATGGAATACCAACATATCATCGACAGGGCCGTGGAGCTGACCTCTCTCTACGGCTTAAAGATCGTCGCGGCAATCGTCGTCTTCATCATCGGACGCTGGGTAGCAAAGGCCATCCGCTCCGGTATCAAAAAGGCGCTTATCAAAAAGAATGTAGACCCTACCATCATATCCTTCTCCGTAAGCCTTATCTACATCATGCTCATCGTCTTTGTCGCCCTGGCCTCCCTTGGTCAGCTTGGCGTACAGACGACCTCATTCATAGCCATCATCGGCGCCGCCGGTCTCGCCGTCGGCCTCGCGCTTAAAGACTCGCTATCTAACTTCGCATCGGGTTTCATGCTCATAATGTTTCGCCCCTTTAAGGTCGGAGACTTTGTCGAGGCCGCCGGTGTCTCCGGCTCGGTCGAAGAGATTCATATATTTACGACTACGCTAAAGACTACCGACAACAAGATCATAATCATACCCAACGCAAAGCTCACAGACGATATAATTACCAACTACTCGACACGCGACACACGCCGTATCGACATGGTATTCGGCATCGGTTACGGCGACGATATCGACAAGGCCAAGGCCATCCTGAAAGATATAATGCACAAGGATTCGCGCATCCTCGACGACCCGCCCGAGACCATTGGGCTTTCGGAGCTGGCCGATTCGTCGGTAAACTTCGTCGTTCGCCCCTGGGTAAAGACCGGAGACTACTGGAACGTCTTATTCGACACCAACGAATCGGTAAAAAAACGCTTCGACGCCGAAGGCATCTCCATCCCCTTTCCGCAACAAGACGTGCATATTCATCACGTTAAGGGGGATACGGAATAATTATGCTCTTATATGTAATAGGCCCATCCGGCGTAGGCGTTACTACCTTAATAACCGAAGCCAGGAAGAAACGTTCGTCGATTATACATATCAGTGTGAACGATTATGTTAAGGCAAAAGACCCTTATCTGCACGGCACCGCCAATAGGCGTTGGGGGGAGTTTTGGGCTCTGTCACTAAAATGCTTTAGAACCAATGAAGCTCTATATAACGACTCAACCGACCTATGTCTGATAGATGTCGATAGCGGATGCCTGGAGACAGAAGAGGCGCTGGCTTACTTTAAGTCCAAGGATAATGTTTTACTTATAGAAGACAAGCCGGAGAGTATCTTTAAAAGAAATCCTCACTGGGCGGATAAATCACCCCTTCGTTTTGAACGTTTTAGGAAGATCGAATATTCCAAACTAAGAAAAAAGATCTACAAATCCTGCGACTATTCTTTAAGGGTCGCCGGGCTCGACCTCGACGAGGCCGTAGATAGTTTTATTGATATATGCGACCAAGCCACTTCAAGTTAACCTAACCCAACCTACGCGATTATAAAACTTACTCCTGCCCCTTCACCCGTTAGCCTCGCCGCCATCTTTGTGTTATAATAATTTTGTGGAAAATCCATACTTCGCATACGGTTCCAACCTCCATCCGGGGCGCATTAAACACCGGGTCGGGGCGGCGCGACTCGTCGGCGCGGGCCTGCTTAGCGGCTACGAACCGCGCTTTCACAAGCGCGGGCGAGACGGCTCGGGTAAGTGCAACGCCCTTTATACAGGCGCGTCGGATAACGTAGTGCACGGAGCCATATATGACCTGAGCCCGGATCAGGTCCTCTTCATGGACCGCTTTGAAGGTATGGGTTATAAGAGAAAAGGGGCCGAAATCCTTATGTATGAAGGCGCGACGATCTCGGCCTTTACATACTTCGCGGCCCCTAACTTTATAAACGACGAGCTAAAGCCGTTTGACTGGTATCTTGCGCTGGTGCTCGCCGGGGCCGAATTTACCAACCTTCCCGAAGACTACATAGATAAACTCGCCGACAGGGAGGCCGTAGTAGACCCCGACCCCAACAGAGCCGAGGCCAACCTGAAGTCGCTCGATATGATTATTCCCTAATAAGATAATAAGAGAGAGAAGAAGCTATCAAGACGGACCGGAGGTTTCCGGACGCCTGACAACCTCCCCGGAAAAGATAAATTCACACCTATGGCGCGAAAGGAAGACAGCTGTCTGCCGAAATCGGCTCTGCGCATTATGTAAATGAAAGAAGTTATAGCCGGTAAAGAATCTTTCGGCGCGTTACTCCCAACCTCCAGGCTGCAGAAGATCCGCAGCGCGAAATAAAACCACACCTGTGTGGCTTTAGAATCCGACCAAAGAGGTGCGGCCTTCTTCTTCCGCGCACTACTTAATTGAGGCTTCTAGGAACTCCCCCCGCGAAAATAAAACCACACCTGTGTGGTTGTGTGCCGCCTACTCTCTGATTTGGCCGGAGCCGAAGACGATGAACTTTCTTGTGGTAAGGTCTTCCAGTCCCATGGGGCCGTATGAATGAAGCTTGGTCGTTGATATTCCGATCTCCGCGCCAAGGCCGAATTCATGACCGTCGGCAAAACGTGTCGAGGCGTTGACCATGACCGTCGATGAATTGACCTCACGAAGGAAACGCTGCGAAGCCGTGTAATCGTTCGTAACGATAGACTCGGTATGCAAAGAGCCGTACTTTGCGATATGGCCCATCGCCTCGTCTATATCGTCCACTATCTTTATCGCTACCGTCAGGCCGAGATACTCGGCGTACCAATCCTCTTCGGTCGCCTCCTTCGAGTCGAGCGCAAGGTTCAAGACCTCTCCACAGCCGCGTATCTCTACTCCCGCGTCCCAGTACTTTCGGGCTATCAGGGGCAGGAAGCTTTCTGCAATATCCTTATGTATAAGCAGCGTCTCCATAGAGTTACAGACACCGGGCCTTTGGACCTTGGCGTTAAAGGCGATATTAAGGGCCATGTCGAGATCGGCCCCCGCGTCCACATATACGTGGCATACACCCTTATAGTGTTTTACGACCGGGATACGCGAGTTCTCGGATACGAATCTTATGAGCGACTCGCCGCCGCGCGGGATGATGAGATCTATCTGCTCTTCGAGTTTTAATAGTTCGGTAATGGCCTCGCGCTCGGTAGTTGATATGACCTGCACCGCGTCCACCGGAATCTCTGTTCCCTCGCAGGCCTTACGCAATACAGCGGCTATGGCGAGATTCGAGTTTATCGCCTCCGAACCGCCGCGAAGCACGACGGCGTTACCCGACTTGAGGCAAAGGCCGGCGGCGTCTGCCGTGACATTGGGGCGCGACTCGTATATGATGCCGATAACGCCGAGAGGAATACGCATGCGCCCGACCTCTATACCGCTCGGACGTTTTTTTACGTCCAGTATCTCTCCGACAGGATCGGCAAGGGCCGCTACTTCGCGCAAGCCCGCTGCCATACCTTCTATGACCTTATCGGAGAGTGTAAGGCGATCGAGCATGGCCTTTGAAAGTTCTTTCTCGCGCCCTGCGGCGAGGTCTTTTTCATTCTCGGCCTGGAGGGTTTCTTTGGTAGCGATTAGGCCGTCGGCCATCCTTAAGAGGACCTCGTTCTTCTCAGCCGTGCCAAGTCGCGCGACCTCGTAGCACGCGGCGCGCGCCGCTTCTCCAACCTTTAACATATCGTCAGAAATAGCCATATTTATCTCCCTTGCTTGATTAAACGCTGCTGAGGTTATCGCGGTGGATCACCTCATCATAGACCTTATAACCAAGAATCTCTTCTATCTCGCCGCTCTTTCGGCCCTTGATGAGACCGATCTCGCGCGAGTCGTAATTCGTAATGCCGCGCGCAATCACCACGCCGTCAATACCGGAAAGCTCCACGGCCTCGCCGGAACGGAACTCGCCCTCGACCGCGGTTATGCCGGATGGGAGTAGGCTCTTGCCGTCGCTAATTAGAGCGCCTACGGCGCCGTCGTCCAAAACAAGCTTACCCTTGGGACGGGTTGAGAATGCGATCCAGTGCTTTTTACTGGTCTTTTTATCCTCGCGGGGCAGGAAGAAAGTACCTACGTTATCACCGGCTAGTATTTTTCCTATAATATCTTTCTCAAAACCGCTCGCAACGACCGTTGCCGTCCCAAAATGCGCAGCCTTTCTTGCGGCCTCGACCTTGGAGACTATACCGCCGGTTCCGAAACGAGTCGACTGAGTACACATGGAATCTATATCAAGTTTATTCACATCTTCGACAAAATCTATTCTCTTTGCATCTTTAAACCTGTGTGGATTCTTATCAAATAGACCTTCGACATCGGTAAGCAATATTAAGAGATCGGCCTCGACAAGGTTGGTCGTCAGGGCCGCAAGCGCGTCATTATCGCCGAACTTGATCTCCTCCACGGCTACCGTATCGTTCTCATTTATTATAGGAACTACACCCATATCAAGAAGGGCCATCAAGGTATTTCGAGCGTTTAAGAAGCGATTTCTATCCGAAAGGTCGTCGTGGGTAAGAAGTATCTGGGCAACATTAGCACCTGCGTTCTCGAAATGGCCCCTGTAGCTGTCTATAAGGAAACTCTGACCGACCGCAGAAGCAGCCTGCATCTCAGGTATGGTCTTTGGGCGTTCCGTAAAGCCGACAATCCTCATACCGAAGGCAAGAGCACCTGAGCTTACGATGACAACTTCTTTGCCCTCTTCACGCAGTTTCTTTACTTCAGCCGTGATCTGTGAGAAAAAAGGCTTCGTTATAAATTCGCCGTCATCAACCCGACCCGCCAGCACCGAACTACCGATCTTGATTACGATTCGGCGTGCGTTACCAACTATCTTCTTCCTCAAGTTCTTCAATGGCCTCGCCACTCTTTTCTTTTTCGACCTCGCGGCCCATGTAGTTTACGAGTTCATCTACGCCCTCGCCGGTTACAGCCGATATCTTAAAGACCTTTATACCCTTATCCTCGAAAAATTTCAATAATTCCCCGGCCTTCTCCCCTGCCTCGGTAATATCTATCTTATTTAAGACAACGACCTGCGTGCGCGCCGCAAGCTCCGGGTTGAATGCGTCAAGCTCTCTGGTCACAACCTCATAGTCCTCGGCAGGCTCCCTGCCCGTGTCGGGAGATAGATCTATCATATGCAGGAAGAGCGAACAACGCTCGACATGTTTTAGAAATCTGGTGCCGAGCCCCTTACCCTCGTGCGCCCCTTCGACAAGGCCCGGTATATCGGCAACTACGAATGAACTAAAATCACCATACCTGACCAGCCCCAGATTAGGAACGAGTGTCGTAAATGGGTAGTCCGCGACCTTGGGTTTTGCCGCCGATATGCGAGATATAAAGGTCGATTTCCCGGCGTTCGGAAGCCCTATGATACCGACGTCCGCCAGCAGCTTCAGTTCTAGCTTTACCTCCATCTCCTCGCCCGGCTCACCGGGCTGCGAATGGCGCGGGGCCTGATTCGTAGAGGTCTTGAAAAAAGCATTGCCCTTGCCGCCGCGTCCACCGGGGAGACAGAGAAAACGTTGCCCGTCTTCGGAGAGGTCGACGAGTATCTCGTCGGTCTCACAATTTTTCACAATCGTACCGAGCGGCAGTTTTATGACAAGGTCTTCGCCGTTCTTGCCGTGGCAGTCCTTGCCCATGCCGTGCTCACCGCGTTTTGCCTTGCGCTCGCGTTTGTAGCGAAAGTCCAGAAGGGACTGCAAGGAGGCGTCACCAACAAAATATACCGAGCCGCCATTGCCGCCGTGGCCGCCGTTAGGGCCGCCGTGTGAGACGAACTTCTCACGCCTAAAGGAAACGCAACCCCTGCCTCCGCCGCCGGAGAAGACCTTTATTTTAGCTTCATCTACAAAACGCATTTAATTAATCCAATATAGTTTACAACCCAGAAAGGTCGGAAAAGCCCCGGTCATACCAAATCAAGACCGCGAATGATAAAAAAATCAGTCTCCATCAAACTCGCTGCGCGAAATAAAACCGCACCTGTGTGGGCGAAATAAAGGCAAACCTGTGTAAATCCGAAAAAGCATTCAAACTACTAAAAATCTACACCGCGCAAATCATACTTTGCAGCTATCGACAAACTCGCTCCGCAAAATAAAACCACACCTGTGTGGTGTGTGCAAATAAAAAAGGCGTGGGAAGAGGACTCTTCCCACGCCTTTAGATTGCTTTAAGCTTTACGGTTAGGCGGCTTCTACGGCCTCTATGGTTGCGTACTTTCTCTTGCCGCGGTCTTCGTACTTGACCTTGCCGTCTATCTTCGCAAAGAGCGTATAGTCCCTGCCGAGACCAACATTCTCGCCCGGATGTATCCTGGTGCCTAGCTGGCGTACCAGTATGGAACCGGCGCTTACGAGCTGTCCGCCATAGCGTTTTACGCCACGTCTTTGTCCATTGGAGTCGCGTCCGTTTCTGGAGCTTCCTCCTGCTTTTTTATGTGCCATTCTATTCCTCCGTAAAAAGTCTAGCCATTATGGCTCTAGGCCGAGATTACTTCCACCTTTAGAGCGGTAAAGCCCTGCCTGTGGCCTTGTCTTCTGGCGTAGCCTTTTCTTCTCTTTTTCTTGACGATAATTATCTTCTTGGCCTTGTCGTGCGCGGTAATCTGACAGACTACCTTGGCGTTCTCTACATTCGGGGTGCCGATCTTGAGATTATCGCCCTCGCCTATTGCCAATACATCGGTGAGTTCTATCTTGCTTCCTACTTCGCCTTCAAGATTCTCTACCCTTAGCTTATCGCCTTCTTTTACGGTATATTGCTTACCGCCGGTCTTTATAACAGCGTACATCTTTATAACTCCATTTGTTTAATTGTTAGAATAATAGATAATATATAAAAAGAGGGGTGCTTGTCAAGCATTTTTAGAGGTCAATCGTCCTTATGCACGGTAAAAAACTTATAAAAGTAGTCCATGCCCGAAGCGATGGTGAGAATAAAGGCTATCCAGAAGAGACCGTTGCCTATAGTCTGAAAGGGTATCGAATAGTATTCGTAATGTATCAGGAGCGGCACTATCGCCACTATCTGGGCGACCGTTTTGGCCTTGCCTAGCGGGCTCGCGGCTATTACGACACCGGCTTCGACCGCTATAGAGCGAAGTCCGGTAACTGCTATTTCTCGCCCGACCATAAGGGCGACCATCCAGGCCTCTACCCTGCCGGAAGAAACCAGCATAATAAGTGCGCTAACAATGAGCAGCTTATCGGCTAAAGGATCTAGGAACTTGCCAAGAGTCGTAACGGCGTTCATCTTGCGGGCCAGATAACCGTCAAGCCAGTCGGTGATACTGACGGCGACAAATAGGGCCGCGCATATGAGGCTGATGGAGCGCGACGGCGAGATCAAGAGAAAGATCAGCACCGGCGAGGCCGCAATCCTAATAAGCGATAAGATATTGGGCAGATTCAGGTTGCCTGTTTTTGCGGTAGTTTCCATAAATTGCTAAGGGATAAGCCTTTGGCGGATCCAACGTCTAAGGTTTAAGATTTTGCCGATCTAAAGCTCGGCGCGTCTAAAGTCGCTTCTAAAGCTCAAGACCCTCTTTACATAGGCGCGTGTCTCTTTATAGGGCGGCACGGTCCCGTATTGCTCTACTTTATTCTCGCCCGCGTTATATGCGGCAAGGGCGAGTGTCACATCACTATTATATTTTTTTAAGAGGCGACCGAGCATCCGGGTCCCTGCATTAACATTCTCATGAGGGTCGTATACGTTCGTCACCCCTAGTCCATCGGCGGTCTTTGGCATCAGCTGCATCAGTCCGCGCGCGCCGGCCCTGGAGACGGCACGCGGATCAAAGTCGCTCTCGGCCTTGATGACCGCCGTTATGAGGGCCGCCTCAACACCGTGGCGGAGCGAGGCATTATTAATTATCGACTTATAGTCCTTGTATGAACCGCTAACCACAGAGCCCTTGCGCAGAGTCGGGCGGTCGCCCTTCTCCTTCATGAAGAGCTTATAT
This sequence comes from Deltaproteobacteria bacterium, assembly GCA_029262535.1. Taxonomy (GTDB): domain Bacteria; phylum Desulfobacterota; class GWC2-55-46; order GWC2-55-46; family JAJCZF01; genus JAJCZF01. Next base: position 41,891 of record JAJCZF010000046.1, read on the forward strand.
CTGGCGTCGGCGGGATTGGTATTGGTAAAGTGCATGACACCGCTCTCGTCCACGTACTTATAGATAGCAGCCGTAGCCGGTCCGGCCAGGAAGAGAGTCGCAAAAAGCGCAAGTATGTATAGAAAGAACTTTTTCATAATCAAATAGAACTCCAGGTTAAGGACCGGTCAAAATATCACATATTAATTTTAGCCTTGAAGAGATAAAAGGGCAAGTCTTTTCCGCATAACGACTCGTCAGACGTCTAAAGTAGCGACGCAATTAATTAGATAGAGGGGGGCTGCTCATTATGTTAAAATATCTGGTAAAACTTTTGAGCCATAAAATTCTAGACCGTAAACAAGGCTATGAAAAAGAAAAAGAGAGCCATAATCATAGGCGCGGGCCCGGCCGGACTCACGGCCGCGTACGAGCTTTTGGAAAATACCGATATCGTTCCCATCGTACTGGAGATGAGCGACGAGATCGGCGGCATCTCCAAGACCGTCAACTATAAAGGCAACCGCATCGATATCGGAGGGCACCGCTTCTTCTCCAAATCCGAGAGGGTCATGGACTGGTGGGAGAACATCATGCCGGTCCAGGGCAAACCCAGCAAGGACGATCTCATTCTCCACACCGTAAAACCGCTCTCCAAAGAAGCAGGCGCCCCAGACCCGGAAAAGGTCGACAGCGTAATGCTCGTTCGCTCGCGCCTGTCGCGCATCTTCTTCCTCAGAAAGTTCTTCGACTATCCCATCTCGTTAAATTTTAATACCTTTGCAAATCTCGGCCTCATAAGAAATATTAAGATCGGCCTTAGCTACTTTAAGGCGAATTTCTTTCCAATCAAGGAAGAAAAGTCGCTCGAAGATTTTTTCATAAATCGCTTCGGCCGCGAACTCTACGAGACCTTTTTTAAAGACTATACCGAAAAGGTATGGGGCGTGCCCTGCGACCATATAAAACCGGAATGGGGCAGGCAACGCATCAAGGGTCTATCGGTATGGAAGGCGATCAAACACGCCGTAGTCTCCAACTTTTCAAAAGACTCTTCCATAAAACAGAAAGATATGGAGACGAGCCTCATAGGGCAGTTCCTCTACCCCAAGTTCGGCCCCGGACAGATGTGGGAAGAGGTCGCCTCTCTTATAGAAAAAAAAGGCGGTCAGCTCCGTATGAATACCAAGACCACCGGCCTTCAGTACAACGGCGAACGCATAATAGGCGTAGAGGTCGAAGATCAAAAGAGCGGCAAAGGAGATAGAACGACAGAGACCCTCACGGGCGACTACATCTTCTCCACCATGCCTGTTAAGGAGCTGATAGAGGGGCTATCCGGCTCCCCCAAGGTCCCCGCGCCGGTCTTCGAGGTCGCCTCCACGCTCCAGTACCGCGACTTTATCACCGTCGGCCTCTTGCTCAATAAACTCAAGACAAAGAACAACTCTTCCATAAAGACCGTCGGCGACATCATCCCCGACAACTGGATATACGTACAGGAACGCGACGTAAAACTCGGGCGCATACAGATCTTTAATAACTGGTCGCCCTACATGGTCAAAGACGATAGCAAGGTCTGGATAGGGCTCGAATACTTTTGCAATATCGGCGACGAACTCTGGTCCAAATCGGACGAAGAGTTCAAAGAGTTCGCAATAGAAGAACTTGCAAAGATCGATATTATAGAAACCAAAGACGCCATA
>JAJCZF010000047.1 GCA_029262535.1 Deltaproteobacteria bacterium
GTGAACTCGTATCTTGTGTCTAAAATCTCCAGCTTCTGCGTTGTGAATCTTCGTAATAGCTAGCTATTACTAGCGATTTGCGCCTTGAATCTGAAAATTTTCGATCACAATCTACTTCGCCCAGAATAAATCAGCGCTTCCATAGATATGTCTTGGTCGTTCAATCTGTTTATATTGAGATATCCGTTTAAAAGGGTTTTGTAATTATGGCAAAAAGAGCCTGTGAAATTAGAAACTTAAGTGTAGCGGCGGTCTTCTCGCTAGCGTTCGTTTTTTTACTCTTATCAGGGGTAGGGGCCGTGGCCGCAGATTGGCCGACCTTTATGAAGGACGGCTCCCACAGGCCCGTTGATGATCTTGGCCCCGTGCCTCCTCTGAAGCTAAAGTGGACCTTTGATACGGGAGGCCCGGTATATTCGTCCCCCGTAGTGAGTGGCGGCAAGCTCTTTGTCGGATCCTACGACGGCAGCCTCTATGCAATAGACGGCTCTTCTGGTGAGAAGCTCTGGTCTTTTGAGACGGGAGGAGAAATACTCTCTACCCCGGCAGTCTCAGGAGGCACGGTCTTTTTCGGTTCCAAAGACGGAAACTTTTATGCCTTAAATAGCTCTGACGGAACGCTTAAGTGGAAGTTCGAGACCGGCAAATCGGTGTTGAACTCACCGGTAGTTGGCAAAGGGCTTGTCTTTTTCGGTTCATCGGATAACTATTTTTACGCCCTTGATATTAATACCGGCAAGCGCCGCTGGCGTAAGAGATTCGAAGACTATGAGAAGTACAGCGGTATCTTTTCCTCACCCGCGTTTAAGGGTGATAATCTTTATATAGCCGGTAAGAATATGCGAATCTTTGCACTCGACTACGAGGGCGGGGCGCAGATATGGTCCAAATTTCTAAATACCGCTATATACTCATCCCCTGCCATTACCGACGAAGTCGTATATGTCGTCGCTTACGACCGCATTTTTTACGCTCTTAATATTAATTCAGGCCAGATAGTCTTTAGAAAGAGGCTTAAGTCATGGCCTTACGCTTCGCCGGTCGTCTCGGGCAGCAATATCTATATGGGCCTTAGAAACGGCGACCTTGCCGTGGTGAGCACCTATAAAAGAAGGCCGGTAAAGACACTTGTAACCCTTCCCGCCGGCATCAGCTCGACCCCCGCTATATCAGGAGACGGTTATATATTTGTTGGATGCGACGACGGATACCTCTATGCGATCTCCGAAACAGGGGAGATCGCCTGGAAGTACCAGACAGGCGCGGGCATACACTCGTCGCCGGCCATATCGGATGGAACGGTCTTTGTCGGTTCAAGGGACGGCAAGGTTTACGCCTTTGGGCAATGACGTTTTTTTTTAAGCATGGATTGTTAATGCCTTTTAACCGCAGTCTTTTGCAGACTTTAACGATAGTATTTTAAAATAAGATAGGATGCGCCTATCTTTCTTATGGAGTTATTGATGAGGCTTTTATTCGGACTTTTATTGACTGCGGCCGTCTTTTGTTCGGTCCCGTATGCATTTGCCGTAGAGTATGAAGATTACGATGCGGTCTTAAAGTCACTTATGAATCCGCATGAACAGATAGACGACGAGGGTTACATCCTCTGGGGCAAGTGTGTTATATGTCATCCCGTACTACCCGATGTCGAAAGGGCCCGTTCGATTGCGGACGTAAAGCTCAGGTTTGAAGAGAACCCAATGGTGCTTTGTTACAGTTGCCACAGGCAACCACGCCATCCAGGCGGCGCGTGGATGGGCAGGGCCATGAGCGACGGGAAGATAACAGGCGCTCCGAACCACCTCATAGAGCCCCCGCAGCGTTATAAAGATAATATCAACCTCTCTCTGAAGGAGGTTAAGATAATGCTACCGTTTGATCCGAAGACGAATAAGATATTTTGTGCGACATGCCATAATCCGCACGAAAGAGGACTCTTAAAAGGCAGGGCCAATGCCGGGGCCGATATTAGATCGAGGCTCCGGACCACGGGTGCGACAATATGTCAGTATTGCCACAGAAAGTAATGATAAGGGTCCTCTAAGTAATGATAAGGGTCCTCTGATTTATTCTGAAGGAAGTAGATTGTTCGAAAATGTTCAGATTCAAGGCTCCAGCCGCAAGCAATAGCGAGCAATTGATAAGATTCGCAACGTAGAAGCTGGACATTTCAGGCTCAAGATACGAGTTTACGAATAGATCAGAGATTTCTTAAGTCTCTCTATTACGCGGTCAATAATTATGTTAGCGGCTAAGTGTTTTTAGGTTTGAGGAAGTCGGTCAGGAAGTTTTTATATTAAGAATGTCGATTGAACTAACAGGGTACGAAAAAGGGCCGGAGGGTGCTCTCGCAGGCGCCATATCCAGGGTCGGTCATTTTAGAGGTAACCTTTTAGGGCTTTTTTTAGTTCTTTCTGTTTCTCTGGTACTGGTCGGGTGCGCAGGGACCGGTACAATGCAGGCGCCCTCCACTCAGGCCGATTACGGCAGTGGGATTGCCTGGCCGTTTCCGCCGGAAAAGGCGCGTATCGCCTTTGTAAGAACATTGGAAAAACCCTCTGACCTTGGTCGCGGCAAGGGTCTCTTAAAGGGAATCCTGGAGGTCATACTCGGTCCCAAGCAGGAACGCGTGATAAAACCCTTCGGCATAGCCGTAGATAACACCGGCAGGGTGATAGTCGCCGATACGGCCTTCAGAAGGCTCCATATCTTCGATATTAAAAAGAAGAAGTACAAGGGTTTGGAGATCTCCGGCGACGAAAAGCTGATCTCTCCTGTGGGCGTGGCAGTAGATATAAACGATAATATATATGTTTCCGATTCCGCCGCTGGCAAGGTCTATGCCATGAGCCCGAGAGGGCGTCTCTTTTTTGAGTTTACCGGGTTTACAAGGCCTACCGGTATTGCAATAGATAATACCGACCAGCTCCTATACGTGGTAGATACCGGAGCGCATATGGTAAAGGTCTTCAGTCTCAATGGAGATCTTCTAAGGAGTTTCGGTCTCAGGGGTGGGGACGAAGAAGAGTTTAATTTCCCCGTGGATATTTTTGTCGATAAGGATGGTCTTGTATATGTCTCCGATTCGATGAATTTCAGGATACAGATTTTTTCTAAAGAGGGGCGCTTTCTTCGTATGTTCGGCAAGAACGGCGATAGCACCGGCTCCATGGCGCGTCCCAAGGGCGTTGCCGTTGACAGGGACGGCAATATTTATGTTGCCGACGCCATATTCGATACGATACAGATATTTTCTTCAAGGGGCGACTTTCTTCTTAACTTCGGTACGAAGGGGAGCGGCCCGAGAAACTTCTGGATGCCGTCCGGTATATTTATTGATGAGAGGTCTTTCATATATGTCGCTGATTCATACAACAGGCGCGTTCAGGTCTTTGAATATCTAGGCGGTGATTGATGGCTCTCTTCCTGAAAAATAAATTTCATAAACTTAGAGATAAAGGGTTCTATCCAATTAACACCCTGATAGCGATAGTTATTTTTGCCCTAATGCTTATGGCGGTTCCGGTTACCGGCGTTCAAGCCGGTGTATTGGATACCGTGCATAATATGGGTTTCTACTCTCCCGGTACGGTCAAGAGCCCCGATACCACACAGGTCTGTATATTCTGCCATACGCCGCACTCCGCGGCTTCGGCAGGCCCCATCTGGAACAAGAACGAGTCGGGGGCGACATATACCCTTTATACCACGGAGACGATGGTCTCAAATGTCGGTCAGCCCACCGGCTCATCTAAACTTTGCCTCTCGTGTCACGACGGCACCATTGCGCTGGGTTCTCTTCTAAACCTTCCAGGAGCGGCCACTACAGGAAATATTGACGTGCTTAATACCACGGCGGGTAAATTGAGCAGCTCCAGCACCGCTTATATAGGCACGGATCTTTCCGACGACCATCCCGTATCTTTTGCATATAGCGATTCGATAGATAATATAGAAATACAGGACAAGGCCAGCCTTCCAGAGGCCATTAATCTTGATAGCGCCGGCAGGTTGCAGTGCACGACCTGTCACGACCCTCATGGAACCGCTTATGACAACTTTCTCGTTGCGTCTCTTGCCACGGGCGGCCTATGTACCGATTGTCACCTGAAACGCTACTGGGACGGCGACACTCCGATACACGATACCTCAACTCTCGTTTGGGATGAGACGGGAACCAACCCATGGCACGAGGATTTTGGCGTTGCCGGTTACGGTGACGATACGCCGGCAATGCATAAGTGCCTTTCTTGCCATCGCTCTCACGGCGGTGCGGCTACAATGACTATTCTAAAGGGCGTAAACCCTAGTGACTCAAGCGAGGTCGCCGAAGAGTGGACATGTCTTGCCTGTCATAACGGCACAATGGCCGCCGACATGGAGACCTACTTTACTATGGTCTCGAGCCATCCGGTCATGGACGTTGCCAAGTACGGCAAGCACCAGCCCTCAAGGGTAATTGCCGGAGACCCGGCCAGGGAGGACGCGGCAAATCTCGATAAGGCCGACAGGCATGCCGAGTGCGCCGACTGTCATAATCCACATGGCGCCAAGAGCGGCAATCATACCGTAGGCGGTGCTTACGGTTATGAGATAGGCCCGAACCTTCTTGGCGGATGGGGAGTAAGGCCGAGCACTGCGTGGCCCGATAACGGTGTCGGAGGTGATAATCGCCTGACGAGCTTTATTGAGGACGACTTTGATTCTGAGACGCCGGGTCATGTGAGCAGGCTTGAGGGTTACATGTGTATAAAGTGCCACTCGTCATATGCCTACGGCACGACCGTGACGGACAGATGGGACGTCCCGTCGGGAAACGCGGACGGCTCGGCAGTCATCGAGGCCGATATTACAGGAGATATGAACCCCAATAACCTTGGTATTCATCCGGTATTTGGAGTGGGAAAGAATATACCGCCTACCAATGCCAATACATTCTGGGGGAGCGGCAATAATCTTACCGAGACCTTTATGTATGCCGAATATACGGGCGGAGAGGTCGATCGCGCCGGCTTCGACAATGTCGCTCATACCAGTACTATCTCGTGCAGCGACTGTCACGGCTCGGATGTCAAGACCGACCTGAAGGGGCCGCACGGCTCGGAGACCGAGTGGATACTCAGGAGCAACGAGACCGGCGTGGGTTCGACCAAGACCTTCTGTTATAATTGTCACAGGCGCGACGTTTACGGCGACGAGGGTTATGTGGATTCGACCAACGATTACAGGGCCCCAAGAATGTCGAGAGTGCTCCATCCGCCGGATCTCGATCCTAACTCGAACTTTTACAAGGCCGGCGCCGGCACTGGCAACGATTCCAACCATTTTGGGATACTCTGCCTTACCTGTCACGGCGGCGGCTGGAACGGTTCGGCATACTGGGAAGAGGCGCAGCTACCGACCAATATATATGAGAATACGATGAGCGGTATACACGGCAGTAACCACGACGAAAACACCTCTGTCTCCGGCGACGACCCGCTTGGTTACCGCCTGATGAACGGCGCGTGCGTAAAGAGTTATACGCGCCCGTCCACATCGGCTGCAGGCACCATTACTTTCAGAAGCGTCACGCCCGGCACTGACAAGGTTTGCAATAAGGATCTTTCCGGCTCGTCGCTTAATATACCGACAACCTCGGTACAGTACGATTGTGGCGACGTGACCGATTGTAATTCCACGAATTAAGATGGATCTTACGTCCTGGTTTCCTCTCTCCTGAGTTGTATTCGTTATAGTATTAGGCGTGGCTACTTATGGTATTGAAAATTTTAGATTATCGAAAGCTGCTTCGACTTCTTTCCGCAGTGGGCCTTGTTGGAGCTATGATTCTTTTGTATTCAACCGGTTCTTCTTTGGCCGAGTCGACGGTCGTCAATCCGCATGTATTCGGAGCCGTCGGGTTTTGTGATAGGTGCCATACGGACAGTCCGCCGAAGCTTAAGGCCGGAGTGGTAGAGATATGCGGCTCCTGCCATGCGAAAAACATCTCTGACCATCCGGTTAATCAACACCCGATGGATATTAGGGTCAATATCGTGACCCCGTCTCCGTTGCCTCTTTCGAGCAACAAGACACTTGTATGTTCGACCTGTCACGATCCGCACGCCGGTTCGGGTTTTCGCAGGCTGCTGAGGGTTGATTATCAGACGCTCTGCATACAATGCCATTCGGACTACTAATTTTTTATGGGTTTTCAGTTTTAACGGAGGTAGTTAAGTGATAAAAAAGATGATGACGATCCCGGCTCTCTTTGCGGCCCTTGCGATACTTCTTTCAGCGCCGTCCGGCTCAGTGGCAGAGAACGCTGCAAAGACCATTCCCGATGCGATAGACAGGAGAACGGTCATCGCCCCTGGCGACTACGGCTCTTTGATTCTTGACAGTAAGACCGGGCCGGGCAAGGCCATGCCCACCGTATATTTTCCGCACTGGTGGCACAGGAGCCAGTTCACCTGTAAGGTATGTCATACGGAGATCGGCTTCCCTATGAAAAAAGGCGAGACCGACTTTGTGATGGGTAATATCTTTGGCGGCCAGCAGTGCGGCGCCTGCCATAACGGCTCGGTGGCTTTTGCTGCGATGGATTGTACGCGTTGTCATACCGGCGGCGTGCCGGCCGAAGCAAACAGAAAGATAGAAGAGAGCTTTGCCGATCTGCCCAAGAGCGATTTCGGTAATAAGATCGACTGGGTAAAGGCCCTCCGTGAAGAAAAGATAAAACCAAAGGCCTCTATCGACGGCACCGGTGAGATGACGGTCGTTGATATGGATATAGATATCGAGGTGACCAAGTTCGACCCGGCTCCGCCTAATGTGGTATATCCGCATAAGGCCCATACCGAGTGGCTCGATTGTTCGAGCTGCCACCCTGATACATTTAAGATGGAAAAGGGCGGCAACCCGGATATGTCTATGCGAAAGATTCTTAGCGGTCAGTACTGCGGCGTATGTCACGACCGTGTCGCCTTCCCGCTTGCCGATTGCTTCAGGTGCCACTCCGCTCCGCCCGAGGGTATAGAGCGCTGGGATGAGGACAAAGAGGAAGAGGAAAAGGTCGAGCAGTAGACTTAAGATAATTTATTTGTATTTTCAAGGGCCGCCCGTACGGGCGGCCCTTTTTTTATCTCTATCGCGTCCGGCTATGTTAATATCTTCTTATGGAAGTTATAACTTCACATACCAATGCCGACTTTGACACCTTGGCCTCGATGGTTGCCGCAAAAAAGCTCTATCCAGAGGCGCGTATAGTATTTCCCGGTTCCATGGAAAAGGGTTTGCGGGACGCCGTTAAATCATTTCCCATGCCTGTTGAGATAGACAGGCTTAAAGATATCGACCTATCTAAGGTTACGCGCATTATTCTTGTCGATATAAGCTCTTCCGCAAGGATTGGCCCCTTTAAAGAGCTGCTGGGCAGGGCCGGTCTCGAACTCCACGTATACGACCATCACCCGGCGCGTAAATCTGATATATATCCCGATCTGAAGGTGATAGAACCCTACGGTTCTACCACTACTATACTTACGCATATAATCATCGAACGAGATATCGCCCTGTCGCCGGACGAGGCGACCATACTTATGTCCGGTATCTATGAAGATACGGGCAGCCTGACATTCCCATCGACCACAACAAAAGATTATGGAGCCGCCGCACACTTGCTCTCATGCGGAGCCGACCTTAAGGTTGTTTCAGAGCTTCTCGATCACTCGCTCACACACGACGACGTGCGTTTTCTTAATGACTTTATCGAGACCGAGACGACATTTACAGTCGGTGGCACAGACGTTGTCGTTGCCGCGGGTTCGGTCGAGGGTTATCACGACGATATCTCGGTGCTTGCCCATAAGCTTATAGAGATAGATTCGTTAAAGACACTCTTCTTGCTTGGCGATACGGGCGACAGGGTCCACCTCGTCGCCCGAAGCTCTTTGACGGAGGTGGACGCGGGGCTTATAGCCGACGCGCTCGGCGGGGGAGGTCACCGTCACGCGGCGAGCGCAACACTTAAGGGAGTCTCCCTCATAGAGGCGAGAGAGAAACTCGTTCGCGCAATAAAGGAGCTGGTCGCTCCACGCGCTCTGGCTTCGGAGATGATGAGCGCCCCGCCTATTACCGTCTGTATCGGCGACGCCATCAGCGAGGCGGAAAAGAAGATACTCAGATATAATGTCAACGCGGTGCCTGTTATTAAGATAGAAGAGGGCAAATCTCTTCTCGCCGGAATCATAACGAGACAGACCGTATCCAAGGCTGTCTATCACGGTCTTGGCAAGGAGCCGGTAGGCGACTACATGACGACCGAATACGAGACCGTAAGCCCCGGGACATCTCTTGACGAGGTAAGGGCTCAGGTCTTTAAATACGGACAGAGGCTTCTTCCGGTTTTAGAAGAAGGGGCTCTTGTCGGCGTGATTACGAGGACCGACTTATTAAAACTTCTGCAAGACGAGTTGATAGAGACGCCGACTCAGGAGAGGCCTTCAAAGAAGAAGAGGAAGGTCGAAAACCTTCTGCGCGAGATGTTGCCGCGCGAGCTGGTAGAGCTTTTAAAGGATGCGGGAGAGGTGGCCGAAGAGCTTGGTTTTAAGGCCTACGCCGTCGGCGGTTTTGTAAGGGATGTCGTCTTAAGGAGAAAGAATCTCGATATAGATATCGTCGTCGAGGGAGACGGCAAGAGATTCGCAAGCGAGTTCGGCAAGCGGCACGGAGCAAAGGTCCGCTGCCATGATCGCTTTAAGACGGCGGTCGTAAAGTTTTCAGATGCGCCTTATGCGGGTCTTGATATAGATATAGCTACGGCGCGTCTCGAATACTATGAAGAGCCCGGCGCGCTTCCTACCGTCGAGTTGTCGTCATTGAAGCTCGACCTTTACAGGCGCGACTTTACCATCAACACCCTGGCCATAGAACTCAATCCGCAGAGGTTCGGCCTTCTTATAGATTTTTTCGGGGCTCAGGTAGATATAAAGGGAAAGAGTATACGCGCCATACATAACCTTAGCTTCGTAGAGGACCCGACGCGAATCCTACGGGCCGTGCGTTTCTCCGAGAGGTTCGGTTTCGCTATAGCAAAGCAGACGCGGAACCTTATAAAGAATACTATCAAACTCGATATCTTCAAGAGCCTTTCCGGCACGCGTCTTCAGGGCGAGCTTCGTAATATCCTGAAAGAAGAGATAGCCTCTCCAGCCCTTCAAAGGCTCGACGAGCTGGGTTTGCTTGTCTTGATCGACCCCCATCTTAAGTGGGACGACTCAATGGCGCGCCTCTTCGAAAGAGCGCGCGACACGCTTGCCTGGTATCGCCTGCTCTACAGGGAAGAGCCTGTCGATAAGTGGCTCGTCCTCTTTTTAGCCCTCACCGACCAGCTCGACGAGATAGAACTTAATGCGCTCTCCAGCAGGCTCAAGATGGCTGGAAAGAAGCTTTGCGCAGTGCTGGGAGCGCGTCCGCGAGGGCGTGAGGCCCTTCAGATGATGAGGAGGATGAAAGGGGATAGTGCGATCTCTCCGAGTCAAATATATCACCTGCTTCGCCCGTTGCCTCTTGAGGTGATACTCTACATGATGGAAAAGGGTGATGACGAGTCTGTCAAAGAGTCGATATCCGATTACATAACGACCTATCAGGATGTGGAGACGATCCTTACAGGAGAAGATCTTATCGCATTTGGCATGGTAGCCGGTCCGAAGGTCGGCGAGGCGCTCGACGGGCTTTTGGATGGCAGGTTGAATGGTGAAATCGTAACAAGAGAGGACGAAGAGTCCTTTGTACGCGATCTTCTGGAGAAAGGTTGAAGAAGAGGTGAACCTTATCTGGTCTTTCTAACCCCGGTAAAGAATAATATAGCCCCCACCGCGATAAGTCCGATACTTAGGAAGCTTCTTTCATCTAGCCCGGCCTTCATCTGGAACATGGAGTTTAAGACTCCGACCGCTACCAGGACGAAGCCGAGTATCTTTCGGTTCGTGCCCTTTTTGAAATCGATAGAACCTTCTTTTTCCCTGTCTATCTGCCTGGACCTTCTGGCCATTACCTGCCCGTCCTCTCTTTGAGTTTCGCCATTAGTTCCGGCGTGATGATCTCGGCCCCAATAGCGCGCGCGTACTGTTCGACGCCGTCCTTTATCATCTCCCTGACGAATGCAGGGGCCTTTTCGAGCCTCTCTTTCGCCTCGTCGCTCCAGAGGGCGTCGCTTGCCGTATTTTCTGCTGATACCGGCGCGGGGCCGGGTCTTGGTTCATGAGCGCACCAAGGGTCGGAGCCCATGACGGTATTACCCGATCCAAGGGCTCGCGCGCGGCATCCGCCGCATAGTTTCTGGTGTTCACACTCGGAGCATTTGCCCTCGTATGACGGCGCGCGAAGTTTCTTGAATAGTTTGGAGTTAAACCAGATATCTGAGAGAGAGCTTTTATTAAGGTTATCTTCGCTGTCCGCCGGCGGCGGCATGTAGGGGCAGGGCGTAACGTAACCTTCCGGTGATATCCTGAGATAACCTCGCCCGGCGATGCAGCCGCTCGTTTGCGCCCAGGGGCTTACGGTCCCGGCCCCGATACCTGTTTCGCTTGGCATCTCCTTGAGAACTCGCAGGAAGTGCGGGGCGCAGCGCGCCCTTATCATTATCCCGGATTCGTAACGTGCCTGTAAGAGAGCGATCTCTCTGAGCGTCTCTTCATATTCGTCTGCGTTGAGGTCGGTCATCTCCTGACCGCGCCCCGTGCATACGAGAAAGAAGAGATTCAGGGCTAGCGCGCCGGACTTTTTTGCAAGTTCGGCGACCGCGTCTAGTTCGCGCCTGTTCTCTCTTGTTATTGTAAATTGTATTTGAAAGGGGATACTTGCGGATTTGAGAATATCTATGCCGCGCATGGCGGTGTCAAAGCAACCGTCAACTCCGCGCAGCGCGTCGTGTTTTTCTTTTGTGACCGAATCGATGGATAGGCCTGCCCCGGCGAGCCCCGCACTTTTAAGCCGCATGGCCATCTCCGCGTCGAGTAGGGTGGCGTTGGTGCCGAGCACCACGGTCAGCCCTTTACCCGACGCATGCGATATTATCTCCGGCAGGTCGTCACGAAGGAGCGGCTCGCCGCCGGTTAAGACGAGCATCGCCTTGTCGTTGAGTCCGGCAATCTGATCGATTATCTCTTCGGCCTTTTGATGGTCTATAAGGTCGGTGCCGGAGAGCTCGGAGGCATCGAGATAACAATGGTCGCACTTGAGGTTGCACCTCTTCGTGAGATTCCAGCTTATTAGATAGGGTAGGGACACTAGGCTGGGTCAGCCGCCCATTTTGTTGCGAACCTGATTCATATATTCGGCGGTGATCTCTTCTACGCCGTCGGCCTCGGCCTGCTTTTCAATGCCCTTCTTTGCCATGCCTCTGGCGAAGATCGGTATCTTCTTAAGTGTCTCTTCCGCCTCTTCGGTCCATGTCGCCATCTTGTCCTCCGTCTTTTTTTCTTTCTTTACCGGTTTTGCCACTCCCGTAGTAAGCAGCACGTGGCAGGGGGCTTCTCTTATAAGATTTTCCGCTGTTGCCCCGATTGATATATTGTTGTCGGAATGTGCGCCGCGGCGTCCTGCCACGAGCATGTATATCTCTTTATTTCTAACATATTTTACGATCTCATTAAAGGGTTTTCCGGCAAGCAGGACCGTCTCTACCTTCAGCTCCGGTCCTGTCAGCGTCAGCGCCTCTTCGAGGTATTCTTCGTAGAGTTTCTTAAGGCCCTCGTCGATGATCTCCTCGTGGAGTTTTTCCTGTTCTTCAAAGTTAAAGAGCGCCTTCTTCTCATCCGATAGAACTCCGGCGAGAGCGCGAAAGGCCGTGATGTGATAGTCTGGGTCAAATACCGCCAAGATCACGAGAGGGCGGTTGCTTAAAGATGCTATGCCTGCCGCGGCCCTTACCGCGCCAAAGGAGTCGGGGCTACCGTCAACGGCTGCAAAGACCGGCGCGTCGCCGGCTACTTTCGGACTGTCTCGCGTAATCAGCATGTCGATTTCGGAGCCCCGCACAACGCGCTCTGTAACCGAACCGATGCGGCTCGTCTCGACCCGTCCAAGGCCGTGTGCCCCCATTGCCAAGAGGTCGTAACTGCCGCCTTTTATCTCATTGAGCAGCTCTGAAAAGTTTTTGCCCTCCCTGTTGCTGGCGCGGGCTTCGATGCCGACGGCCTCGGCTTTTTCAGAGAGCAGGTCTGTATATGATTCGCTAATGATACGCAGGCCGCGTTCGATGAGAGACTCGTGGTTGGTGCGTTGTTTTTCCAGCTCTTCTTCGTTCTGGTATCTTTCGGGCAGTCCGCCTTCCATCTGTCGGAAACGCTCGTCATGCAGGCGTGCCGCATAGACGTGGCATCCGGTGACCTTTGCCCTTGCATTTTTTCCTATAAAAAGGGCGAGGTCGGCGGCGGCCTTGGAGTCGCCGGAGTTATCGAGCGCTATGAGGATATCTTTGTACATGTTGGGTTATTTTACATGGTCGCCTTGATAAAAGAAAGGCTTTTTAACCCCTCTTACGATGATCTTGACAGGGCAGGGCGCGGGACGATAAAATAGTTAAATGGCTATCAACCCAAAGAGACCTGACCCATTCGCTCCAGACCTTTCGCCCGAAAAGAACCCTACGGTATTTAAGACGACTTTTGCAGGCGATTTTTCCAGATCTGTCGCGCCGCTACTGGAGGCCTCGCGCCTCAGGAAATCTATCTCCGGCGCTAAACGTATCATATTAAAACCCAATCTTGTGGAGGCCTTGCCAGCGCCCATAACGACTCCGGTCGAGCTGGTCGAATCTATTATCGATTATATTTTAGATGCTAGTGGCGATGTAGAGATCATAGTCGCCGACGGCACAGGCTCTCTCGAATACGATACCTTTCACTGCTTTGAAGAGCTTGGTTATATCGAGATGGCAATGAGAAGAGGGGTGAAGTTGATCGACCTTAATGACGAGCCTTCGGTAGAACTTTATTCGCCTCTTCTCAAGGTCTGGCCTTCGATATTCTTGCCGAAGATACTTATGGATTCTTTTCTTATAAGTGTCCCTGTATTGAAGGCGCATACCCTGGCCGGGGTGACCTTAACGATGAAGAATATGATCGGAGTGGCCCCGCCCGCTCATTACCATACCGGAGGCCACTGGAAGAAATCGGCCTTCCACGCCTCTATGGACGAATCTATCTTCGACCTGAATGCCGTGCGGAGCCCGGATTTTACTGTGCTTGACGCCACGGTCGGCATGGCCGAGGCCCATCTCTGGGGCAGACACTGCGACCCGCCGCCGCGAATAGTGGCGGCCTCGTACGATCCCGTGGCCCTGGACGCCTTCGGCGCGGGACTTCTCGGCTTTGACTGGGCAGGTATCGGCCATATACGTATGGCCGACGGTTTGCTCGGTCAGGCCGGGGCAGACGTGGTAGTGGACGTGGAATAGGCAACGACAATCTGTCACCCTGAGCAGAGCGAAGGGTCTCAGATATGGGGCTATTGCTAAGCCCGAGATTCTTCGCTCTGCTCAGAATGACAAACGCGGGAAGAGAATTCTTAGAGCTTTAAAAAACTTCATCCGCGAAATTGGCCCCGCAGACTGTGCGGCACGAAAATAAGAGCGCACTTGTGTAGCACTCTTTGCACTGTTCAAACTCATAAACGCGGAAGAGGAATTTTCGAGAACCAAAGAACGTGTCCGCGAAAATAAGGGCACACTTGTGTGCTTTAAAGTATCAACCCACTCTCTATATCTGATATAATCCAAGATTAACCGATCATCCTATGAATAATAGATACGACATAATAATAGTGGGCGCGGGTCCTGCAGGCATATTCGCGGCGCTGGAGCTTGCCGGAGCCGACAGCTCTCTAAAGATCCTTATCGTAGAAAAGGGCGAAGATATCGACAGTCGCCCTCGCTCGGAGCTATTTTGCGGCTGGGGAGGGGCAGGCACATTCAGCGACGGAAAATTAAATC
>JAJCZF010000048.1 GCA_029262535.1 Deltaproteobacteria bacterium
TGAACGGCTTATACGCGAGCTTAAGTGGCGCGGCCTGTCGGTCGGCACTATAAAACATTCGAGCCATCCCCACCCCATGGATATGCCGGGCAAGGATAGCTGGCGGCACCGCGAGGCCGGGGCGGAGAGAACACTCTTCGTCGGCCCGTCCTCTCTTCAGTTTGTGACGACCCTGCATGATGAGCCGACCATAGCTTCGCTTGTCGAAGAGTATCACTCGGATCTCGACCTTGTGCTTGTAGAGGGTTTTAAGAGTGAGGCCGGTGATAAACTTGAGGTCGTGCGTTCGGCTCGCTCAAAGGCACCGGTTACGAATATTGAAGGCGACCTGATCGCCCTGGTAAGCGATCTTTTAGAAGAAGAGCTTGGCGCACCCGGCGTGCCTCTCTTCGAACTGAATGACATAGACGCGATCGCCGATTTTATAATGGACCGTTACTTTAAGGAAGATTCCTAGTGATAGAGGACGCCTCGTGCGTCGTGCTTGTCGGTGGTGAGTCGAGGAGGATGGGCACGGACAAGGCGCTTGTTGAACTTGGCGGCGCGAGACTCGTCGAAAGGGTACTCGACGTTGTGATGCCGCTATTCTCCGACGTAATGATAGGGGCGCATAAAGAGACCGGACACGTTGAGTCCTTAAGACCCGGCGTTAGGGTCGTCACTGACTTTCTGGAGGGGAGAGGGCCTGCCCTTGGGGTCGCCTCGGCCCTTTCGGCTGCTAAGTCAGATTGGTTATTTGTAATATCTTGCGACGTGCCGCGCCTGAGCGGCGAGCTTGTAAAAACGCTTGCCGGTATGAGAAGCGGAGTCGAGGCCGTCATTCCAGTTGTAGACGGCAGGTCTCAGACGATGTGCGCCTTTTACTCGTCTAAATGTCTGACCCCACTTACCGAGCGGGTTAAAGAGGGCCGTCGCAGCATAGACGGTTTTTTAAAAGATACGGAACTTCCGGTCCGCTACGTGAGTGAAGACGAGCTTTTAGACGCGGACCCGGACCTATTAAGTTTTATGGATGTAGATACCCCCGAAGAGCTTGAGAAGGCGCGGGCACTCTTTAAGGAGTCTTAAAAGATGAAGACGGTACGTGAGGCACAAGACGCGATACTTGAGCGC
Organism: Deltaproteobacteria bacterium; assembly: GCA_029262535.1. GTDB lineage: Bacteria > Desulfobacterota > GWC2-55-46 > GWC2-55-46 > JAJCZF01 > JAJCZF01. Next base: position 1,114 of record JAJCZF010000048.1, read on the forward strand.
GTCGGCCAACTCAGTGGGGAGGTCGGAATCGAAGAGGTCGCTATCGGCGAATCTCTCGGCCGCGTCCTTGCCGAGGATATATCTTCCAACCGCAACCATCCGCCCTACGATATATCGGCGATGGACGGTTATGCCTTGCTCTATGACGATATAAAAAATGCGACAAAGGACGAGCCGGTACTGCTAGACGTTATAGACGATATACGCGCCGGTACTATGCCTAACGCCGTGGTTTCTACCGGCAAGGTATCGAGGATAATGACCGGCGCGCCGACGCCCGAGGGTTGCGATACCGTCATAAGGGTTGAAGATACCTCCGGCACAGATAACGGAGAGAAGGTAAAAATATTATTGCCTCCGAAGAAGGGCTCGAATATAAGGTCGATGGGCGAGAATCTTCGTGCCGGTGAGCAGGTACTCTCTGCCGGTACTACGATAGGCACCGGCGAGGTCGGAATACTTGCCATGGTAAAACGCGCTATGGTGCCTGTCTATAAGAGGCCGCGCGTCGCCATACTTTCGACCGGTGACGAGCTTGAGGCCATAGACGAGCCATTTGATATTAATAAGATACCCGATGCCAATAGTTATTCTATCATGGCCGAGATGCAGGCCATAGGCGTCGAGCCGACTCTGCTCGGCATAGCCCGTGATACGCAAGAAGAGCTTTTGGAAAAACTCCGCGAGGGTATGGATTATGATGTGCTCATAGTTTCGGGCGGCGTGGCCGTGGGCCACCATGATTTCGTTAGGCCCTCGCTCAAAGAGATAGGCGTAGAGATGCATTTCTGGAGAGTAGCTCTCAGGCCGGGCCATCCCTTTGCCTTCGGTACGGCTTCTGATGATAGGTCGGGTGAGGGTAGGTCGGGCGGTACCATCGTATTCGGCCTTCCGGGCAATCCGGTTTCGTCCATGGTATGCACCTCGCAGTTCATCGTGCCCGCCATACGCAAGATGGAGGGACACGCGGCTCTCTTCAGGGCCACATATAAGGCGCGCCTGACCGCGCCGGTAAAAGACCGCATGGGCAGGCTCCACTTTATGCGCGTGACGGTGGGCAAGGGCGCGGACGGCGCGGTCGAGGTTACCTCCACCGGTCCGCAGGGGAGCGGCATACTGATGTCAATGGTAGAGGCAGACGGGCTTATGGTCGTTCCGGCGGAGGCCGACGCGCTAGAGGCAGGGGCTGAGGTTACGGTGCAGTCGCTCGATCCGTATGGTTTTCAGCCAGAGACAGGTTTCTAAAAGAGACCGACTGTCAGAGAGGGTACTGTTGAATATGATGAAGATAGGCATAGTAACTGTCTCGGACCGGGCAAGTCGAGGCGAGTATGAGGATCTTAGCGGCCCGGCGGTCATGGCCGAGCTTGAGCGTTATATTCTTTCAAAGTGGGAGACGCATGTCCATATAGTTCCCGACGAGCGTGACGAAATCTCCGCGGCCCTTGTTGAGCTATCGGAGGTTAACGGCTGCTCGCTTATCATAACGACCGGCGGCACAGGCCCCGCGCCGAGAGATATTACGCCGGAGGCTACAAGAGACGTATTGGAAAAAGAGCTTCCCGGCCTTGGCGAGGCTATGCGCGCGGTTTCTCTCAAAAAGGTTCCGACTGCAGTGCTCTCTCGCCAGATTGCCGGCATACGCGGCTCGACACTTATCATAAACCTTCCGGGCAGCCCAAAGGCCATTGCCGAATGCCTTGAGGCCGTTATTGCAGCCGTGCCAGACTGCATGGACCTGATCGGCGCGCCCGACATTACGCTCGACCCTTCTCTTATTCACTCCCACAGGCCACATAAACTCCACTAAACCGTATCTGCGTTAGAAACCCGCTTGTTGATTTTTAATGTCTTTTCTGTTGATTTTTGGTATATTCTCTAATTATAGAAATGATAGTCTGTCCGAAATTATTTTATTCGGGCAACCGCGCCTTATATGACCCAATCAGCTTTTGTTTTTTATCTCTGTTCTTTATGCTTCAGAGGCTCTTCATGGAAGGTATACACGGGTGAACTTTAGCTTTAAATCAAAATTTTTCTTTGCCTTTACCCTGGTGCTCTTACCCTTCTTTATCTTGATTGCGGTATACGCCTATAATATTAATCACATGTTCTCCTCCGTCGTCCGCCTGCGCGTTGCATCGGACCAGATGCATATGATCCATGGACTCCAGCTTTCCATTGCCAAGGCTATAATGCCTCCGAACGACTATATTATTACCGGTAATAGTATTTACCGAGATGAGTTTATGGCGGCGGCGGCAGAGCTGGAGGCAATATTCCCGCGCCTGGAAGAGTCGGTTAAGGAGTATTCAGAGACATTTGCGAATCTCGGTGAGGAAGATTTGCTAGAAGAGATGGAAACGATCGCCTATGCCAAAAAGACATGGGTCAATATTAAACTTCATGCAATGAAGATCTATACCATAAAGGATCCGGTCGGCGACGAGGGGGCAATGAAGATCATGGAGGAGATGGACTATCGATGGAGTTACCCGCTTGTCGAGCGTCTCGGCGCCTGGGCCATGGAGGAGAACAAGCGTTACCAGTCGATGGTAAGAAGCGCCCATGCCTCTCGTAAGCAAGCCATACTCAGTATTGTTGTCGGCTCGTCACTTCTTCTCTTGCTCAGTATCATTATATCTTTTTACCTGTCGAGGGTCCTTACGCGCCCGATTAAGGAGCTTGAGGACGGTGCCAGCGCCCTGTCCGGCGGTGATCTTGACTATCGCCTTAATTTGGACACAGGAGACGAGATAGGGCGCCTCGCCAATAGTTTTAACAGGATGGGCGAGAGGCTTAAAGAATCTTATGCCACGCTCGAAGTGAAGGTCGATGAGAGGACCAACGAGCTTGAGTTGAAGACCATAGAGCTTGAAAAGAGAAAGGCCGACATGGAGCAGAAGGCCATGGAACTCGAGATGAAGAAGAAGGAGCTTGAGCAGAGGGTTGACGAGCTTGAGAGATTCAGCCGCGCTACTATTAAGCGTGAGTTCAGGATTAAAGAACTCAAAGACGAACTTAGAAAGATAAAGGGCATCATACTGACCTGACGGGCCGGAACGCATTATTTATAAGAAGGACCAGGGATGGAAGAGTCAAGAAGGCGCATACTGGAGCTTGAGCAAGAGATAAAACATCTCAGGGCCGAGCTTGTCGAGAGAGATGAGCGTGAGCGCGACGAGGAAGAGGGTCGCACGGCCATGCTCTATATGCTCGAAGATCTCAATGAGATTACCGACGCGATCGAGCGTAATCGCAACCAGTGGGAGACTACCTTCGATTCCATTCCCGACCCTATATTCATCCACGACCGCGACATGCGCCTCATACGTACCAACCGGGCTTACATGCAGGCCGCGGGCGAGGCATTCCCAAAGATAATCGGAAAGTTCTATTACGAGGTCTTCCCAATTATGGAGGCTCCCTTTCAGCAATGTCTTGATACCTTGGACGGTATCGAGGCGGAGCACGGCCTGGAGGTGACCGTAGAGGGGGTTGGCGCGGTATTCCAGGTGAAATCATTCCCCATAACGGACGAGCGTGGAAAGAGCTACAATACCGTCCATATCATGGAAAATATCACAGAGGATAAGCGCAACAAAGAACGTTCCAAAACGCTACTCGATATTAGTCAGCGCCTCATAAAGAATATAGATATCGAGTACCGCTTCAAGGAGACTTGCGACGGTATCGTTAAGTTGGGTTATGACACCGTCTCTCTCGGTTTCATGAACGAGAACGAGAAGGTTGTGCAGCCCAAGGGCAGCGGCGGCAGTGGCGGCGAGCTGGTCTCGAAGCTCTTGCTTCATTACGACGATACCCCGCTTGGAGAGAATGCCGCAAGCGAAGCCATAAGTTCGGGCCGTCCAAGGGTACAGAACAACCTTCGGGGTGAATCCACTATAGCCCCTCTGCGCGATCTTGCCGAAAAAGGCGATCTCGGCTCTATGGCCGCTTTTCCGTTAAAACATACCGATATCGTCCTGGGCGTTATATGCGTCTACCATACCGGTGAAGAATTTCCGAAAGAGGATATCGACTTTATCGAGGCCTTTACCAACCAGACCTCGACCTATATAAGGAACTCACAGTTATTTGACGATATCAGAGAGTCGGAGAGGCGCGTAAAAGAGGAGATGGAGCTTACGGAGAATCTCTTGATCCTTTCGCGTGCCTCTTTTGCTACGACCGATATGGACCGCCTCCTGAACCGTGTCGCCGAGTGCTCGATAAAGATACTGAACGCCGATTCTTCCATGATATATCTATGGGACAAGGATAGAGGCTGTTACTCTCCGGGCCAGTCCAGCGGCCTGCCCCCGGAGCTTCAGCCTGTCTTTAAGTCTTCTATCCTTGCCGCAAAGGATGTGGTCATTGACGGCCTTAGTTCCGAGCCCTTCGTGCGTGCCGGCGCAGGGGCCTTCCCGTTAATACCGGAGATCAAGACGGCTTTTATAATCCCCCTTGCCTCATCCGACAGAGTTCTTGGCATCAATGTTATAGGTTTCTTAAAGGAGAGAGGGATTACTTCGAGAGAAAAGCTGCTAATGGAGGGCATGAGTTCGCAGATATCGGTCGCGCTAAACGAAGCGCAGCTCTACCGCGAATCTATTACAAACTCCATGGAACTTAGCCGCCGGGTAGAGACCATACAGGTTCTTTACGAGATAGACCGCGCCATACTCTCTACCCTTGATATAAACGAGATACTTGAGACCGCGGCGCGCATGGCCGTCAGGCTGATTGCCTGTGACGAGGTCTTTGTCGGGCTCGCCGATAATAAGAGAAAGGCCTTCCGCCATGCAGCCGGTTTCGGAGTAGATACTGTCTCCAAAGGAGAGTATATAAACTATTCGGATAGTTCGGCTCACGAGGTCATGCGCTCACGAGTGCCGGAGTACGTTGCGGATCGCTCCAAGGTGCAAGACCTGCTCCCCTTTGAACAGCGCCTGCTTGATAACGGCCTGCTATCGGCTATACGCGTGCCTCTCGTTGTAAAGGAAGTGGCTATGGGTTTTGTCGGAGTAGGCGCAAGGCGGCCGGCGGCCTTTACACCGGAGGACCTCTCGACTATTGAAAAACTTGCAGGGCAGATGGCCATAGGTCTTCAAAACGCCCAGCTCCTTACCGACCTGGACGAACTCTTTATCGGAACGATAAGCTCGCTTTCGGAGGCCATTGACGCAAAGAGCAGGTGGACGGCTGGACACTCCAGCCGCGTTACCGAGATGGCGCTCACTATCGGCAATGAATTCGGGCTTGATAAGGATGATATGCGTAATCTTGAGATCGCCGCTCACCTCCATGACGTCGGAAAGATCGGCACATTCGAGGGCATCCTTGATAAGCCGGGCAAGCTCACGCCGGAAGAGGTAAAGATAATGCAACAGCACCCGATAAAGGGCGCCGAGATACTGGCCCATATTAAGCAGCTTGAGGATGTCTTGCCCTCGATAAGGGGTCATCAGGAGTGTTACGACGGCTCGGGTTACCCGGACGCGCTCAAGGGCGAGGATATACCCTTCTTCGCCCGTATAATAGCCGTAGCCGATACCGTGGACGCAATGGGCGCCGATAGGCCATATCGTTCCGGTCTTCCCATGAATATTATACTCTCGGAGATAAAGAATTGCTCCGGCACTCAGTTCGATCCTGACTGTGCCAATGCCTTTTTGAGGGCCTACGACAAAGGCCTTATCTTGCATGATGGAGAGCTTCCTGTAGATTCCGTTGCTGGGGGCGCCCCCCGGTAGTTGAAGTAAGCGAGGGCGAGACCTCCAACGCAAACTCTAACGAACTGCGCCGTACCGGCAGTAAGAACTGACCTTCTCCTTCCCACACCTACTATAGCGAGAAACTATATTTTTTATGGAAAGACTTATCGGCCTCTTCGGACTTATATTCTTCCTCTTCATCGCATGGGCTCTTTCGGAGAATCGAAAGAAGATTGATCGCAGGCTAGTCGCTTACGGTATATCCCTTCAGTTCGCCTTTGCCTTTATAATTCTAAAGACCGGCCCGGGCATGGTTTTTTTCGACGCTGCGCGTTTAGTAATGACGAAGATACTCGACTTTACCTCTTACGGCGCTGGTTTTCTTTTCGGGTCCCTATCAAGCGACCCCTCCTTCGGGGCGATCGTGGCCTTTAAGGTGCTCCCGACCGTGGTATTCGTATCCTCACTAATGGGCGTGCTCGTATATCTGAGGGTAGTACAGGCCGTCGTCAGGGCTATAAGCCTGGTGATGGAGCGCACCATGCGGGTATCCGGGGCCGAGGGTTTTATCGCGACCTCTTTTATATTTATGGGTATAGAGGCTATAACCGGAGTGCGCGATTATATTGGCCGCATGACGCGGAGCGAACTATTTACGCTCATGGTATCTTTTATGTCAACCATAGCCGGTTCGGTCATGGCCGCATATGTGAGCTTCGGCGCGAGCGCCGGTCACCTGCTGGCGGCATCGGTCATGAGCGCGCCGGCTGCGATTGTGCTCTCAAAGATCATGATACCGGAGACAGGCAAGCCGGAGACCGGCGTTAGCTTTAAGAGCGGCTATAAGTCAGAGGATGTAAATGTGATAGAGGCCGCCGCTAACGGAGCCTACGAGGGGTTGAAGCTTGCCGCGACCATCGGAGCCGTGTTGCTCGCCTTTGTTTCGCTTATTGGTATGTTAGATTACCTGCTCGGCTTCACCGGCACTTCTTTCGAGTCTCTTTCATCTTACTTCTTTAGCCCGGTGGCCTTTATCATGGGAGTGCCCTGGGGCGAGTCCTTTGAGGTCGGAAAGTTGCTGGGCATCAAGATCGTCTTTAACGAGTTTATCTCCTACGGCAGGTTGCAGGGGCTTATAGACGCAGGAAAGCTCTCTCCTCACAGCACAGTGATCGTAACCTACGCGCTCTGTAGCTTTGCCAGCTTCAGTTCCATCGCGGTCCTTCTCGGCTCTATCGGGGTGGTAGCGTCGAACCGAAAGAAAGAGGCGGCGCGTCTAAGCCTCAAGGCGCTGATTGCAGGAAATATGGCCGGTTTCATGACTGCGACCATAGCCGGTTTGATATTGTAATCCGCACTTTTTGTTGTAAAAAAGAGACTGTAGCTCTCTTGTGTGTGAAATTGAGACACTCTTTTAGAGACTGCTTCCGTGTAAGTGCTTGTATACGCAAGGTTTTGTCTTTGGCATGTAACTTGCGTATCTATTAGGACGATATGAAACAGACAACTATTAAAAAAGCATTTTCATTCTCAGGTATCGCCCTTCATTCAGGCCAAGAGGTCGAATTAACCGTTACCCCGGCCTCCGCTGGAAGCGGCATTGTCTTTCAGAGGACCGATATAGAAGGCAGTAAGCCGATAAAGGCCGAGAGCGACAATGTCGTCAGCACTAACTATGCCACTATGCTCGGCGTGGACGGCGTAACGGTTTCTACTGTAGAGCATATCCTTGCGGCCTTTTACGGCATGGGCGTGGATAACGCGCTGGTATTACTAGACGGACCCGAGGTGCCGATAATGGACGGTAGCGCCTCGGCCATAGTAGACCTTATCGATATGGCCGGTATCCAGAAGCTGGACGCGCCAAAGAGTTACATAGTTATAAAGGAGCCGATACGAGTCTCCGATGGTAACAAGTCTATAGAGTTACTTCCGAACGAGGCTCTTGCAAACGAAGACCTGACGATATCTATAGATTACAGCATAGACTTTGCACATCCATTCCTGACAAGACAGTCTTTCTCCCGGACCGTTAACAAGGACGTCTTTCGTATAGATCTCGCCTATGCCAGGACCTTTGGTTTCCTGAGCGATGTAGAGATGTTGAGAGAGAACGGCCTGGCCATGGGCGGCTCACTTGAGAATGCCATTGTTATAGGTGAAAAAGGGATACTCAATAAAGGCGGCCTTCGCTTCCCCGACGAGTTTGTAAGGCATAAGGCGCTCGATCTTATGGGTGATATCGCTATTCTTGGCATGCCGATTGCCGGTCGTTTTCGCGCCGAGCGCTCCGGGCACGCCATGAACTTTAAACTTATTCAGGAACTTCTCAAGAGTCCCTCCAAGTGGGATATTCTTACCATTGCGGACCGCGACGAATACCGTGGTTATAACACTTCCGTATCGGAACTCAGGGCCACCGCTTAAAGAATCTCTGAATGAAGGCCGTAATAGCTTGATGCTTTTCTAAGCAATAAATATACTCTTATTGCCCCGGCGCTTTATAGTGTCGGGGCTTTTTTTATCTTCCCTCTTCCTTCCCTTCGCATGGTCGCCGTAGATTGTCAATATTTCTCCTAATATGCTAAGATATATTGTTAAGGAAACTCTGATCCATTTGTGAACTCGTATCTTGTGCCTAAAATGTCCAGTTTCTGCGTTGCGAATCGTCCTAATAGCTGGCTATTACTCGTAATTCGCGCCTTGAATCTGAAGACTTTCGAGCAGAACCTACTTTGTTCAGAATAAATCAGAGCTTCCTTAAATTTTGCAGGAGCCGATCTTCGGATAGACTCTCTTTGATTTTGTTCTTTTGGGATAAGGATTATTTTGACGAAGGATAATGAAGTAAGAAGCAGTCTTGAGTTTCCGGATAACGGTTATGCCCGGACATTATTCGGCAGGGGTGGACAGTTTATCAAGAGTGTCGAGTCTCTTGCCGGCGCAAAGATCTCTACGCGTGGTACTCTGGTTACGCTCTCAGGTTCCGAAGCGGGTGTATCTCGCGCCGAAGTCCTTCTTAACGGCCTTTACCGTCTGCTCGAACTGGGTTTTGCCCTTACCGGGCCGGACATAAACTATGCGGCGAGTATATTGAAAGAAGATAAAAATACCGACCTGTCGTCTGTCTTCATGGAGACGGTTTACGTCTCCTATAAGAAGAAACGGATAGCTCCGAAGTCCCTTAACCAAAAGCGTTATATCGACGAGATCAGGGCCAACGATATCGTCTTCGGCATCGGTCCTGCCGGGACGGGCAAGACCTATCTTGCCGTAGCATCGGCTGTCGCGGCGCTTGCGGCCAAAGAGGTCGACAGGATTATCCTTACGCGCCCCGCTGTAGAGGCTGGTGAGAAGCTTGGCTTTCTGCCGGGAGATATGGCGGCGAAGGTTGACCCCTATCTGAGGCCTCTATATGACGCCCTGCACGTTATGCTCGATCCGGATCAGGTTGAGCACTATCTGGAAAAGGGAATAATCGAGGTCGCGCCCCTGGCATTTATGCGCGGTCGCACGCTCGACGATTCTTTTGTTATCTTGGACGAGGCGCAAAATACCACGGTCGATCAGCTTAAGATGTTTCTCACGCGCCTTGGGTTCGGTTCAAAGGCCGTTGTTACCGGCGACATCACTCAGATAGATCTGCCTAACAGCCGCGCTTCCGGCCTTGTGGCCTCCGAATCCATACTTGGCCGCGTGAGGGGTATCTCCTTTGTTCGTTTTACCGATAAGGATGTCGTGCGACACCCGCTCGTTCAGGCCGTTATAAAGGCATTCGACAGGGCTGAGAGGACCGAAATGAAGAGGCGCGACAAGGCCGAAAAGGATAATAATTAATATGCTCGGTTTTTTAAAAAAAAGGTTTTCTAATAAGAGCGCTCAATCCGGCTTAAATGGGCAGGCAGGCCAGGCCGCGCAACGCGCGCACGGTTTTGATTACAGGTGGGTGTTCGTCTTTGCGGTTATAAGCGCCCTTACGGCCTTTATATTTGTTCCCGGCGGCGGCGGGGTCTCCGGCTTTGGCACGGTAGGTAGTGTAGGGGAGCCGGCCCTTAAGGAGGTCGTTTCAACGGTTGATCTCGACGTAGACGGGCTGACGGTCAAGAAGGGCGAGGTAGTGGTATCTTTCGGTGAACTGCTTACCGAGCTATCGGTAGCCAAGGTCGAACTCGTAGAGGCGCGCGCTGTTAGGCGCGGGGCAATACGCACGAGTCTCGGCATATTCGTGCTTACCTTGTTGCTTACTTCTCTCAGCTGTATCTTCTCCGTTGGTAAATTGAAACGCTTTACCCTTAAGAGCAAAGACCTTATCTTCATGGCCGCGGTATTTTCCGGTGCTGTTTTGTGTATCGGTTTCTCGACGGCGGCATCTCGCGCCCTGCTTGATTCGGTCTCGTTTTTCCCTCCAGAATTTTATATATATGCCGTGCCGGTCGCAATCGGGCCGATGCTCATTATGCTATTTCTCAGGCCGGAGTCTACATTCTTATTTAGCGCGTTGCTGGCAATAGTTGCCGGTTATCTATTCGGTTCCACAGGTTCGGGCGGCTCGAGCATAGATGTTACGGCTTACTTCTTTGTGGGTTCGCTTGCGGCTGCTATAGGCGTAAGGTACTGCACGCAGCGTGCGACGGTCTTGAAGGCCGGTCTCGGTCTCGGTCTAGTTAATATTGTTATGCTGCTTGCAATCTCCGCCGTTCGCGGCGACACCGGAGGGACGTGGTATCTCTCTATGGTCATCGCGGGGCTTATAAACGGCGTCACAACCGCGGTCATTACCGTCGGCATCGCCCCTATCTTTGAATCTCTATTCCAGTATACGACAGATATCCGTTTGCTTGAGCTTTCACGCACAGATAATCCTCTCTTGAAAAAACTGGCGGAAGAATCCCCAGGCACATATCATCATTCGATAGTGATGGGCTCTCTGGTCGAGGCCGCGGCAGAGGCCATCGACGCAAACCCGCTTCTGGCACGTGTTGCGGCCTATTATCATGATATTGGAAAGACGAAAAAATCAGATTATTTTATTGAGAATATGCAGGGTGAGAATAAACACGATAACCTTGCGCCCTCGATGAGCGCCCTTATCATAGCGAATCACGTAAAAGAGGGCGTTGAGATGGCCCGCGCCGCTCGCCTTGGCCCGGACATAACGGCTATCATACAAGAACACCACGGAACCTCGCTTATAAAATTCTTTTATGAAAAGGCAAGGAGAGACGCGGAGGCCGGCCCGGAATCATCTGGCGGAGCTTCCGTCGGAGCTACAGGCGTAGCTGTGAGCGGAGCTACGGTAGACGAGCGCGATTATCGTTACCCCGGTCCCAAGCCCCAGACGCGCGAGGCGGGGCTGGTGATGCTGGCCGACGCCATTGAAGCGGCGAGCAAGACCGTTCCGGACCCGACGCCCGATAAGATAAAAGGCATGACGCAGAAGATCGTAAACCGCTTCTTTACCGACGGACAGCTTGACGAGTGCGAGTTGACGCTAAAGGATCTGCATCTTATTACCGGTAGTTTTAACCGGGTCTTTACCGGCATCTTCCATCAACGCGTCAGTTATGCCGAACCCGCATATATTACGAAGAAAGAGGATGGTGACGATGGTCCTGATAGAAGAGACGACGAGGACGGGGGTAAAGGGGCTGGTCAAGAGGATCGCAGAGAAGGTCTTAAGAGACTTGGAATGCGCTGACGCGGAGCTGAGCATTCTGCTCACTGATAACCCCGGCATCGCCGAACTCAATAAAAAACACCGTGACAAGGACGGCCCGACAGATGTCCTGAGCTTTCCCATGGACGACGACGAGATGATAGGCGACGTTGTCATCTCGGTCGAAATGGCGCGGGAGCAGGCCGCTGACTACGACGCGACGCTTGACGAAGAGCTCGGGCGCCTTGTTGTGCACGGCGTACTGCATCTCTTTGGTCACGACCATGTGAACGGAGGCAGGCAAGCCGCTAAGATGAAACGCGCCGAAGAGGGGCTTATGAGCTCGCTCCGCGAGGCTCGGATTATTTAGAGGGCTCTACTCTACACAATTTGGAAGCTACGGGTTTTGTACGCGGATGGTACATCAACCGGTGCCGATAAATGAGCACAGCAAATGAGCACCGCGAAAATTGTCTGCGGAGACTGTCCGCCAAAAAGGTCTTTATGAGCGAAGGTAAAGATATAAAGAAACCAAAGAACGCGCTCGATAGCCTGAACTTCGCCATCGAGGGTATCATTCACGCCTTTAGGGAAGAGCGCCACATGCGCTACCACTTCGCCATTGCGGGCGTTGCGCTTCTTCTTACGCTTATCCTTCGAATACCTGCGCTGGAGTTCGGCCTATTTGCCCTCTCGATTGTTATCCTGCTCTTTGCCGAGATGGTCAATACGGCTATCGAAGAGGTTGTTAATCTGGTAGAAGAGAAGTATAATATTTTTGCGAGAAACGCCAAGGATATTGCCGCGGGCGCGGTGCTCATATCGTCTTTCGGCGTTATTATAATGTTCTACATAATCTTTACGCGGCATATCTACGACCCCATGGAAAAAGCGCTCTATCAGGCAAGCCACTATACAGGACACCTTTCGCTCATAACGCTACTGCTGGTCTTGATACTCGTCGTCGCTATAAAGGCCCATTTCGGCAAGGGCAGGCCGCTGCACGGCGGGCTGCCGAGCGGACATTCGGCCCTGGCCTTTGCAATGGGCACGGCGATAACGCTTATTACTCTAAACCTTGTCGTGGCGATCCTTGCGTTATTTATGGCCGTGATGGTCAGCCACTCTCGCCTTATCGGAAAGATACATACTACCTTTGAGATATTCGTCGGCGCGCTTTTAGGCATCGGCGTCACTTGTTTGATCTTCTGGTTCTTTTCGCTTACGATGGCGGCTCCTACTCCATGAGAGATGGGCCCATGATAGACGGGCTCATGAGAGGCGGGTCCATGAAGCGTGCAATAGCCCTCTCTCTGCTCTCCGCCGTCTTACTTGCGGCCTCGTTTGCGCCGGCCGGCCTTTGGCCTCTTGCGTGGGCCGCTTTCGTGCCGCTCTTTTACGCTATTGAATGCTCGCTCCGTTCAAATCTTTCATCGGACCTCTCTGCGCGGAAGAAATTTTTAAGGATCTTCTTTACGGGGTGGGCCTTCGGCTTTTTCTTCTTTCTGCTTACGGTATACTGGGTCGCCCATTCGATGTATAGCTTCGGTGGCGTGCCTGTGGCGGTGAGCGTTGGCGTGATGCTTTTGCTCGTCGCATATCTTGCTATCTATCCCGGCCTCTTCGCGCTCGGTTTTGTTCTTTCTCGTTGCTTTTCTCCGGTTCTGAGACTTATATTCCTCTCTTCGCTCTGGGTCGCGCTTGAGTTTTTAAGGGGAACGCTCTTTACCGGATTTCCGTGGGTCCTGACGGCATACTCTCAGGCGAACTTTCCACTGCTTATTCAGACTGCCGATCTCTTCGGTCCTTACGGTATCTCATTTGTTATTATGGCGGTTAATGTAGCGATATTTCTCTTCATAGCTGCAAGGAAGAGAGGGTTGCGCGGTACGCGCTATAGTTCTGTTTGCGTTCTGGTACTTGTCGCTTTTATTATCGTTTACGCCTTAGTGCGCTACGATGAATACATGAAGGATACCGGTCCCAAAGGTATTATTGAGGCGTCGGTTATACAGGGTAATATCGACCAGTCGGTTAAGTGGGACGGCTCGTTTAAGGGCGATACGGTATCCATATACGAAGAGTTGACTAAAGAGGCCGCCAAAGATGGAGCCAGCCTGATAGTATGGCCTGAGACGGCTATGCCCTTTTACATGCGCTACGATGTCGAGTTCGGGCCGGAGGTCTCACGTATAGCAAGAGAGAGCGGGGCTACGTTAATTGCCGGAAGTCCGCATTATGAGATCGAGTCGCGCGATATTCGCTACTATAATAGCGCATTTCTACTAACTCCCTCTGGTAAGGTGACAGGTAGATATGATAAGATAAAACTTGTGCCTTTTGGCGAATATATACCGCTGAAGAAGGTACTTTTCTTCATAAACAAGCTAACTGAAGGCGTGGGAGATTTCAGCTCCGGCAAGAGCTACGACCCGCTTCGCACGGAGTCCGGCGACGGCAGTTACGGCCTACTTATCTGCTTTGAGTCGATCTTTCCGCGCATCGCTGCGGCCACGGCGCGTAGTGGTGCGACTTTACTGGTCGTTATGACTAACGACGGCTGGTTTGGTCGTACCAGCGCCCCCTTTCAGCACTTTGATATGGCGAGATTTAGGGCTGTGGAGAACAGGTTATTTCTGATAAGGAGCGCCAATACCGGAGTGAGCGGTTTTATCGATCCTAACGGACGGGTGCTGAATAAGACGGAGATATTTACGACCGGCACTATTAATGGCATGGTCAGGAACTTGAAACACCCTCCGACCTTCTTTGCGCGCAATCTATACTTAATGCCGCTGGTGACGCTTATTATCAGCGGGCTTTTTATATTTATTGGAATCAAACGACGCAAGGTCTCATAAGGAGATTATTTTATATGTACGACGATACAAGAGAACGGTTAAAGCAGGCAAAGGTAAAGTTCGAAGAGATACGAGGTTATCTTTGACCACGGGGCAAAGCTTGAAGAACTAAAGGCTATAGAAGAATCGATAGCCGACCCGACCTTATGGGAAGATACCATGCGCGCGCAAAAGATCATGCGCAGAAAGAGCGCGCTCGAAGGCCAGCTTACCATAATAACCAATATCGGGAATCCGCTCGATGAAGCGGAGATTCTACTGGAACTTGCCGAGGAAGAGGGCGACGCCGCAAGCGCGGCCGAGGCCGAAGAGCAGATCGAAGAGGCCCTTTCGCAGATAAAGGCCGCCGAACTCCAGCGTATGCTCGGCGGAAGGAATGACAGCCATAACGCCATCGTCTCGATCAACCCCGGAGCCGGAGGCACCGAGGCGCAGGACTGGGCCGATATGCTCTTTCGCATGTACCTTCGCTGGGCCGAAAAGAAGGGATTTTCGCGCGAGGTAATCGACTATCAGGACGGTGAAGAGGCGGGGCTTAAAGGCGTGACATTTACCGTTACCGGAGAGTTCGCCTTCGGCCTATTAAAGGCCGAGGTCGGCGTGCACAGGTTGGTTCGCATTTCACCCTTTGACGCCAATAAGAGAAGGCATACCTCCTTTGCATCGGTATTCGTATACCCTGAGATGGAAGAGGATGTCGATATAGAGATAGCCGAAGCCGACCTCAGGATAGATACTTACCGCGCCGGGGGCGCGGGCGGGCAACACGTTAATAAGACAGATAGCGCCGTTCGTATAACGCACCTACCCTCTGGCATAGTCGTACAGTGCCAGAACCAGCGTAGTCAGCACAAGAACAAGGCCACCGCCATGAAGGTCTTAAAGTCGCGCCTCTATGAGAAGAAGCTTCAGGAAGAGGAAGACAAGATGCAGGAGCTTCATAGTGAAAAGCGCGAGATAGCATGGGGTAGCCAGATACGCTCTTATGTGCTTCAGCCTTACAGGATGGTCAAGGACCACCGCACCTCCACGGAAAGCGGTAATGTCGATGCGGTGCTTGACGGGGATATCGATAAGTTCATAGAGGCCTATCTTTTGTCCACGCCGTCAAAGGGTTAAAGAGAGAAGAAAGATGTCCCCAGAGGGAAAACCACAGCATAATAGTGCCTGGCGTATGAAGCTGCACGAGATCATATTCGAGGCCGACACGCCCATGGGTAAGTTCTTCGACCTTGCGATAATCGCTTGCATTCTCTTGAGCGTGGTTGCGGTTATGTTAGAGAGCGTTGGTCCGATACGCGAAGCCTATGTCACTGAACTTCATTATGTCGAGTGGTCTTTTACTATTATATTCACAGTCGAGTACGTCCTGCGCCTTCTGAGCGTTTCTCGCCCGACGCGTTACGCCAGAAGCTTCTTTGGCATAATCGACCTTCTTGCCATTATTCCGACATACCTGAGCCTGCTTATTCCCGGCACACAGTTTCTGCTCGTCATCAGGATACTGCGAGTGCTGCGAATCTTCAGGGTTCTTAAGTTTGTACAGTATGTAGAGGAGTCCAAGGACCTCGCGGTAGCACTAAGGGCCTCAAGGAGGAAGATAACGGTCTTTCTCTTCACCGTGATGACGCTCGTTGTCATACTCGGTTCGATCATGTATCTTATCGAGGGCGACGATAACGGTTTTACCTCAATACCGAAGTCGATCTACTGGGCCATTGTGACGCTCACGACAGTCGGTTACGGCGATATAATGCCGCAGACATTTTTGGGTCGCGCTTTTGCGTCCTTGATTATGATTCTCGGTTACGGCATAATAGCCGTTCCTACGGGAATTGTCACAGCCGAGGTCGCATACGCAATGCGCTCAAAGAACGCCCCCATATCCACGCATTGCTGCATTGAGTGCATGGACAGCGACCATTCAGCAGATGCCTTATACTGTAAGACATGCGGCTCAAAATTTTATATTAATCCGAATAGTTAAGCGCTGGACTAAACCTCTTTGCGCCGGAAGGAATATCTATATATTGAAAAAGTTTATATTTTTATTTTTGTTAGCGATAGTATTTGCAACGGGTTGCTCACCGGCCCCCATTCTTGATGATACCGTACCAGAGGACGCCGACCATATTGCAAGAAAGTTTCTGACGATGCTCCATGACGGCTCCATCGACGAGGCCGTCGAGATATTCGACCCGAAATTGAATAAGGGCGAGAAATTCAGGAATGAGCTTATTAAGCTCTCCGGCCAGTTGAGCGGTAGCTTTGACGAGGTTCGTCTCGTGCAGCACGGGCGCATACAGGCCATGATCAACGATAATGCGCAGACGCGAATCACTTATGAGATATTGACCGCCAAGGGGCGTTTTGTCACTAATATAGCAGTCTCAAAGAACGAAGGCGTTTTGCTCATAACCGGCCTATACCTTGAGGAGCTCGACAAACCGCTCGAAGAGATTACCCGCTTTACCTTTGAGGGCAAGTCGACGCTCCATTATGTCTTTTTCGCGCTTGCGCTGCTCGTTCCGATTATTGCGCTCTATGGGATGTATCTTGCGTACTGTTCGGGTACGCACCTGAGGTGGCTCTGGATGATATGCATGTTGCCGGGCACGGGTAATGTCAGCCTCAACTGGACGAGTGGACATTTCTCTTCCAACGCCTTTTCAATCTCGACCCTGTGGGCGCCCTTTATCAGAGAAGGGCTCTCGGGGGCGACATATATATCGCTCGCTTTGCCATTTGTGGCCGGGATCTATATCTATAGATACTGGAAGGCGAATAGGCATCCGGTCAATACCAGCGCAGGCAGGGACTAACAGATGGCCGACGAAATAACATATGTAATAGGACATAAAAACCCGGATACCGACTCCATATGCTCCGCTATCGGTCTTGCCGAGCTTAAGAGGGCTACCGGTATGATGAATGTGCACGCCGCCAGGGCCGGCCACCTGAACCCCCAGACCAGCTTCGTGCTCGAACGTCTGGGTCTGAGCGCTCCAAAATATCTTACCGATGTGCTGCCAAGGGCCGAAGATGTTATGAGCAACGCCATCGTCACCGTCTCCGACGATACCCCGCTCGTACGCGCCATGGAAGAGATGAAGGAACGGCGCGTAAGGTTCGTTCCGGTTGTGGACGCGAGCGAGAAATTTGTCGGCGTCTTAACGCTTGCCGATCTTGCGCGGCGTTATATAGATACGGTTGAGGGCGGCACAAAGCGCGTGGTAAGCACCTCGGTCAAGGCCATCGCCGAGACGCTCGGCGCGGAGGTCTTGCTTGATTTCATAAGTAACGAGGATGGCTCTAATGACCCCGGACAAGCTGTAAAAGAAAGCAACAATAATGCGACCTTCCGTCTCTACGTCGCGGCGATGAGTGTCGAGTCTTTCCTCTCTAAACTCGACGAGGAAGGGGACCTGGCAAAAGCGGTAGTAGTAGGCGACAGGGTAAAGGTACAGAAGGGGGCAATAGAACACGGCGTAAAACTCTTGATAGTATCGGGCGGCTTCTCCGTGCCGGAAGAGGTAATGCAAGAGGCTCGCAAGAACCGCGTCTCCATCATGGTCTCGCCCCACGACTCGGCAACTACCGCCTTATTGGTGCGCCTCTCCACCCCGGCCGGTTCGATAGCGAGCCGCGACTTTGAACGAGCCTTGCCCGGCGAGCTGGTAGACGACCTCAAGTACAGGCTTGCCGCTTCGGACGGTATGGTCGTGCTCGACGAAGATGAGATGCTTCAGGGCGTAATCACAAAGACCGACCTCATCAGGCCCTCAAGGACCAACCTCATACTGGTGGACCATAACGAACTATCCCAGGCCGTTGACGGCGCTGCTTCCGTTAATATACTTGAAGTAGTGGACCATCACCGTATCGGCGACTTTCAATCGACCTACGCCATAAGTTTCGTATGCGAGCCGGTTGGCGCGACATCGACACTCGTAGCCGAACTATTTAAAAGAAGCGGTAAACCGATAGGCAAAGATATCGCGGCCTTGCTTCTCGGCGGAGTGCTCTCGGATACGGTCATATTAAAGAGCCCGACGACAACGGCCAAGGATGTAAAGATAGTAAAATGGCTTGAAGCGGAATCGGGCCTTTCCTTTAAGGAGTTCGGACGCGAGATATTCGCCGCCACCTCAAGTATCCGAAAACGCGGCATAAAAGGCGTTGTCGGCGGCGACCACAAGATCTTTCAGGCCGGGGTCGTGAGCTTCGGCATTGGTCAGGTCGAGACCATCGGCTTTACAGAGTTTTACGAAGAGATGGAGGGGCTCAGGGATGAGTTACTTCGTGTCATGAATGAACGAGGGCTTGCGTTATCCGCCCTTATAGTTACCGATATTGTTCTCGGAGACTCGCTGCTTCTTGCCGTAGGCGAGAAGAAGGTGCTCTATAATCTCGGTTATCCGAGGCTCGATGCCGGTCTCTATGAATTAAGAAAGGTCATCTCAAGAAAGAAACAGGTAGTGCCGCACATACTCGGCGTCTTCGACGAACTCTACTAACACACAGCCACACAGGTGTGGTTTTATTTCGCGGTGTTAGTTGCTGGATGCCGGATAGCTCTCAGTACGCGGAAGAAGAGATTTGTTAAAGTTTAAATTAGACTTCTTTCAACCGACCAGGTTGGGTAGCCACACAGGTGTGCTCTTATTTTCGCGGTGTTAATTCTTAGGGTTAAGCTAATTCTCTTCCGCGTCGATCTTTTATCTATTCGTGTAAGTTGGGTAGCCACACAGATGTGGTCTTATTTTCACGGGGTAGGGCCTGGTATCCCGGAGAGTATTATCTCCGCGCCGGTTTCCCTATCTAACTGTGTAGGTTGGGTAGAGCGTAGCGAAACCCAACAACTCCTTAATCTTCTCTTTCGAAACCCTCTTACTTCTTCTTCCTCTCATCCATAAATTCTTTGATACGTTTTTCATAACCCCGGTCGGTCGGTTCGTAATATCTCTTACCCGCGAGCTTGTCGGGCAGGTATGTCTCTTCGACCTTTGCGCCTTCGTAGTTGTGGGGGTATTTGTAGCCCTTTCCGTAACCGATCTCTTTCATGAGCTTGGTCGGGGCGTTACGGATATGTTTTGGCACGGGCAGGGCGCCCGACCCTTTTACGTCCTTCAGGGCCTCTTTATATGCGGCGTAGGAAGCGTTCGATTTTGGCGCGGTGGCGAGGAAGGTCACGCCCTGGGCAAGTGGAATAAAACCTTCCGGCATCCCTACAAAGTGCAGCGCGTCTTTTACTCCTATGGCGACGGTGATGGCGCGCGGGTCTGCGTTGCCTATATCTTCAGATGCGAATATGACCATGCGTCGCGCAATGAACATCGGGTCCTCGCCCGCCTCGACCATGCGCACTAGCCAGTAGAGGGCCGCGTCCGGGTCGCTGCCGCGCATTGATTTGATAAAAGCGGATATGACATTATAGTGCTCTTCGCCGCCCTTGTCGTAAAGAAGAGCCTTCTTTTGAAGGGCCTCGGTGACAGAGGGGAGTGTGACCTGTCGCATACCCTCTTTGTCCGGCGCGTTTATCATATAGGAGGCCTCAAGAGCGTTTAGGGCCCAGCGTGCGTCTCCGTCGGCGCTCTCGGCTATAAAGTCAAGCACGCCTTCCCCTATAACGGCCCGCATCTCTCCAAGGCCGCGTTCTTTATCTTCCATGGCCCTTTGTAGCAGGGCTATTATATCTTCCGGAAGGAGCTTTTCGAGCACGAGTACTTTACAGCGCGACAAGAGCGGAGGGTTCACCTCGAAGGATGGATTTTCGGTCGTTGCCCCTATGAGCGTTATGGTGCCGTCCTCGACGTGGTGCAGAAAGGCGTCTTGCTGACCCTTGTTAAAGCGATGTATCTCATCGACAAAGAGGATCGTCTTACGTCCCATCTTCTGGGCGGCCTTTGCGCGTTCGATGACCGCGCGAACATCCTTTACGCCGCATAAGACAGCCGAAAATGTCACAAAGTCCGCCCCGGTCACGCGCGCCAGTATATTGCCAAGGGTCGTCTTGCCGCTTCCGGGCGGACCCCAGAGTATCATCGAGGGCAGCTCTCCTGCGGCTATTGTAGACTTTAGAAACTTATCTTCACCGAGCAGGTGCCCTTGTCCGACGACCTCGTCGAGAGTCGTTGGGCGCATCCTGTCGGAGAGCGGGCCGTGAGCCCTTTCGACCGGTTCGACTTCTTTATTATCAAAGAGATCCATTAGGAGATAGTACTATAAGCGGACTTGTAATGGCAATGGCTGAGTCGGACGTACAATAACTATTGACATGAAGTCTTGCCTGTAATAAGCTGAAAATACAGCGCTTTTTAATAGTAAAGGAAAGTCTTAATGCATCTTGCGATAATGGGCGGAACCTTCAACCCGATACATAACGGCCACCTTGGCGGCGCGCGTGAAGTGCTGCTTCTCACCGGCGCGGAAAGGGTGCTCTTTGTGCCCGCCTTCGACCCGCCGCATAAGAAGGTCTGCGACAGGGTATCGGCTTCAGCGCGTCTTGAGATGGTACGGCTCGCCATAGAGGACGAGCCTGCATTCGAGCTATCGGATATCGAGTTAAGGCGGGGTGGCACTTCTTATACCATCGATACGCTAGATGAAATCTTAAAGATCTTCGGGCCCGGCACGGAACTATCGCTTGTTATTGGCAGCGACTCTTTTAACGAATTCCCTACATGGCACAGGTACGGCGATATCCTGAAGATGACAAAGCTTCTTGTCATGGCGCGCCCCGGCTCTCCGGCGGGGCGGGTGGAAGAGGTCCTTGTTGAATTAAAGCGTGAATTCTGTTATGATTTCGAGAGCGATACTTATAAAAGCCCTATATATAGATCGATAAAATTCCTAAAGACCACTCCCGTTAATATCTCAAGCTCCGAGATAAGGAGAATGGTCGCAGAGGGCGCCGATACGAGCGATTTTTTACCGCCCAAGGTTGCGTCTTTTATCGAAAAGAAGGGGCTCTACAGGTAGTTTGCAATAAAAAGGATATTTTGAGAGGAATAAGACACTGAAAAGTAAAGAGATAGCACTGGCGGCCGCGCGTCTCGCGTCCGACAAGAAGGCGGGACATATTTCCGTCATAGAGCTAAAAGGGATGTCGTCGGTTGCAGATTATGTCGTTATTGCCGCGGGATCGTCAGAGCGCCAGGTAAGCGCACTAGAACGTCACGTCGTAGACGAGATGAAAGAACTGAATGTGCGTCCCTTCGGCATAGAAGGCACCGATAAACACAGGTGGGTCCTCATCGACTACGTGGATGTGATAGTTCATATCTTCCATGAGCCCATGAGGGAGTATTTCGACATCGAAGGTCTATGGGCCGACGCCCCAAGGGTAACGCGTCCTCAAGATGACGAGAGCCCGGCGGCAGAGCTTGCCGAAGGTCTTGCCCCTTGAAGCTTGCCTTGCTCGCGGTCGGCCCGCTCAAGAGACCCGGCATGAGAGAGGCCGCAACAGATTACGAAAAGCGCATTAAGAGATATAGCTCATTTGAGATTACAGAGGTAAAGGCCGCAAGCGGCGATCCCCAATCGGTAAAGTCAAAAGAGGGGGCGGCAATACTAAAGGCCCTTGGTACGAGAGACACGGTCGTTGCGCTCTCGGAGCTTGGTAAGTATTTCGATTCGCGCGGCTTTTCAGCCTTTCTCGAGAAGAGGCTTTCGTCCTCTCCCGGAAGGGTTGTATTTGTTTTAGGCGGGGCCTTCGGCCTTGGTAATGAAGTATTAGAGAGGGCCGATTTTACCGTCTCGCTCTCGAAGATGACGATGCCGCATGAGATGGCGCGTCTGGTCGTGACCGAACAGCTATATCGCGCTTTTACTATTATAAAAGGCGAACCGTACTCGCATTAAAAATTGATCTTTTTCCCGATCTCTGCGTTGGGACTGAAAATATAAAACTCGACGTACAGGCGTACGACTCGTTTTCTATTTTCAGTCCCGCCTTGACCTCGGAAAAAATCTCTAATTTTTAAATAAATTGATCTTTTTCCCTGACTCTTCGTTGGGATAAAAAATAAAAGACTCGACGTACAGGCGTACGACCCGTTTTTTATTTTCAGTCCTGCCTTGATTCAGGAAAAATTCTCTAATTTTTACTTCAAGCCTTTGGTACGTTAGAAGATTAAAAGACGCAAAGATTGCTTCAAATAATCAATGCGGACGAGGAAGTCCCGACCTCTCGGGAAGCTTCCCCGCGAAAATTGGCTCCGCACACTGTGCGGCGGGATCTATTAAATGCATTATAAAATACTCTTTGTCTTCATAATCGCCATTGTCGGTGGATTCTTTTATCTTCACAATATAAACCCTTCTGAAGTCGAGTTTGTGCTTTATAAGGAATTTCGCTATACCGTTCCCGTGACATACCTCGTTATAGGCGGTTTTGTTATCGGTATCGTCCTTACTATCATAAACGCGGTATTTTCCGACCTGCGCCGCTTCTTTAAGGATATGAAGGTAAGAAAAGACCGCAAGAGGCGCGAGGCCTCCGAGGCCGACTACGCCGCCGGCGTATCCGCCTTTTACAGTGGCGATTACAAAAAGGCCCGCAGGAATTTTACGAAAGTTCTGGACTATAACCCAATCGACCTCGATATATATATGCGTCTTTCGGAGTGCCAGGTTGCCGAGGGAGAGGCGCAGGAGGCGATTAAGATACTCGAAAAAGGTCTCTTGCGTATACCCCAGTCGATGGAGCTTATGATCGAAGCCGCGCGCCTGTCGGGCGAGGCGGGGGACTATAGCAGGACCGAAAACCTGCTTACCGAGATACTCAGGATAGACTCTGACAACCTCTTTGCCCTAAAGCGTATACGCGACTACCGGGCCTATGAGAAGGACTGGCTGGGGGCGATAGACTTTCAAAGACAGCTCGTCGCATGTCTTAAGAAGGATGACCGCAAGGGCGAGTTGAAGGGTGAGGAAGAGCGCCTGTCGGGTCTTCTTTATGAGCATGCCGCAGTGCTGCTCGAGGCCGAGCGTTACGAGGACGCAGCCGGTGTAGTCAAGGATATACTCAAGGCCAACGAGCGCTTCATCCCGGCCCATATGCTGCTTGGCGAGGCCTATCACAGGCGCGACGATGTGGCCGGCGCTACCAGGCTTTGGAAGAAGGGCTACGAGACGACCGGCGATCCGACATTCTTTCTTAAGATCGAAGAGTTATATATGGCCCGCTCCGAGCCTGACGCCGCCCTGGAGGAATATAAAAATGCCGTCAGCGCAAGTCCGCGGGATGTGGACCTTTCCTTGTTGCTTGCGCGTTTCTATCTCAGGTTAGAGATGGTTGACGAGGCGATTGAAGAGCTTCAGCGGATCAAGAACGACATAGAAGATAGTTTTTACCTCGAACTGCTGCTCGGTGAGGCCCACCTCAAGAGGGAGCAGGGCATAATATCGGCAAAATCGTTCAGGGACGCCCTTGGTTTGGACCATGATAACGGCATGGGTCTCATGCCTGCCTTTGAGTGCGCTTCTTGCGGCAGGGCCTTTAAGGGCTGGGAGCCGCGCTGCCCGAGGTGCCGCACATGGGCCTCGCTCAAGATGACGCGAGCGCGCGGCGTATCGCGTAAGGCGCAGGGCGAGAGATACCCGGAAGTCAGCGCCGGTCGCTCCAATGTCGCGCGTGCCGCCGGAGGTACTAGTTGAAGCCGGTCTGCCTGATAATCATGGACGGCTGGGGTGTAAGTGAGACGGGCATAGGCGACGCGACCAGGGCCGCAGAGACACCCAATCTCGATAGACTCCTTGAGAAATACCCGCATACGACACTAACGCCTAGCGGCCGCAGCGTAGGACTGCCCGAAGGACAGATGGGCAACTCCGAGGTAGGCCACCTGACGCTCGGCGCTGGGCGAGTTATCTTTCAGGACCTGACGCGCATCTCTAACGCGATAGACGACTCTTCTTTCTTTGAAAATCCGGTATTAAAAGAGACGCTTTCGGATCTAAAGTCTTCGGGCGGCGCGCTGCACCTGATGGGTCTCGTATCTGACGGCGGAGTGCATAGCCATAATACCCATCTCTACGCGCTCGTGCGGGCGGCAAAGGCTGCGCAAATAGAAAAGGTCTTTATACACGCCTTTCTTGACGGCAGGGATACGCCGCCAAAGAGCGGACTGGGTTATATCGAAGAGCTTGAGACGGAACTCGAAGAGATAGGCCTCGGTAAGGTCGCAACGGTCTCGGGACGTTATTATGCGATGGACCGTGACAACAGGTGGGACAGGGTCCAGAGGGCCTACGACGCTATGACCGGGACGTCGAAGGAAGATACGGCCTCAACCGGTACGGAGGCGGTGTCTAATGCCTACGAGAGGGGTGATAGCGACGAATTTGTCATGCCTACTCTTGTCGCGGACGGTCCGGTGAGCGACGGCGACTCTGTAATATTCTTTAATTTTCGCGCCGACCGCGCGCGTGAGATCACCCGTGCTTTTACAGATGAAGAGTTCGACGGTTTTGAACGTAAGAGTTTTTCCAAATTAAAGAGCTTTGTCTGCATGACCGAATACGACCAGAGCTTCGGCCTGCCGGTGCTCTATGAAAAAGAAGGTTATAAAAATATACTGGCCGAGCTGCTTGCCGGGCAGGGTATAAAACAATTTCGCGTGAGTGAGACCGAGAAGTACGCGCATGTGACATTCTTCTTTAATGGCGGTCTGGAAGAGCCATTTCCCGGCGAAGAGCGTGAGCTTATAGACTCAGTGCGCGACGTTGCGACATACGACCTCTCTCCACGCATGCGCGCCGATGAAATAGCCGCTAGCGCGGTAGAGCATATCAATAAACGCGGCGAAGATGGTGCCCCCCTTTATGGATTTGTCCTGATGAACTTTGCCAACGGCGATATGGTCGGACATACCGGTAATATGCTAGCAACTATACAGGCCTGCGAGGCCGTGGACGAAGGAGTAGGCGCGGTCGTCGAAGCGGCCTTGAAGAACGGATACGCGGTGCTCGTAACCGCCGACCACGGTAATGCCGAAGAGATGTTCATCCCTGAGACGGGCGAGCCGATAACGGCCCATAGCACGCTGCCGGTGCCCTTTATACTCGTTGACGATACGCGGGTCGGAACCAAATTAAGAGAGGGCTGCGGCCTTCGTGATATCGCGCCGACGATCCTTAAGATCCTCTCCATTCCCGTACCCGAAGAGATGGACGGCGCGCCGCTCTTCTAAACTATTGCCTTTCTGATAGAGACCTATGTTTAAAGAGCTCTATAAAATCCTCAAGCGAACCTTCTCGACCGGCTTTCGCGTCGGCCTATTCTTAACAGCTATCGCTTTTATCTTATACAAAGTCGATTTTCCGATCTTTCAGGCTATCGAGCTTAAGGCTTATGACGTCCACATGAAATCGAGAGGCGTGGTAGAGCCCGGCCCGGAGGTCGTAATAGTCGCCATAGACGAGAAGAGTGTTGACGAGCTTGGCCGCTGGCCGTGGCCCCGTTCCGTTATGGCCTCGCTCGTCGATAAGTTAAACGAATACGATGCCGGTGTCGTGGCCTTCGATGCCATCTTCTCTGAGGTCGGCGATAGCTCCGGCATGAAGGTCATTCGCTCCATAAAGTCGAAGGTAGCTGACACGAACCCCGCCCTTAAGGCCGATCTCGAAGCCATGGAGAGAGAGGCCGACGACGACGCCGCCTTCGCCCGTGCCCTGGAGAGATACGGTTATGCGGTCCTCGGTTATTTCTTTCATACCTCTTTTGAGGATATAGAACATAATGCCGAAGATCTTCGCGAAGAGGAGACCACTATCGCTCCGTCTCGTTTTGCCATTGTGCGTTCCATGGATGGCGGCGACAATCAAACGGAGATTATACCATGGGCCGCGGGCTATGAATCGAATATACCTGTCTTAAACGACGCCGTTACAAGCTTTGGTTATTTTAATATCAAACCCGACGACGACGGGGTCATAAGAAAGGTTCCGCTCATAACGCAGATGGATGACGGCATATATCCGCACCTCTCTCTGGAGGCTATAAGGACATATGCGGGGTCTCCGCCCCTGATCCTTAATACCGAGGAAGTCGGTATAAACTCGATAGATATAGGCCCCGGCAATACCGTTCCGACCGATATAGCCGGTAGTGTGCTCGTTAACTTTCGAGGGCCGAAGGGGACATTCCCCTACATCTCCATCACCGATATAGTCCACGGCAGGGTGGACAGGTCGGAGATCGAAGGGCGTATTGTGCTCGTTGGGGCTACGGCAATCGGCATCTACGATATGAGGGTAACTCCCTTTGACGGGATATTTCCCGGTGTAGAGATACATGCCAACGTCATCGATAATATCCTTGGCGACGACTTTATGAAACTATCTGACTGGCCCGTTATTTACGAAATCGGCCTGATCCTGTTTTTTGGTATATTCCTCTCTTTTGTAATGCCGCGCCTGAATGCCTTTTACGCCTCGATCGTTACTCTTGCTATGGCATTCGGTTATTATCTGGCGAACGATTATATATTTACCCATATGAATATCTGGCTTACGATAGTATATCCGATGCTTACTATATTTATTGTATCGGCGGGTGTCTCGACCTTCCAGTTTATGAAGGAAGAATCGAAAAAACGCGAGATAAGAGACGCCTTCGGCCATTACGTCGCCCCTAGCCTTGTCGATCAGATCACGAAACAGCCCGAAAAGCTTGAGCTTGGCGGCGTGGAAAAAGAGCTTACAATATTCTTTTCAGATATCAGGGGCTTTACCTCCATAAGCGAGGGGCTCGAACCGCACGCCCTCGTTAAGCTCATTAACGACTACCTGACGCCAATGACCGAGATCGTTCTGGCCAGCGGCGGCACGGTCGATAAGTATATCGGCGACGCCATAATGGCCTTCTGGGGCGCTCCTATAGATATGGAAGATCACGCTGAGAAGGGCTGTGAAACGGCTCTCGATATGATGGAACGTCTCGCAGAACTCAGTGTAGAGTGGTCGCGAGAGGGCCTTCCGGTTATCGATATAGGCATAGGCATGTGCACCGGCAGGGCAACGGTAGGCAACATGGGCTCTCATACGAGATTCGACTATACCGTCATGGGCGATACCGTCAATCTCGGCTCGCGTCTTGAAGGTATAAACAAGCTGTACGGCACGCATATCATCGTCGCCCGTCCGACATACATGGCTGCGAAGACAGGTTTTATCTTTAGGGAACTCGACTGCGTAAGGGTCAAGGGTAAGATGGTTCCGATAGAGATATACGAACTCATGGGCCGAAGCGACGCCACGGACTTTGCTCTCTTAAAGGCCGAGTTCGAGTTAGGGCTATCGGCCTACAGGGCGCGCGATTGGGATAAGGCCGAATCTCACTTTAATGGCTGTCTTGATATAAAACCGGAAGACCCTCCGGCGGAAGTATTTCTCAAACGAGTAAGCGCGCTACGCGAAGACGACCCCGGCGAAGGCTGGGACGGCGTATTCGTACTAACCACAAAATAGCCGGGCAGTGCCCGGTGCCAATTTCGCGCATATAGTTTAGCGGTAACGTACGGGGTGGTAGTCCGCGGCGTAAATTTTTTAAAGATTGCAAGGTTTTGCGCCGCACAGTGTGCGCAGCCAATTTCGCGAAGTGAATCTTTGGGTGCTTCTATTCTATTCTTCGCGGCGGGCTTTTTAGGGTCTCTTATTAACCGGATAGCCTGCGGAAGTGATTTGACAGTTACTTTACAGGATTGATATTATTGAATAAAGGAGTCCATGATTATGGCTAAAGATGGATATATTGAATGCCCCATGTGCGACGCCGAGGTCCCGGTCTCATCGAGCGACCACGAGGGAGACGAACTTTACTGCGCTTTTTGCCAGTCGATGTTAAAGCTCAAAAAGAAGAGAAAAGCCGCCTCCAACGAAGAAGAATACTACTTCGAAGAAGACTTCTAGCCCCGCACATGTGCGGTCTTATTTCGCGCAGTTAGGCTGTAGAGGATTGAGTATTTCTCACCCGCGTCTGTCATTCTGAGCGAAGCGAAGAATCTCTTGGAAAGCTACGCCGCGGACTGCCGACCCGCACGTTGCCATAAAAGATCGCGCGCGATATTGTCGCCGCACACTGTGCGGTTCTGGGCGTAGCGAAGAATCTCTGAAAAAGTTACGCCGCGGACTGCCGACCCGCACGTTGCCATAAAAGGTCGCGCGCGATATTGGTTCCGCACACTGTGCGGCGGTTGACCCGGTTCGGCCTTCTGTGATACCTTCTTCTGATGAAAATTATTATAACAGGCGGTGCGGGTTTTATCGGTTCGCACCTCGTAACGGCACTTTTGGAACGCGGCGACTCGGTCGCTGTGATAGACGATTTTAACGACTTCTACGACCCGGCTCTCAAGAGAGAAAATGTCGCGCCCCATCTGAATAATCCTAACTTTTCACTGCATGAAATAGATATACGTGACGGAGATGCGGTAAAGCGGGTCTTTAGCGTAGAGCGGCCCGAGACGGTCGTTCATCTGGCTGCGAGGGCCGGTGTAAGGCCGTCGATAGAAGAGCCCATTCTCTATGAAGAGGTGAACTCACTCGGCACGCTTAATATGTTGGAGGCGGCACGGTCCCTGGGCGCGGAGCTAAAGAACTTTGTCTTTGCTGGCTCTTCTTCGGTATACGGAATAAATACCAAGGTCCCTTTTTCCGAGGACGACCCGATTGAGAAGACGATATCGCCTTATGCCGCGACTAAACGCGCCTCAGAGCTTATGGGTTATACCTACGCTCATCTCTACAAGATACCCTTTACTTCCTTGCGTTTCTTTACGGTCTACGGCGAGGCCGGAAGGCCTGAGATGGCTGTTGCGAAGTTTGCTAAGCTCATACATGACGATAAAGAGATAGAGGTATACGGCGACGGCTCGGCCCGGCGTAATTTTACCTATGTAGGCGACATCATAGCCGGCGTGGTCAGGGCCGTGGATACGCCCTTTCCTTATGAGATAATAAATATCGGCGGCTCGCAGACCATCGAGTTGATATACCTGATAGAACTGATCGAGGCCGCGCTCGGCAAGAAGGCCCGGATAAAGTTTTCGGATGTCGCGCCGGGTGATGTGCCGGTAACTGTCGCGGATGTCACAAAGGCTAAAGAGCTGATCGGTTACGCGCCGAATGTTACTATGGAAGAGGGCATAGCCAGGTACATTGAATGGTTCCTAAAGAGGGAGAACTCCTTAAAGTGAAGATAAACGAATTAAAAGAGAAGAGGCCGGTCGAGGGCAACTTTCTGGCGACAAAGAGAGAGATTGCCGTTGGAAAGACCGGAAAACCATATTTGATGGCAAGGCTCATGGACGCCACAGGCGAGGTCGAGTGCCGGGGTTGGGAGAATGCCGAGGTGCTTGCCGACTGTTTTGCCAAGGACGACGTATGCCGCGTAAAGGGTTTTGTCGTAAGTTATCAGGGCAAGCTTCAGGTAAATATATCGCAGATAGCGAGCTTGCCGGAAGGGGAGTACGACCTGAGGGACTATCTTCCTTCTTCCAAATATGACCCGAACGATATGATAGTCGAGCTAGACGCTGTCATAGCCGGACTGCCCGACCCGGATGTGAGAAGGCTTTTACAGTCCATACTCAAAGAAGGCGGCGAGATAAGAAATCTCTATAAGATTGCCCCGGCTGCAAAGAGTATGCATCATCCATACATCGGAGGGCTGATAGAGCATGTCCTCTCGATCACCAAGGTCGCCGACTTTGTCGCTGGTCACTATAAGGTATCTAAATCGATGCTCATGGCCGGAGTGATCCTGCACGACATCGGAAAGATATATGAACTGTCCTACAGGCGCGGCTTCGATTATACCGATCACGGAAAGCTCATCGGTCATATCACCATAGGCGCGGAGATTTTAGATAAGGCTGCGCGCAATCTTGACTCTTTTCCTGATGAAAAGCTTATGGAGATAAAACATCTTATATTGTCTCATCACGGTATATACGAATACGGCTCCCCCAAACGCCCCAAGACGGTCGAGGCGATTGTATTATCATTTCTTGACGATATGGACGCCAAGATAAATGCCGTTGAGACGCTTATAGAAAACGACCTGAACGAGGGCAACTGGACCGCCTATAGCCGCATGTTCGAACGCTTTATCTACAAGAAACGTCCTGATATGTACGAGGGCGAGGGCGGCGGCCCTGCGCCTGAGCAAGAGCCCGAACCGGTCAAAGCGCCTGTAATAGAAAGTCCAAAGGCCAAAGAGGGTGATTCTAATAGCGACAAGGGAGACCTGAATCTCTTTTAGGAGGGGTCGAGATGCGCGGACTCTATCTATTCTTTCTCTTTTTCATAATCCTCGCGGCCTTTGGCTGCGCTACGACCGGACCGGTAAGCACTGCTCAGGAAGGTGCAACCGGCGGCCCTGAGCCGGATTTCGTTTCAATCGATGAATTTAGAAGACCCTACGAGCTGGCATGGCTCAAAGACCCCGACATCCCATACGACCGGCGGCTGATACATCAGGCCGTACCCGGACCGCGTAAGGTAGTACTTTGGTATCTGCTTGGAGCAAGCGATATTATGCGCGGCGAGGTGGTTAAGCCCAAACTCAAGATAAAGACCGCCGGGCGTTTCGTCAAACCCAACTTTGAACTCTTCCATTTTAAAGGTCACCATACCGGGCGCATAGAGATAAGCAGCCTGCGTCCAGGTACGGAGTATGAGATCAGGTTTCGCTTATTTGAAGACGACCGCGACGAAGAACTTATAATCGCCCGCACCGCGCCCGGCCGGAATTCCACGTCACCTGTGAGCTTTCTGGCCTATAGCTGCCTTATGCCATATTCCTTTTCCAAGTCCGGCGAGCCTATAATCTATAACCAGACAGTAAATCTCCTGAACAGGATGAGAGAACGCGCCGTTTCAAAGGACGGCCCGGCCTTTATGCTCGGCATAGGCGACCAGTTTTATGTGGACGCTGGCGCCAGTACGAAGAGGCGCGACTATGCATTGCTCTACGGTGAGCGTTCCGGGGTTTCGCGTGCGTCACGGGATGACTATCCAATATTTTTTGACGAACTTTACAGGCGGCACCTGGCGCTTCCGCCCTTTGACGAGGCCCACCGTCTCGTGCCAACGGCGATGATGTGGGACGACCATGAGATACGCGACGGATGGGGCTCTCAGGGTGACGAAGAGAGTCCGGGCTGGGTCGATTATTATAAAGAGGCGCGTGCAAAGTTCATTGCCTTTCAGGGTGCGCGTAACCCATTGGCCGCCGGTCTGGAGTGGGAGGACTTTTTAAAAAGCTCAGTCCAGAAAAGAAGCGAGGAGCTATATACGAGCTTCGACTGGGGGCGCGACATTAAGACCTTTATGCTCGATATGAGATCGGCAAGAGACAAAGGTAGCGGTCAGGTTATCTCACGTAAGCAGGAAAAAGCCCTTGAGCGATGGCTTAAGAGTGCAAAGGCGGACGAACCGAAATTATTCGTAATCGTATCGGGTGTTCCGCTCTTTATTCGTTCATCGCTCGTTAAGAAGTCCGGCGGGCAGGCGACCAATCTCTTGCGCCCCGCCATAAAGGACGACGCCATTGACGCGTGGGACTCGGTCGTAAACCGCAAGGCGCGCGAGCGACTTCTTGTCGTCTTGAAAAAACATTTCGAGAAGAACCGACTGCATAAGTTTCTTATTCTGAGCGGCAATGACCATTATAGCGCGGTAATATATATCACCGACAAGAAGAAGTCGGTACTCGGTCACGAGGTCCTGACCTCCGGTCTCGCGCAAGGGCTCTATGACTATCCTGTCCCTCCCTCTTCTTTTCTAACGAGTTTTCTGCCGGACTATGGCAGCGGTCTTCGTGCCTACCCGAGAGAGCACCTTACCGGACCGCACTTTGTCGAGTTATTTGTGACCCCCGACCCTGTAGGCGCAACCTTGCCTCTACTTGAGTTATCGATCTACAGCACACGCGCTCCAAACCCAATCGGTCCTATTACGACCTATCGTCTTTCGAATCTTGCCGGTAGAGCTACCGCGCCGCGTATTGTACTTCTATATGACAAGCTTCCGCCTAGTTGTATCTTTGACGAGATCCCGTATAACGATATCGCAAAGACCAATACCGCTTTTAAGTTCACTTCCTGCGTCACAGATATCGATGCAAAGGGCGCGGCACGTAACTGGTTTGAGATAAAGGGAGAGGCCGAAGAAGCCATCTCATGCAGGCCATATAAAAACCGCTTCAAGTGTTATGATACGGACGAATGGGTAAGAGAGTTTAAAGCTATTCCGAAGAAGATCCTGAAGAAATAACAGTTAGGCTTTAGGTGAGCAGCGGTGTGATCTTGTACTTTGTATTCTTCTTTACCAGCTCCGCTACGCGGTCGACTATCTTTTTAGCGATCTCTCTTTTGTCGAGTTCTTCGGTCTCTTCCACCTCACCGTGGGGCGAGATGATGGCGACGCGGTTCTTCTCGTTTGCGATTGCCGTGGGTTCGTTTGCAATAACGAGGTCGAGCTTTTTTTCTTCCAGCTTTCTCTTTGCGTTCTCTATGAGGTCGGATGTTTCGAGCGCAAAACCTACCAGTAAACGTTTCTCTTTCTTTTCTCCAAGCCCTTTAAGGATATCGGTCGTCGGAAGCAGTTCGATAGAGGGCGGTCCGTCCGCCTTCTTTATCTTTTCGGGACTGGTCTCGGAGGGCCTATAATCGGAGACCGCGGCGGCCATGATGATACATGTCGAGTCGGCATAAGAGCGTTCCACGGCTCTCGACATATCTTCGGCGCTCTCGACTCTTAAATGCGTGATGCCGTACGGCGGCTTGGTCGTTGACGAGCCGCTTATGAGCACAACATGCGCTCCGCGCCTCTTGGCCTCCCTTGCTATGGCGTATCCCATCGCGCCTGACGAGCCATTTGTGAGATATCTTACCGGATCGATATTTTCTCGCGTGGCCCCGGCCGTTATCAGTATCTTCTCTCCTTCAAGATCTTTGGGTGAGAGCGCGTCTTCGATAGCTTCGAAGATCTCATCTACAGGAGCGAGCCGTCCGCGTCCTTCGTAGCCGCACGCAAGCTCTCCAACGCCCGGACCGACGAAGAGGTAACCGAGTGTGGCGAGTTTTTCTATATTCTTGGCCACAATGGGGTTGTCGTACATGCGGTCGTTCATTGCCGGGGCGATTAATACCGGAGAGTTTGCGGCCATAACGAGCGTAGATAAGAGGTCGTCGGCTATGCCGGAGGCGGCCTTGCCGATGATATTTGCGGTAGCAGGGGCGATTACTATGAGGTCGGCCCGGTCTGCAAGATCTATGTGGCTGATCGATCCCCGGTCGTTAAAGAGAGAACTATTGGCCGGGTTGCCAGCTAGTGTCGAGAGGCTAAGTGGGGTGATAAATTCACCGGCCGATTTTGTCATTACGGGCCAGACATTTGCGCCGGCCTTTCGAAGCAGCCTCGTAAGCTCAAGCGTCTTGTAGGCCGCGATGCCGCCGGTTACGCCGAGCAGGATATTTTTATCTTGTAGGTTCATTCAGTTATCTCAGCCCTCTTCCCTTAGTTCGACAAGGTATGGATTTGTGCGCTTCTCATGGCCTATGGTAGAGCCGGGTCCGTGGCCCGGAAGTACCCTTACATTGTCGTCAAAGGGCATTATCTTTGTACGCAGTGAATCGATCAGTGTCGGAAAGCTGCCGCCGGGCAGGTCGGTCCTGCCGACACTACCGGCGAATAGGGTGTCTCCTGTGACGAGCAAGGCCTCATCCTCTTTGTAAAAACAGACGCAACCGGGCGTGTGACCGGGTGTATGTACAACGGTAAGCTTCATCGAGCCGAGTGTTATGGTCTCACCGTCTTTAAAGGTGTGATTGGGACCGGGTGAAGGAGTGCCTGGAAAACCAAAACCTGCCGCGTGGCTTTTCGCCTCGCTAAGTAGCATTACGTCGTTACCGTGTATCATGAGGTCGATGTCGAACTCGTCCTTGACCGCTGCGTTTGCTCCTATATGGTCGAAGTGGCCGTGGGTATTTAGTATCAGGCCGGGCTTCAGGCCGAGCTGTTTGATATGTTCAATTATCATATCCCCGTCCGCGCCCGGATCGATTATAACGGCGTCGCTCGTCTCGTCGTCGGAGAGCACGTAACAGTTGGTCTCAAGCGAGCCGACCGTGATCTTTGTGAGCATTTTTATTTCCTTTTCTTATTTTATAGAGTAAGTATCCTAGAGTAAAATTAGAGATTTTTTCCGAGATCGAGGCGTGCTAGAAAATAAAAAGCGGAGCGTATGTCTATACGTGAGCATTTTTATTTTTTACCACAACGAAGAGCTCAGGGAAAAAGATCAATTTTACTGCCAATTAGTGATTTTTTCAGAATACTTTCTTATAAGTTTTTTTGCTGCGTCTTCGGTCGATGCCTCGGCTATCAGGTGAAAGTAGGGCTCGTCCTGGCTCGGATATGCGGCTATCCAGTTATTTTTTGAAAAGATCTTTATGCCGTCGAGCAGTATTGTCTCTTTGTTTCTGGACTCTTCGGTTAGCCTCCTCATGACCGCGCCTTTCTTTTCAAAGGGGCAAGATACCCGCTCTTTTATCATGATAGAGGGCGGTATCTCACGAAGCAGCTTGTGGAGTTTCGTATCCTGCTTTGCGAGCATCTCCAGCATCTTGGTTATGGCGAACATGCCGTCAAAGGCCGGAAGGAAGTCGGGGAAGATATAACCGCCGTTCTGTTCGCCCATGAAGAATACGTCGCCGCTCGTTGCGGCTTCCATGATGCCGCGCGGTGTCGTCTTTGTCCTGACCGTTTCAAAGCCGTATGTGTCGGCCATCTGCTCTATGGCGCGAGAGGCCGTGACCGGCACGGCGATCTTTCCTTTTCTCCCCTCGGCCTTTGCGCATTTTAAAGCGAGTAGCGCCATTACGTTCAGCGCCGTCTCAGTGTCCATGATGTCGCCGGTCTCATCGACAAGAAAGACCTTTTCCGCTCCGGAGTCGAGCAGTACGCCGAGGTCCGCGCCGAGCGATCTGACGATGGTCGAGAGCTGATCGAGAGACTTATCGAAGGCTTCTGCGTTCTTTGTCATCTTTTCGGCGTCGAGATTTGCATTGAGAGCTATGACCTCGCAGTTGAGCTTTCCTAGTAGTTCCGGGAAAATTCTCGACGAGCTGCCGTAGGCGTAATCGAGTACGATCTTGAAAGACGCCTCGCGTATAGCCTTCTTGTCTACCGCCGACATGAAGCCGTTCTGGTAGGTCTCGAAGGCATGCATGGGAAAGTACATCTCGCCGGTCTCTTCCATATTGACCCGCTCGAAATCCTCGCGGAAGAATAATCTCTCTATGGCCTTCTCTTTATTCGGGTGGTAGTTCATGCCGTCCGAGTCGAAGAACTTCATGTCGAGTATCTGTTCGTCAAAGGGGCTTCTTCGCGTATGTATGCCGCCGGTCTCGTCGCTGTAGCGGGCAAGGTAGCGAACGACCGGCCTTGGGGCGACTCCGTAGTCGTTTACATTTACGCCGGTCGAGAGTATGCCGGTCATGACGGCGCGGTTAATCATGCGGCTCGTCTTGTGCGCGTCGCGCGAGGTCGATATGGTCGAGCCTTTTCTAAGAGAAGCCCCGTAGGCCGCGCCGAGCTTTGCCGCGAACTCGGGCGAGAGTTCGAGGTTGGCGAGCCCCGAGACGCCGTAGGTGCTAAAGAGATTTTTTGCCCACTTTTGACCCCATATGAGGCTTGAGGCGAGTGTCGCGCCGTCTTCGACGATCTTATAGGGCCAGAGCTTTACATTGGCCTTTACGTTGCTCTTCCTCCCGATGCGGCAGTGGTCGCTCACTATCGCGCCGACGCCGATATGGGACTTTGCGCCTATGCTTGTGGAGCTGGATATGACGCATTCGGCCATGGTCGCGCCGCCCTCTACCGTTACGTCGTCCCAGAGGACCGAGTCCAATACCTCGGCGCCCTTTTCGACTACCGAGCCGTCGCCGATAACAGAGTTTCGAAGGATTGCGCCGCTCTCGACCCGGCAGTTCTTGCCGATGATGACCGTTCCGTCGAGCTTCGAGTTGAGATCGACCTTGCTGCCTTCGCCTATCCAGACGCCTTCTTTGCTAGAGGCCATGCCCGGCATATTTACAACGGCCTTGCCCGTCAGCACGTCGAGGTTTGCGAGGCGGTATTCGTCGAGCGAGCCGACATCCTTCCAATAACCCTCGGCGACGTAACCGAAGAGGGGGCGTCCGTCCTCAAGCAGTTTAGGAAAGAGATCTTTTGAAAAGTCAAAGTCTACATCTTCGGGTATGTAATCTAATACGTCGCGGTCTATTATATATATGCCTGTATTTATGGTGTCGCTAAAGACCTCGCCCCAGCCCGGTTTTTCGAGAAAGCGGATGATTCGTCCCTTGTCGTCTGTGATGACTATGCCGAAGGGCAGGGGATTTTCAACACGCGTTAGGACTATCGTCGCAATGGCCTTATTTTTTTTGTGGAACTTTATGGCCTCCTTGAGGTCTATATCGGTAATGACGTCGCCGCTCAGGATGAGGGTCGTCTTCGGTGGTTTCTTGTCGCGTCTCAAGGCATAACCTACGCTGCCGGCCGTGCCGAGGTCCGCGCTCGGGGTGGTATAGTCGAGCTTAACGCCGAAGTCTGAGCCGTCTCCGAAGTGGCCCGTTATCGTCTCAGGCTGAAAGTAGAGAAGGGCCGTCAGGTCTTTAATGGAGTGGGTCTTCAGCAGGTCGATGATATGTTCGATGATCGGCCTGTTGGCCACCGGAACCATCGGCTTCGGAAGGTTGTTGGTGAGCGGCCTTAGCCTCGTGCCGAAGCCCCCGGCCATTATGATACCCTTCATGCAATCCTCCTTTAAAAGTTTAGACGGCGCGACCATGTCGATAGATGGAAATAATCACAGTTGAGCGAGTGGGTCGAAAGAACGGAACGAAAGGCCCCCACCGGACCTAACTTTTTAATTTTATCAATAATTTAGATGGGGGTCAATAGCAACCGGAGCTGAGTGGGTGAATTTAATGGGAGAGGGAGTAATGAAATCTCGTGCGCCTGTGGGGAAACGCTAATCCCAGTCACCATATCTCAAATATACCCATTACCTTAGTCTTTGGACCCTTTCTTCTACCCGCGCTTTCTGATAAAATGTCACAATGGTGTTTATATGACGATTGCAACGACTATTATGAGGACTGCCGAGCCACTTCGTTCGGGTGATACGGTTGAGAGGGCGCGGGAGATATTGGGTAATTCCGCCGCCTCCGCGCTGCCGGTGCTCGACGCGGACGGGCGCGTGCTCGGGTTTCTTAAGGCTGCGGATATCGACGGGTCTGGTTCGTCTAATATCACGGAGCTGATGCACGGCGACTTTATCACCGCCGGGCCGCTTGATTCGATTACGGATATAGAGAAGAAACTTTCCGTTCCCGTCCATGTCGTAGTCGTTGACGATCTCGGCCTATACCTTGGTTTGATAGAAGAACCGGACCTAAAGAGGAAGACGTGAAGATAATAGAAGACGCGCGGCGAGCGCGTGACATATCGATATATGTACATCTCCCGTTCTGCTCAACGAAGTGCGGTTATTGCGATTTTAATTCATTAGAGGAGGGCGCGCCGCCCACGGAGCGCTACCTCGCGGCTCTGCTCACGGAGCTTCAGACGCTGACCCCGCCCATTACCGATAAAGAACGCCCGACCGTCTCGACATTATATATCGGCGGCGGCACGCCGTCCTATCTACCTCCCGACTCATTGATGGGGCTCTTAACCGGCATTTATGAATATATGGGGCTTAGTGAAGTGACAGAGGCGGGCGAGGG
The DNA here is from genome assembly GCA_029262535.1 of Deltaproteobacteria bacterium. Taxonomy (GTDB): domain Bacteria; phylum Desulfobacterota; class GWC2-55-46; order GWC2-55-46; family JAJCZF01; genus JAJCZF01. Next base: position 39,152 of record JAJCZF010000048.1, read on the forward strand.
CGTGGAGGTGACGCTTGAGGCCAACCCCGGCTCGCTAACAAAAGAAGGGCTCGCCGCCTATCGTGAGGCCGGTGTGAATCGTCTATCCATAGGCATGCAGTCGCTCGACGATAGAACGCTTAAAGCGCTCGGTAGAACCCATACGGCCGACGACGCGCTCCGTTCTTTCTTCGATGCGAGAGAGGCCGGCTATAAGAATATCTCTTTGGACCTCATCTACGGAGTGCCGGAGCAGGACCTTAAGGGCTGGAGTGATACGCTTGAGGGGGCGGTGGCCCTATCGCCGGAGCATATCTCGACCTATTGCCTGACTCTATCAAATGATACCCCAATGGGAAAGGCGGTCAGAGAGGGCGGCCTGACCCTGCCTTCGGAAGAGATAGCGATAGAGATGTCCGAGATATGTGTAAGAAAGCTCGAAGAGGCCGGTTACTATCGTTACGAGGTCTCGAACTTTGCCCGCTCCGGCTTTGAGTCGCGCCATAATTCGAGGTGCTGGGAGCGTAAGGACTATATCGGCCTTGGGGCCGGGGCGCATTCGTTTGTAGCCTCCGGCGGCATGGGCCACGGCATCAGGTGGTGGAACGAAGGTGACCCTGATAAATATATGGAGATGGTCGAAGAGCTAGGCAGCGGGCCGGTAGGGCTTGAAGAGCTTACAATGGAGCAGGCTCGCACCGAGGTCTTGATGTTAGGTTTACGCAGGGCATGGGGCATCGATATAGATGAGTTTAAGAGGATCTACGGCGTAGAGCCCATCGTACTCTTTACCAATAAAGGGCTTATTGAGGACGGTCTTTTGATCGTCAAAGACGGAAGGCTCATGGCAACGGAGCTTGGGCTGCTTTTCCTGAATGAGCTTGTCTAAATCCCGCAGTGTGTTGTTGACAAAAGACCTCCTATCCTGTTATCTTATCTTATTATTCAAGACGGCCTATAGTCTTCTATATATCTAAAGAATTCAGGCTGTTATATAATGAAAGACTTAATCAGAGGGCTTTTTTACTATGATAGAGAACGATGAAGATAAAGATCTGGAAGACCAGGAGGGCTTCGAGCCGCTTGAGGTCGTAAGTGAAGAGGGCGACGAGCTTTCGTGCTTAGAGGCCGCGCTCGCCGAGAAGACCGCGGAGGCCGCCGATAACTATGAAAAATTTCTCAGGGCCACGGCTGATCTTAATAATGTCAGAAAAAGGCTCGAAAAAGAGAAGAGCGACTATATAGCCTACGGTAACGAGGGGCTTATGAAACAGCTCCTTAGCGTGGTCGATAACCTTGAACGCGCACTCGAACATGCCGATACTGACAATACCGATTCGCTCCGCGAGGGGCTGACTCTTGTAAGCGCACAGCTTATATCGACGCTTGAGTCCTTTGGCTTGCGGGCGATAGAGGCGGAGGGGCTGCCGTTCGACCCAAACAGGCACGAGGCCATAAGCCACGACGATAGCGAAGGGCACGAGCCGGGGTTCGTAATCAAGGTTTTTCAGAAGGGATATTTTTTCAAAGACAGGTTGTTACGCCCCTCAATGGTTAGCGTTGCTAAAAATTGATCTTTTTTCCTGACTCTGCGTTGCGTCGCAAAATATAAAAACTTACGTGAAATACCACGCTACGTTTTTCTATTTTACGCCGCGCCTTGATTCAGAAAAAAATCTCTAATTTTTATATAAATTGATCTTTTTCCCTCCACACAGGTGTGGTTTTATTTTCGCGGAATTAA
>JAJCZF010000049.1 GCA_029262535.1 Deltaproteobacteria bacterium
TCGAGCACAAAAAAGAGGCCCTAGTCGCCGACCTCGTAACGGAAAACGCCGAATCGAATTGCGATGTGCTCATCCATGAATTATTAAAAGAAGAAGCGGACGCCTAAACTATACCCCCTCAAGTAAAGTTATCGTAATCAATATGACCACCCCCAATCTCAAGGCCGAGAGCGAAGACAAAGGCAAGCGGCTCGACCTCTTCCTCTCCGAAAAATTTCCAAAACGCACTCGTTCATTCCTGAAGAATCTCATCTCTGAGGGGCAGGTCTCAATCTCGGAGATAGTAATTACAAAAGCCGGATATAAGATCAAGGGCGACGAGATTCTCTTTGTAAAATTCCCCGAAAAACCGCCGGAGACCCTGGCCCCGGAGGATATTGCGCTCGACATTGTATACGAGGACGACTTTCTTGTAGTCGTAAATAAACCGGCCCACATGGCGGTTCATCCCGGCGCGGGCCGTTCGACCGGCACGCTTGTCGCTGCCCTCTTGCATCACACAGGCAGGCTTGCCCCAACAGGCTCGCCACTTAGGCCCGGCATCGTACACAGGCTCGACATGGGCACTACCGGGGTAATGGTCGTTGCAAAGGACGACCCGACATTTACAGATCTCGCCCGTCAATTCAAAGAACATACGACAGAGCGCCGTTATCACGCGCTCGTCTGGGGGCGTCTCAAAGAGAACCGCGGCACTATAGATCTGCCCATCGGAAGGTGTTCTACAGATAGAAAGAAGATCTCCGCCGTTTCTCGCTCCACGCGCGAGGCCGTTACGCACTACAAGGTCATTAAGAGATATAACTTCTTTACGCTCGTCGAGCTTAAGCTGGAGACCGGACGCACCCACCAGGTGCGCGTGCACATGGACTCCATCGGACACCCGGTCGTCGGAGACCCGCTATACGGCAAGAGAAAGATCCCTTCCGCCACACCGAAGCCGATTGCGGACAGGATAAAAGGGCTCAAGAGACAGCTGCTCCACGCCCTGTCGCTCGGCTTCAGGCACCCGGAGACCAACGAAGAACTCAGATTCACCTCGCCCTATCCTGACGATATGGCTCTCATCATCGAGCTCTTAGATCAAAGGACGGAAGGTGCTGACAGTTAAGAATTTTATGCTATAATAGATTCAAAGTCATCATCATCTAAGGATTGCACACATGTACCCCGATAAAGAGAATTTAAGATACTTCAAAGCCGACCTGCTTTCAGGCGCGGTCCATGCATTTTTATGCCGCCCAAGCAAAGAACATCTTACCGAGACGCCGCTCGACGAGCGAGGGCTCTGCCGCGCGCATCTCGAAGAAGCCGGTTCGCTATTAAGGTTTCGCTCGGCCTCGATCATCATGCCCAATCAAGTACACGGCGTAAAGGTCATCGCCATCAAGGGTTCGTCTTCAAGAGGCGAAGCCGCCGCATACGCTGAGCGTGAAGGAGACGCGGTAGTGACCAATACCCCGTACCTGCCCATCGGAGTCAGAACCGCAGACTGTGTGCCCGTCCTGCTCTTCGACAAAGAGAAGAAGACCATAGGAGCGGCCCACGCAGGATGGCGAGGCGCTGCAAAGGGAGTCATACGGGAGACTATAAGGTCTATGACCTCACACTTCAAATCCGATCCGGCAAAGATAACGGCGGCGATAGGACCACATATCGGCCCATGCTGTTACACGGTCGGAGAAGAGCTATCTTCGTCATTCAGGGACGCCCTGCCCGACTCTGAAGGGCTCTTTAACGAAGAAGGCGGCACAGTTCACTTCGACCTCGGACTGGCCGTTAAGTCCGCCCTCATCGAGGCCGGCCTGGATAGCGACAATATCACAAGAACAGAAGATAGCTGCACTTCATGCCATAAAGATATTCTCTATTCATACAGAGCCGATCCGGACGAGAACGGACGCCAGCTCAGTATAATCATGTTAAAGAACTAAGCCATGCTGGTCGGACTCACAGGGGGGGTGGCCACTGGCAAGAGCCTCGTAGCGGCGGAACTTAAGAGGCTCGGCGCCTATATTATCGACGCCGATATTATCGCGCGTCAAATACTATTTCCAGGTGAAGAGGTCTATAAAAAGGTTGTCAATGAGTTCGGCTCTGCCATAGTGCTTGCCTCCGGCGAGATAGATAGAAAAAAACTCGGCGCTATCGTATTTAACGACAAAGCCGCCATAGCGAGATTAAATAGACTTACCCACCCAGTCATAGTCCGACGCATGAAAGACGAAGCAGAAGCGCTCTTAGAAAAAGAACCGTCCGCGCTTGTGATCTTCGACGCTCCATTATTAATTGAGGTAGGACTCCATAAAGAGGTAGAGAGGGTCGTTGTTGTCAGCTGCTCAAGAGAAGAGCAGATTCGCCGCCTTACCTACCGAGACGGGCTCACAGAGCAGGAGGCCGCCAGCCGCATAGAGAGCCAGATACCGCTTCATCTTAAAGAGGCGCACGCAGACCAACTGATAGAGAACAACAGTACCGTAGAGGCGCTCCTGGAGCGCACAGCGGAACTATACGCCAAGCTTATTCAGAGAGACGACTAGCCCGTTCCATCATAAAATAAGTTCTACAGATAAAAAAAGGCCCCGCACCGAGAGGTGCGGGGCCTTTTTGTTCATTACTAAATCAAGTTAAGGAAAATATGGCTCAAAAGCACCCCAACCCGGATGGCCTGTTCGCCATGGTGTGGAGTCAACACCGGCTCCAGCCAGAATCTGAGCGGACGGGTCGGCGTTAGCGCCCCACCAATTGGACTCTGCCTTTATAGCGGTGCCGGAATTGTTCTCAAGATCGAAACCGCCGTTTGAGTAGAACGAGTTCACGCCAATAGAGGCGAGGGCTCCGCCACCTAGATCACCGGTAAAGGTTCCGCCTTGCTCCGATAACTCAAAACCGTTTTCGCCGTTATTCACGGCCCTGTTGGTCTCGGCAAAGAGGTTTACGGCAACAGATGAGCCGGTCGACGAGGTCGAGCCGTAGAGTATGCCGTTCTCAGAGTTATAGTCCGTATGGTTACCGTCGAAGGTTGTATCTATCGTCGAGTTTGTGACCGCGCTTGAATCCGATGCGCTGGCCCATATATTAGACTCCCCAATCTCAATTCCATCTGCGTCTTCGCTACCGCTGGCGCGGTTCCTGTAAAATGTGCTATCTATCGTTGCACCGTCGACCGTGGCGACATACTCACCCTCTGCCGCGCCGTAGCCGCTTGTCTCGGCAAATATCCTGTTACTACTGAGATGCACTCCCTCTTGATTATTATCGTTAAGAACGTTAGAAGCAACGGTGTTGGTAATAGAGATCGGATCAACGTTCGCAACCACATCGCCGCTCACAAAGCTGGAGGAGTAGGCCGAGGCATAGGAAGTGATAGAGTTGCCGCTAACCTGAATACCATGACCGTCATCAGAGCCGGTTGCCGTATTACCGCTAAATGTGTTCGTTACGGTAGAATCGACAACTTCCGACACTACGTCGGAGACGTTCTCTTCGTTACCAACGGAAGAGTTTGTAACATAGGCACTGGATGCTGTTCCGTTGTTATCGATATAGATATTATCATCCGCGTTGTCGTTCGACTCGTTATCGGTGAAGGTATTGGTAGTAGCGGCATTGACAATGCGCGCGACAAGATCGCCGTCAACCGAAGACGAGTAGAGAAAGTTATTCGCATTGATCCAGTTGTCGTCCATGTTGAGGCCGTCGCCGTAGCCTTCTTCATAATAATCATCATAGTAACCGGCGTTATTGGTGATATTGCGGTCAAAGAGATTGCTGATCCAGACATCCTCGACCAGCGCAGTGGAAGAGCCGCCAATCGATGTATAGCCGGCCTCAACCTGGGCCCTGACAACGTTATCATCGAGTTCTATATTATCGTCGCCGTCTTCAGAACCGTTATTGCTTACATTATTGTCGATAATGTTATTGGTGATGCCCGAAGGATCAACTGTAGCCGATACGTCTCCGCCTACCTCTGCGTATTGCATATAGACATTGGCGAGTATTTCAGTCTCTTCCTGCTTGATACCCTCGTAGTCGTGGTTGTCGGCCGAATTACCCGAACCCTTATAGATCGTCTCTATGGTAGCGTCCTGCGTTACGGCCATGACGTTTCCGGCGATCTCCACGGTATCGGGAGTATAGTAGTAATCCTGGTTTACGTCCACCTTGGACTCTATCCTGTCCTGTCCCCTCTCGATGCCCTGGTCGACGTTATTGTCAGCATTGTTCTTGTCGAAGATGGTATCAATGGAAACATTGATGGTGCTGGCTGTAAGGTCTCCGCCTACCGTGGAGGAGTGCTCCGCCGCAACACGGGCGTAGATAACACTTGCGTCATCGCTTTCACCCATTGTCAGGCCATCGTCGTCGTTGCCAGTGGCCTCGTTCCTATTAAAGGTGTTGGATATAGCGAAGTCGATAACCTCCGCCGTGACGTCGCCCTCAACGAAAGCATTGGAGTTCGTATAGTAGTCATCTTCGTCGTTTTCGACGACTTCACCCAGTAAGGCGGTCGCCGATCCGCGCGCTTCGTCTATATATACACCTTCGTCGTCATTGTTATTTGTGACGTTCCGCTCAATGAGATTATTAATACCCGACGGATCGACCGAAGCGGTAAGGTTACCAGCAATCCAGGCGCTGCTACTTGCGCTGGCATGCGCGTCTATAGCGTTCTCATTGAACTCTATGCCGCCGTAGTTATCCGAAGAGGTATTGTACTTTACCGTGTTGTTGATGGTGGCATCGACTATCGACGCGGATACGTCGCCGTAGGTGTGCGTACCGAGCTGGTCGATTTCGCCTATGGTCGGGATGGGATTGCCGTACTCGTCGGTACGCGCGCCGTAGACCTCGGTATAGGCCTCTACCTCGTTATACTCGACAAGGATACCATAATCGTCGTAGTTATCGTTAGTCTGATTACCGATGAAGGTATTGTTGATGCTGACCGGGTCGATGCCGGAGGTCACGTTGCCGTTGATCTGCGCCCAGTAGGTCCCGGCGTCAGCGCCGATATAGTTATCATATATCGTAAGGCCGCCATCTGAGTTATCGTCCGATATATTTTCCTTGAAGATATTAGTAATAACGACATCATTTACATATGCCTCGACGTCGTGATCTACAATGGTCGTAGAGCTGGCGGCCATGGCCTCGGCGTCAATGACGTTCTCTACGATCAAGGTACCGTTTCCGCTATTGTCGTTGGTCACGTTCTTGTAGAAGTTGTTGACGATACCGGTACTGATCACAGGGCCCGGAGTAGACCTGACCTCGGCGTAGACGTCGGATGCTATGACCGTATCTACCCCTAAGTCGCCGCCCTCTGCGAATGCGCCGGCGTAGAGATTGTTACCGTTGCCCTCACTGCTATCGCCGATGCGGATACCCTGGCCTGAGTTACCGCTGGCGGTATTGTGCTGGAAGATATTATTAACAGTCACGTCCTCGACCATCGACGTCAACCCCGTGGGCCTGCCAAGCGGGTCGCCCTGGGTATGGCCGCCGGTTATGAAGGCTTCGAGCGCGGCCGTTACCGCGCTTGCGCCGTTATAACCCTGACCTACCATATACTCATAGTCGTATTCCGGGCAACACTCGTCGGTATAACCAAGCACTATGCCGTTACTATAGTTGTCTGATACCGTGTTGCGTATAAAGGTATTATTGACGCTCGAAGGATCGACCCTGGCCGATACGTTTCCGTTTACCGTTACAAGGTCGCCGGTTGAGCTGATGAAGTTACCGACGTAAGATAGGGCGTTGAGCCTTGACTCTTCTATAAGGATACCGGCCTCGTCGCCTTCATAGGCAAAGTAGGCGTTGCCAGTGGCGGTATTAAAGTCGAAGCTGTTGTTGATATTAGAATTCAGCACCTCGGAAGATACGTTGCCGGAACCGGGAACGCCGTTGGCGCCGATCGTTATATCACCGGAGTTTGCGCGGGCAAGAGAGTTGATATTATTGCCCTGGATGCGGATACCTGAATCATCGTTATCGCGCGAGGTATTTTTAGAGAAAGTATTGTTGATCTTATTATTATCATTCAAAGCCCTGAGGTCGCCGGTGAGATCCGCGCCATCGGTCAGGGTAGCCGTTGTTGAAATACCGTTAGACCAGATCGACACACCGCTATCGTCATTCCTGTCAGTCACATTCCCAGTAAATCTATTGTTAACGCTTGAATTGGAGACGGTCGCCAGGACATTGCCCTCGACATTCTCATATGCCACTGCGTAAGCGCTTATTGCGGAAGCAAGCCCCTCGTCGCCATAACCGGAGATTGTGATACCGTCGCCGCTGTAATTATCCGAAGCGGTATTGCCCGTAAGGTTATTGTTGATAGAAGAATTAGATACGGTCGCCGCGATATCGCTCGTCGAGGTCTCGTCGTAGGCCGTTATGGCGTTCCTCATGTCGATGCCGTCGTAACTGTTAGAGGATGCGTTATTATTTACAAGGTTATTTGAGATAACCACGCCGTCGACATTAGTACCCCTGACGATATTACGAATATCCGCACCGTCATCATCGTTAGTAGTTAGCGTATTATTGGTTATATTATTCGTAATCGTCGTATCGGTTATGGTAGAACCGTAGATATATTGTTCGATATGGATACCGTCGCCGTAGCTGTCATATACGAGGTTGTCATAGATATTTAGAGCTAAAGTCTCGCTGATCGGCGTTTCGCTGTCTCCGAGTTCATTATTTATATGGATACCGCTATCAGAGTCGTATGTATCCTTAATGATATTGTCGTGTATATCTACGTTTCTTATCGGGCTTCCGGTCGTGCCGTAACCGACGATGCCGCGGTCGGCGTTTTGAATGACAAAACCCATGACGGTATTATTGTCGGCCAACGTTACCACGTCGCCGTAGCCGTCACCGTCGAGTACCGGGTGTCCGGGGCTCGGGATGCCCACCCAGCCGCCAAGGTTATGGAAGCGAGCGCCTTGACCCCAGAGGACCGAGTCCGGTAAGAGCGTAATATGCACATCGTCGTAGGTATCGGGCAGCCTGTCGCTATCACTTACATATATCCATACGCCGTCGTCCCAGCGGCTGTTTCCGTCTATATCGTTTATATCGGTATAGGGATCAAAGAGCGAACCGTCGCCGCCGCCGAGATTATCGGCGTTGACATATATCATGTCGGCTATATGGTCAGGCTTATCGGCTACCAGCTCCGGAGCGAAGATCTCACGGTCGCGTATAACGCGCTCGGTCATCCTCTCACGAAGCTCGCGGGGGCCTTTGCCTATATCGAGTATCTTTGCGTAACCGGCGAACGGGCTCTTGCCCGCGACTATATTTTCAATTGAGAAGGGAAGATCCAGATAAACGCCAAAGGTGGTGTCTGCGCCGCGTGTGCTGTCGTCGCGCCACTCGGCGTTGAGGTTTATCATGTCGGAAGGCCTGACCTCGACCCTTACACGTTCGCCACGCAGGTCGGAGTTGCCTGTTACCGTAGAGTCGTAGAAGAATAGACCGCCAGAAAGATGCGTCTCATACCTGTTGGATATCCACGGAACGAGAAAACCCAGCTCGCCGTCTACACCGGATAGCGCCTCTTCGTAACCTTTATAGCGAAGAAGGGCTGTCTGGCCAAATGCGTATCTGTCATTGGCTTCAACGCGGTTAAGCTTGTTTCCTATTGGATGGTATATATTAGCGCGGAAGTCCACCCACTTGCTCATGAACTCAAGACCGGCGCTTACCTGGCGGTAATGTTCGTGATTTATGCTGCGATTACTATCGAAGAAGCTGTTCATACCGAAGATGTATTTATCGCTACCAAATAGCCTTCTGTATCCGATCCCGACACTCTGTTCGTCTGAATCCGGACTGCTCACGCTGACGTATGGATTTAAGAAGAGCAACGCGTTCTTATCGCCCCATACCGGTAAGAGGATATCCACGAAGCCGGCGTCAGCCGTTGTATTTTCTCTATAGAGATAACCAGGCCTTATCTTGGCCTCCCATGGAGCCGGTATGGCTGCGTAAGCCGGCATCGAAAGGAAAGGCAAGATTAAAAGCAGCAATACATATACTGTAAGCGCTCTCAGCTTTTTAGACATTCTGGAAACCTCCTGAAGTTTGGATATCTGTTTATAAAATTACGGCATCTCTATTAATAAAACGCGACGCCTCTCAAGCAATCTCTAGCGAACTCTCTCTGAAAAGTCCAGGCGAACTATCCGTAACTAGACAAAAGAAGACGCAGATAGACGCAATTCAAGCCCTTTATACTTATTCAAGTATCTATAATTTATAACTGTTTTGACAACGTGTCAAGAGTTTTTTTGAATTTTTTCATATATTTGCAAAGATTTCTTCCGCCGGGTCAACATCATTGTATACAAGAGTGAGACGACACCGGGTCTCGCTCTTTTTTATGATATAAAAGAAGCCGATTAAGCCGGAAACGAATATAGCCGTTACAGACTCTATTTATCAGGAAAGAAGAGTTCGGCGAAGACCGTTGGCTTTGACAAGAGGTTCCAGTGCTGATATTATAACGAGATGAATGATAATAATAAATACGGGGCCGAGGCAGTAGAGGCTGCGCGCCTTGAATCATGGCCAAACCCCTCGCCGGAACGCGACTATACGATAGAGATAAGCTTTCCGGAGTTTACCTGCTTGTGTCCGCGTTCGGGTTATCCCGACTTCGCAACTATCCGTATTAATTACATACCGGATGAAAAGATTGTTGAACTAAAGGCCCTCAAACTATACCTGAACGCATTCAGGGAGAGGGCCATATCCCACGAAGAGAGCGCCAATCTCATCTTCTCGGAACTAAACGAACTACTCAAGCCGAGATCTCTCGAAGTAATTGGGGATTTCAACGTTCGCGGCAACGTAAAGACCGTAATCACAGTAAAACTCTAACCACAGGTCCCTGCTCTTATTTCATGTGCGGACTTCCGACATTTAAGTTCATTTGCGAAAAAGTCAGATGACCGCCTAATAAAAAAGCCCGTCCGCTTTGCAGAAGCGGACGGGCTTTTTACTAATTTCAGATCAGTTTACTCTATATGGTTAGTAGTCTCGGTCGCGGTTCTCATAACCCTCGAAATTACTTCTATCGTAGTCTTCGACATCCTGATTATAATCGCCTTCTCCGCCCTGCTCCCCGCCCCCTTCAAAACCTCCCCTATAGTCTCCACCGGAATCGCCATACTGGTTGCCGAACTCTTCTTCCTTCATTAACGCTGCTACCTGCTCAGGCGGCTTTGCGCGGACCGGCGACGCCATGCGGCCGGAAGACAAGGTCTTCTTCTCCGAGATCTTAAACATGGCGACGGCTTTTTGAAGATTTACCGCCAGGTGAGCCATCTCGTGGCTCGCCTGCACAATCTGCTGAGAGCCGCTCGAAGTATCTCTCGTTATCTTAGCCACCGTCTCGATATCTCCGCTTATCTGGTCCGCGGCTACCGATTGCTCTTCGCTGGCAGTGGCTATCTGTTCGATTACGGCAGAGACAGTCTCAACCTGATCGGATATTTCTCTAAGAGCGCTGCCCGCCTCTTCAGCCAGGGTTACGCCTTCCTGAACGACATGAACCTCCCGGTCCATCGTCGTTATGGCCCTGCGTGTCTCCGACTGTATGGCCTTTATCATCTCGCCGATCTCTTTGGTGGCGCTGGAGGTACGCTCGGCGAGCTTTCTTACCTCATCGGCGACAACAGCAAAACCGCGGCCCTGCTCACCTGCGCGTTGAGCCTCTATCGCGGCGTTCAGGGCCAGCAGGTTGGTCTGGTCGGCTATATCGTCGATAACCTTTATAATATTGCCTATCTCTTTACTTCTGGTGCCCAGAGAGGCGATCACTTCACTCGATTCGCGTGCGGTCTCGGCGATACCGTTCATGGAGTCGATGGTACGCCTTACGATATCTCCGCCCTCTGAAGCGGCGCTATTGGCCTGGCGCGCCGCGTCGGAGGCCCCCGATGCGTTCTTTGCGACCTCTACGATAGTGGCGTTCATCTCCTGCGAGGCCGTGGCGACATGTTCGGCTCTGTTCGACTGCTCCTCCGAACCGCTTGCTATCTCGCTGGCCGAAGCGGCGAGCTGCTCGGAAGAGGACGAAAGATGGTCGCTTGAGGCCTGCATCTCCAGGGCGATGGAGTGAAACTTGTGGATCATCTTATTAAATGATCTCGCTATCTGCCCTGTCTCGTCGGATGAGTCGCACTTTATCTTGAGCGTGAGATCACCCGAACGTTCAACATGGCCGATGACATTCTTTATGAGCCTTAGGTTATTCATAGGTCTTAAGACCTTGTACTGAACAACTATAAAGGCGATGACGGCTAAAATAAAGGCGAGGATCAAGAAGGCTATGGCTACCCTCATCTGTTGGCGGCCCTCGGCCATGGATGCCTCTATCATATCCTCGACAGAGAGGCTCACGGCGGACGAGACGGCAAGGATAGTATCGATACCCTCGGTCGCGCTGGCTATCCACTGCGCCGCGGCGACCGGGTAGTTTCCGGTCTTGCTCTCGGCGAAGACATTTTGCCTTACCTCCTCGTACTTACCCAAAAAGACCTTTTCCATCTCGTGGATGGCCTCAAGAATCCTCGGATCGGTAGCGTCGTCGAGCTTAAGATCCCTTATGACCTTGATATTTATCTCGTTAATGCCTCTAAACCCCTTTAGGGTAGCGTTCGTGGCTTCGCTCACCGGCTTCCCGGCATTGATGTGACCGCCCATGACGGCGCGTTCTCTGCCCGCATATTCGCTGGCGAGCCATACGGCCTGTTTAACGATCATATTCATCTGTAAGGCGTTATGCGGCGTATGCACCGCATCCGGGCTTGTAAGGGCTACCAGGCGAAGCTTTGCCGTAGCCATGATGAGGCCGCTCGCAACACCGATCCAGTCCTTTGGGTCGAGATCCTTCTCAATGCGATTCATATTTATATCGGCATTTTTGCGATATGTCTCAAGCGCCTTTCTTGCCTGTATCGTCACCTCGTAGGTACTTTTGAGGAGCGCGTTGTTCGGGTCCAGCTTAATAAGCTCGCGCACCTTCTTCATGCCGGCGTTATAAGAGAGGTCGCCCTTGGTCCTGAGGGCCGATATCTTTTGGAGGAATGCGGTATTGGCCTTGCTATTTTTGGACAGGGCGGTAGCGGTTACACCGCGCTCTACGGCCTGTTTGCCTGCCGCGGCCAGGATATCGTCGGCAAGTGAGTTGGCTAGAGAGACCCTTGTCATTTCCTTAAGGTCGGATCTGGCCACCTGTGCGCTCTGGATTGCCACGACAACCAGGGCGATGACGAGCACTCCCATAAGCGCTATAAGCGCGTTTCTTATGCTGATTGAGCGAATAAAGCCCATTTAGATCTCCTTTAAGGTAGGCAGATAGAGCAACTTAAAAAAGTCACTGAAAACATTTCCTAGCATATCGAGAATTTATAACAGGTTTATCGCTCAATTACAACTCTTTTCTACTATAACGGGACGTTAACAAAGAGCTATTTTACCCGCTGGGAGATTCGAGCCTTATCATCATTTCCAACAGTTCCCCGACGGCAAATGGCCTGGAAAGATAACTTAGGCCGTTCCCATGAGAAATCCCCTGATATCGGGGTTCTCCGTATCTCCCGAGAGAAAGATTATCCTGGAGGCGGTGTACGGTTTTAGCGCCATGAGCCTCCTGTATAACTCCATGCCGCTTATATCGGGCATCCTTATATCCTTAACGAGGTTAAAAGCGTCGAATCTATTCTATCAACCCTGCTTAGCTCGAATGCAAACGTCTACCGGGGCCCGGCCCCTCGACCACGCAATCATTAGCAAAACCGCGGGAACAGTTAAAAAATAGAATGACCTAAGTATCAAAGGCCCTATTAAGGGCTACGGTCAAGAGACGGTTCTTTGCGCCATCCAGCAGCGCCACGCGGATAAAAGAGCCTCCTAGTCCGGCAAAACCGTCGAGGGTCCTTATGAGAAGCCTCTCTTTAAGCAACTCGGCCTTTAAAAGATCGCCCCGCCATCCATCCGGCAGTTTTATCATAAAGAAGTTGGCGGCGGACGGATATACCGTAAGGGCCGGTATGGCGCTTAACGATTCATAAAAGGGGCGCTGCTCAGAGTGAAACCAGTCCCTTATAGCTGAAATATAATTGTCGTCACCGAGAGTGGCGATTCCGGCAACCATTGCGAGCGTATTGATCGACCAGGGATACTGACGGGCGCGGAGCCTCTCGACCATCTCTGGTCTGGCCGTTAGAAATCCGAGCCTCACTCCGGCGAGAGAGAAAAACTTGGTCATGGAGCGCAGCACTATCAGGTTTTCAAAAGACCCGGTCTCGCCCTTCATCGATTCGGCCTCCGCAAAATCGCAAAAGGCCTCGTCAATAATAACTACCGTCCCGGTTTGCTCGCAGGCGGCGGTTATCTTCAACATATCTTCTTTCGATATCAAGGCCCCGGTCGGGTTAGCCGGGTTAGCGATAAAGAGAAGTTCGTAGCCGCCGCCTCTTACCGCCTCTATAATAACCCCGGCATCTATATTAGCCCCGGCAGTCGGCGAAAAGTTATCGTCTACGGCTAAAAGGGGCTCGACCGTTGTTCCGTTTAAGAGCAGGGCCTTACGATACTCTGAGAAGGCAGGCTCTACAATAAGCGCGTTCCTGGCTTTCAGGGCCGAAGCGACCAGGTATATCAGCTCGGTAGAGCCGTTGGCTGGAAGTATACAGTCGGAGGCAAGGCCGTAGTAATTCGATATGGCCTCTACAAGTTCCCTTGCGTGCGGATCGGGATAGGCGCCTAGCAAGGCGGTCGCCTCCCCTATAGCCTCAACCGCCCGCGGAGAAGAGCCTAGCGGGCATACGGACGCGCTAAAATCTATTATATCAGAGGGCCTGATGCCGCCAAGGTCAGCCGCCGCCCATATGTCACCACCGTGTGTCAATTTTCATCCTATAGATCAAGCCCTGAAGATAGCAGGTATATATAATAGACCCCAAGCAGGATAAGCGAGAGATTGAATATCGCGCTCACGGCGTGAATCTTGCGAAATTTGCCGCGGAAGGCTTCCTGCTCCTCACCCTCGGCAGCCCTCATATCGGCCTTGATAGCGCGAGCGCGCCTGCCGATGACCAGACCTGAAAATAGAGCCAAGGCAAACATTTCAATAAGAACCAGGGCCTTTAGCTCTGATAGGCGGCCAAGCAGGTTTCCCATATAGAATAGCGTTGCGACCGAGACCGCGCCAGCCGCGTAACCGAGAATCCAGTACTTTGGAAAGATATCGCCGATAACATCTCCGGCGCTCTCTCTCGGCAGTATCTTAAAGATACTCGGCGCAGAACAGAAGGTGAAAAATATCATGGCCCCCACCCATAGCGAAACGATCATGAGGTGTATGAATGTTACTATATTTATAAGCATTATATCTCTCCTCTTTTTATTAAGAGCCGGGCTAAGAACCTATAAGAACCGGGCCGAGTAAGGTCAAGACGGCAATAGAGCCAAGCAGCATCGCCGCCCCGGTTATATGCATTATAGAAACCGTGGCACCTACCGTGGCGGCGTCCGGTATCGATACCTTTTCGCCTATATAGGGTTTATGGTCTATCCTGCCGCCGTAACCGGTAGGCCCGCCGAGGCGAAGCCCCAGTGCCCCGGCGACAGCCGCCTCCGGAAGGCCCGCGTTTGGGCTTGGATGTTTCCTGCCGTCGCGCCTGAGTATCATCAGCGAATTTCTCCAGTCGAGCCCCATAAGGCCGGAAGAGAGAACCATCAGGTAGGCCGTCAGGCGGGCCGGCACAAAATTAACGATATCGTCGAGCTTCGCAGCGCTTCGCCCGAAATCTATATATCTTTCATTCTTATAACCTATCATCGAGTCAAGCGTATTAACGGCCTTATAAGCGAGCGCAAGCGGCACGCCGCCTATAGCCATGAAAAATAAAGGCGCGACGATGCCGTCAGATGTATTTTCAGATACGGTCTCGACAACGGCCTTTGAGACACCCTCGTCGGTTAACTTGTCGGTATCTCGCCCGACTATGCGCGAAAGCCTCTCTCGCGCTTCGGGCAACTTCCCGGTCTCAAGTATCGACATAACAGAGCCGGCCTCGCCCGATAGGGACTTGACCGATATGGCGGTCCACGCAAAATATATATTAAGAAAATAAAAGAGCGGCAACGATAGCGACTTTACAAAAGCCAAAAGATAATAGGAACCGTACCAGACGGCCGAGACCGTCAAAAGCACGGTGATGAGCCCGGCCTTACGTTCAAATGGCACGTCCTTGCCGAATCTGCGGAGCCGCTTTTCCAAAAAGCTGATAAACCTGCCCATCCACCTGACAGGATGGGGCAGGCTCTCCGGGTCGCCAAGGGCGAGGTCTACGATATATGCAACGACCATTACGGCCAGGAGGGGTTTTATACTCATCAGGTCTTCAAACATTTCGCGCAACCCCTAACCCGGTATCAAAGCCCATGCTATCGCATATGGCATCGATATCGAGCGATTCCTTTACAAGGCTTGAGAAGTCGGCGATAGCATCTTCACGCGCTTGCGCAAAAGGGGTCGTCTCACCCCCGACAAACCCAAGCCGCTTTAATAAGGCCCGCCTGAATCCGTCATTATCGAATATGCCGTGTATATATGTGCCCATTACCCGTCCGCACTCCGAGACCCCTCCGTCCGATATAGAGACGCCTTCGCCGTTTCTCTTTAAGATAGTTGCAAAGGGTTTTGCAGTTGAAGTAGAGCGGCCCATATGTATCTCGTAACCGGTGATCGACGAGTGAGGCAAGTCCGGTACGATAAGATCGCCCTCTACCTGACAGGTCGCCTTCTCTTTTTCTAAAATCGTATCGAGCGCGAGTAACGAGAGCCCTTCTATTGTAGCAGACGCACCTTCGACCCCGTCCGGGTCCGCAATCGAACGCCCAAGTATCTGCAGGCCGCCGCATATGCCGAAGAGCGTACCGCCCTTTTTATAATAATCGCCGATAGCTTTGGAAAGGCCGTTCTCTTTCATCCATCTCAGGTCGGAGACGACATTCTTGCTACCAGGTATGATTACAAGTGACGCGCCGTCCAGGAGAGAGGCCTCTGGTGGGCCGTTAATATATTCAACGACTATGCCCGGCTCGTGCGAGAGCGCGTCGAAGTCGGTAAAGTTCGATATACGCGGCAGCCTTATAACGACGACCCTTGTCGATCCTTCATTATAAACCTGCTTCGGCCTCTCAAGCGCAACGCCGTCCTCGTCGGGCAGGTTAATCTCGGAGAAATATGGCACGACCCCGAGCACCGGCCTATCTATACGCGCCTCTATCATATTCACACCAGAGTCGAGCAGGGCCGGGTCGCCACGAAATCTGTTTATGATAAGCCCTTTTATCAACTCTCTTTCGTCCGCTTCGAGCAGTTCCATCGTACCGAGAAGCGAAGCGAATACCCCGCCCCTGTCTATATCTCCCACCAGCAAGACCGGCGCATTAATACGGGTCGCAAGCCCCATATTGGCTATATCGCCCTCGCGCAGATTTATCTCCGCCGGACTGCCCGCGCCCTCAATCACGATAATGTCGAACTCCGCGGCAAGGCGTCTATAACTTTCCATCACATATTCCATGGCGCGAGGTTTAAAACGATGATACTCGACAGCGTTCATGTCACCGTGCACCTTGCCGTGTATAATTACCTGCGAACGACGGTCTCCCGTCGGTTTTAATAATATAGGGTTAAAATCGGCGCGCGGAGCGATGCGCGCGGCCTCGGCCTGAAGGGCCTGGGCGCGGCCTATCTCAGCACCGCCAGGCGTAACAAATGAATTGAGCGCCATATTCTGTGATTTAAAGGGCGCGACGCGCAGACCCATATCGGAAAAAACCCTGCATAGAGCAGCCGTAATAACACTCTTGCCGACATGAGAGGCCGTGCCCTGTATCATCAACCTATACGGACTTTTATGATTAGAAGATATTGTCAATTCCCTTTACTTACCTTCTTTTCAAGCCGTTCTATCTCTCCGCATAGACCGCGAATCATGCCGACATCCTTCTGCATCAGACCGGCGCGCCCGAAGAGTCTTCTAAAATTTCTAAGGATCGTCGGAACCATATGCTCAGAGCCCTCTTCCATATAACCGAGCTTTGCCAACGCCGACGTTAGGTGCTCATACATACGCTCGACCTCAAGCTTTTCGGCAAGCACCATCGGCTCGTCCCCCGGCTCAAGTTGACCCGTATATAAGGAGTGGGCAAATGCGAATACCGCCTGCGAAAGGTTCAGCGAGGGACAGTTATCATGTGTCGGTATCTCGAATACCATGTCACATAGCTCGACCTCCTCGTTATAGAGGCCGTGATCCTCCCTGCCAAATAGAATAGAAACCGAGTTCTCACGCGCTATATCTAATATCCGAGGCGTAATGTCTGCGAGGCGATAGTGGGGGGTGCGTATCTTACCGGCCCTGCGTGTCGCGCCTATTACGACCTGAGCGTCCTTTACCGCGTCCTCGACCGTCTCAAATACCTTTGCGTCCAATAGTATACGCCCGGAATTGCAGGCCATTGAAAAACCCTCGTCGTTACGGTACTCGACAGGGTTTACGAGGACCAGCTTTTTTATACCGGTATTGTCCATCACCCGCGCGACACTGCCGACATTACCGGCGCGAATAGGTTCGACCAGTACTATAGAGACATTTTTTACATATGCGGGGATCTCTTTTATTTCGTCAATCACTTTTGCATAACCCTTTCAAGTATCTCTCTAGCGGCTACTACGCCCGATACGGCGGCCTGAATTATGCCGCGAGTCGTACCCGCGCCATCACCGGCGGCAAAGAGGTTCGCAACCTCGGTCTCAAGCGAGTTGCTTAGTTTAAGGCGCAGGCTATAGAACTTCACCTCAACGCCGTAAAGCAGAGTGGACGGCGCACCGACGCCCGGCGCAAGGCGGTCGAGGGCGCGCATCATCTCTAAAATATCGCATATATACCTGTAGGGCAGCACGAATGAAAGGTCGCCCGGTGTCGCGTCCTTTAAGGTCGGCTGCAAGGAATTTTCCACTATCCTCTCGACAGTCGAACGGCGGCCCGCTTCGAGGTCGCCGAGCCTTTGTACCAAAATACCCTTGCCGAGCAGGTTTGCGAGTATGGCGACGTGTCTTCCGTAACCGATGGGGTCGTCAAAGGGTTCTGTAAATGTCGTCGATACGAGCAGCGCGAAGTTGGTATTCTCGCTCCTCTTATCCGAATAACTATGTCCGTTAACGGTATAGAGATCGCCGTGGCCCTCTTTAACTACGACACCGTACGGATTCATGCAAAATGTCCTGATCGTATCGTTAAAGAGGCCGGTAAGGTGTACGAGCTTGGCCTCGTGCATCACGTCGGTAATAGGCTTGAGAGTCTTGGCAGGGACCTCTACGCGCACGCCGACATCGACCTGATTAGACGAGGTAGCGAGCCCGATATCATTCGCCACGCGCTTAAGCCACCTCGACCCGGAACGTCCGGGCGAGAGAATGACGTAGTCGGCTTCATAGAACTGCCCGTCCTTGGTCTCAATGGCGGTAACAGCGCCGTCTTCGGTCTTAACGGACTTCACCTCGGTATTAAATATCATATCGACCGACTTGCCGAGCGCAGCTCTCATTCTTTTTAATACTTCAACACAGCGGTCGGTGCCCATATGACGTATAGGAAAGTCAACGAGCCTTAGCCCCTTGGTCGCGGCTTCGGCCTTTATCTTTTGGACTTCTTCGCCCTCCGTGCCCTTAAGCTCGTTCGGAGCGCCGTACTTCAAATAGACCGAATCGACATAGTCTATAAGAGAGACCAGCTCTTCTCTCGGCCTGTAC